>NZ_BBWS01000045.1:0-9488 GCF_001463925.1 Aureimonas sp. N4 | reverse complement strand
GGCGAGCAGCCAGGCCCGCGTGAAGGCGTCATAGGCCTCGAAGCTCTCGAAGCGGTCCCACTCCTCGGTAACGGCATCGACGCGTGACTGGTCGGGGCGCGTGAGATCGCCGCCGAGCTGAAGATTGTAGGGCGGGTCGGCGAAGATGGCATCGACGCTGCCGGCGGGCAGCGCGGCCATGCGGGACACGCAGTCGCCCTTGATGATCGTGTCGAGCCATTCGGGCTGGCTTGGCGAGAGGGCCGGAGCCCCCGCACCGGCGAAGCCCAGCGGCGTGCCTGCGCCCAGGCGCTCCGCTGCGGGCGCGGCCTTCGACGCTGGCACTGCACGAGACACGCGAACCCCACCGGACCTGGACATAGCGCCACCACCACCCACTCAACGCGACAACACCGCGCAATCACACCGGGCCACAGCTCCAAATCACCGCCGCCCCTCATGTGCTTATGGTTACCGAAGAGGGTTAAAAGATCGTTCCGCTTAAGACATCGGTGACTCTTGCGGCATCACGAGAGGCGACCTCACAGCCTCACGGAGCCCGTTTGGATTCGGGGCAATCGGCCGCGCCCGCTCGAAAACGGGGCAGATTGACCCGAAATGCAAGACACGAGCCGCAAGGCCGCGGAAGGCTTCCATTCGGCTCCCGATGTCGAAACAGGCGCCAGCGCGTTAGAAAGCGCAGCGGAGACGCGCAGACCGTTTGAAGAAAGGAACAGGATGGCTTTGGGAGACAATGTTCGCCGCTTGCGGACGACGGATGGAGAAACGATCGAGACTTTGGCGCGCGCCACGAACCTGCCGGTTCAGATGCTGAAAGCCGTGGAAGATGGAAGGCGCGATATTCCGCCAAAGGCGCTCTTGCGTCTGGCTCAGCATTTTCGTGTCAAGCCGGACGATCTTCTAGGCTGACGTTCGACCGCGACTCGGCCGCATGTTTCACGTGAAACAGAAAAGGGTTGAAAACCCTTTAACGCTGCCGCTAATTTTTGACCCACCCCTTCTCAGAACGCTCGGCTTTCGGCTCCCGTCGGCGCGGCCCACAAGATTTCGCCATTGGAAACGCCCGCATTCCCCAAAGGTAGAAACGCAGGCTAGTGGCGATCGGCCACGCGCAGACGTAACGGCTCATGAACCAATACAGGCTATCCTGATCGATATTCCAGGGATCCTTGGAATTTAACTCAGTATCACCTCCTCCTATATTAGCCAGACTCGCCATGATCCGACAGATATCGCCCCATGATGCAAGATTGGGAATGTATATTGTGGGCTTCGATGGCAGTTGGACGGATCACCCGTTTTGGAAAACGCAGTTCCTGCTGACCAAGCCAAGGGATTTGGCTCGGCTTCAAGCCAGCCGTGTGGCGTCCGTTATCATTGACGACAGCAGAAGCACGCCGGTTCGACCATTGGCCGTCGAGGGGCAGAAGGCAGCCACCATCGGCGCAGGCGCGCCCTCGAAACTCACGCTGTCGCAGCTCACCTTCCAACAACGCCGGGCCGAGCGAACGCTGCGCAACTGCAAGCAGGCGATGAGCCGGCTGATGGGCGACGCGCGCATGGGCCGGAAGGTCGATCCGCATGTGGCGCTCAGCGTGACCAAGGAAATCATCGCCTCGCTCAACAGCAATCCCACCGCCCTGATCGGCCTCACGCGCATCAAGTCCACCGATTCCTACACATTCCTCCATTCCGTCGCGGTGAGCGCGCTGATGGTGCGCTTCGGCCGCCATCTCGGCATGGATGAAGGGGAACTGCATCTCATCGGCATGGCGGGCCTCGTTCACGACGTGGGCAAGGTCGCGATCCCCTCCTCCATCCTTCTGAAGCCCTCGGGCTTGACCGAGGCCGAGATGGACCTGATCCGCACGCATCCGGAGGAGGGATGCCGCATCTTGAGCGCCCATCCCGACATGCCCGAGCTTGTTCTCGATGTCTGCCGCCATCATCACGAACGCCTCGACGGCACGGGATACCCGGACGGGCTGGCGGACGAGGAGATCAGCCATCATGCGCGGATCGCGGCGATCTGCGATATCTACGACGCGGTGACATCGGTGCGCCCCTATCGCAAGGCTTGGCATGCGGACGAGGCGCTTTCGCGCATGTTCCAGTGGCGTGGGCATCTCGACCCTGCCCTTCTGGCCGAGTTCGCGCGATGCCTGGGATATGATGAGGCGATTCCGCTGGAATTCCGCGAGACTGGGGAGCCCGGCGCCACGCAGGCCGTCAACGGCTATTCGGACCCCCGTCTTTGATCCGAGCCCGTTCATGAGTGAGGCGGGCTCGGCCTTTGAAGCCGACTCAGTCGCACTGAAACACCGCTTGCACTAATCCTTCCGCGCGTTCCCGATCCGCGCAGACGCCTCGCCGAACGGTTTCCCGAATACCTTCGCTCACGAAGAGATCGGCATCGTCAAGACTTGAAAGATCGTGCTGGCGCGGAAACTTCCCCTCCGGGCCACGTTTGGTCCTTCCGCATCAGGACGACACGAGGGCCGCCAGCGATATGCCGATGAACGAGACCATTGAAGCGCTTGTCGAAATGTCGATGCTGCGTCAGGCCAAGTCCGCCGCCGAGAAATATGGCGGCCAGGGCCGGCTGTGGCAGCGCCCTTATGCCGAAACGCGCCCGCGCGTGGCCTCGGCCGTCGCGCCCGTCTGGTTCACCGCCTATCCCGCCTCGATCGTGACGCGCGACGGAAACAGCGTCCTGTCCATGCTGGGCGAGCAACGGCTCTGGTCGGCGCTTTCCTCGATCGGCGTGCGCGGCATCCACACCGGCCCGATGAAGCGCGCCGGCGGCTACAAGGACGGGCGCTACTCGCCCACGATCGACGGCAATTTCGACCGGATCAGCTTCGACATCGACCCCGCCTTCGGCACGAGCGAGGAATATGTCGCCCTCAGCCGCATGGCGGCGGCGCACAATGCCGTCGTGATCGATGACGTCGTGCCGGCGCATACCGGCAAGGGCGCCGATTTCCGCCTCGCGGAAATGAAATATGGCGACTATCCCGGCCTGTATCATATGGTCGAGATTCAGGAGGAAGACTGGGCTCTCCTGCCGGACGTGCCCGAAGGGCGCGATGCCGTGAATTTGCCCCCGCCAATCGTCGATACGCTGCGCGAGAAAGGCTATATCGTCGGCCAGTTGCAGCGCGTCATCTTCTTCGAGCCCGGGGTCAAGGAAACCGACTGGAGCGCCACCGGGCCGATCGTCGGCGTCGATGGCACGTCGCGCCGCTGGGTCTATCTCCACTACTTCAAGGAAGGCCAGCCGAGCCTCAACTGGCTGGATCCGTCCTTCGCGGCCCAGCAGATGATCACGGGCGATGCGCTCCACTCCATCGACCAGATGGGCGCGCGCGGCCTGCGCCTCGACGCCAACGGCTTCCTCGGCGTCGAAAAGCGCACGGACGGGCCGGCCTGGTCGGAGGGCCATCCGCTGTCGGTGGTCGGCAACCAGCTTCTGGCGGGCATGATCCGCAAGGCCGGCGGCTTTTCCTTCCAGGAATTGAATCTGACGGTGGACGACATCGCCGTGATGTCCAAGGGCGGGGCGGACCTGTCCTACGACTTCATCACGCGGCCCGCCTATCAGCACGCCCTGCTCACCGGCGACACCGAGTTCCTGCGCATGATGCTGCGCACGGTGCATGAATATGGGATCGACCCGGCTTCACTGATCCATGCGCTCCAGAATCACGACGAGCTGACGCTCGAACTCGTGCATTTCTGGACCCTGCACGCCAACGACATCTACACGTTCCAGGGCCAGACCTGGCAGGGCCGCACGCTGCGCACGCATATCCGCGAGACCATGTACGAGAAGCTGAGCGGCCCCTCGGCACCCTATAATCTGCGCTTCGTCACCAATGGCGTCGCCTGCACGACGGCGAGCGTGGTGGCGGCCGCGCTCGGGATCAGCGACCTCTCGACCATCGGCGACGAGGAGATCGCCGCGATCCAGAAGGCCCATCTCCTGCTCGCCATGTACAACGCCTATCAGCCGGGCGTCTTCGCGCTGTCGGGATGGGATCTCGTGGGCGCCCTGCCGCTCGAGCCCGAACAGGTCGCCGACTTCATGCGCGACGGCGACACGCGCTGGATCGAGCGCGGGGCCTACGACCTGACGAATGCCGCGCCCGGCTCGCGCTATTCGGCGGGCGGAATGCCACGCGCCCGCTCGCTCTACGGCTCGCTCTACGAGCAGTTGGAGAACCCGGACTCCTTCGCCTCGCGCCTCAAGCGCCTGCTCCAGGTCCGCGACGCCTATGGCATCGCCGCCGCGCGCCAGACCGCCATTCCCGACGTCACCAGCCCAGGTCTTCTCGTAATGGTGCACGAGTTGCCGGACGGGCGCGGCACGCAGTTGACGGCGCTGAACTTCAGCCTGAACCCGGTGGAAGAGGTGATCGAACTCTCCAACGTGCGCCCGGGCCCGGTGGTGGACATGATCGCCGAAACGATCGAAGGCGATCTGGGCGAGGACGGCAAGTTGAAGATCTCGCTCGACCCGCACGAGGGCCTCTCGCTGCGCATCGTCGGCGCGCTGCCGACGCTCTGACACCCTCCCCGCCGGCCTCAGAAGCCGGCGCGCCATGGCGAAACCGCCGCGCCCGCGATAGGCTTGCAGGCGCGGCGCAAAGGGGGGGATGGGCCTATGAGGAACGGGATGGGAGCACGGGCCGGTCAGGCTCTGGCCGGGGCGTTGCTTTTCGCGCTGCCGCTCGACATCGCGCTTGCCAACGACACGATGGCCCAGCTCGGCACGCAGGGCCTGACCTTCGTGCGATCCGACCGGATCGAGATGCGCTCGGAAGATCTCTTCGTCTCGCCCGACGAAATCCGCATCACCTATCAATTCCACAATAATGGCCCCGACGACGAGGACGTGCTGGTCGCCTTTCCGATGCCCGACATCGAAGGCAGCATGGATTTCATGACCAGCGTGCCGACGGACGATCCGCAGAATCTCTTCGGCTTCACGACGACATTCGAGGGAAAGCCGGTTTCGGCGACCCTCCACCCTTACGCCTTCGCGGCCGGGATCGAGCGGACGCAGGTTCTCCTGGATCACAAGATTCCGCTGGCGCCGCATCTCGCCGCCACGCACGACGCGGTCCAGGCGCTGGACGAGCCGACCAAGCGAACCCTGCGCGGGCTCGGCCTCGTGATGCCGACCGAATACGAGGAGAACGGGAAGACCCGCATCGACGATATCCCGATCTGGCTCCTGCGCTCGACCTATAGCTGGCACGCGACCTTCCCGGCGGGGAAAACCGTCACCGTCGAGCATCGCTACAAGCCGAGCCTCGGCGCGACCGCGGGCGTGAGCTTCCTGAACGAGACGGAGGACGGGCCGGCTCGCTTGGCCGCCACCCGCCAGAAATATTGTCTGGGCGATGACATCGTCACCCGCCTCAAGGCCTCCGGCGTCAAGGACGGCGTTTGGACGAGCTATCCCTATGTCGAGAACTGGATTTCCTACATCTGGTCCACGGGTGCCAACTGGGCCGGGACGGTTGGCCATTTCACGCTGACGGTGGACAAGGGCAACCCGAAGAACCTCGTGTCCTTCTGCGGCGAGAACGTCCGCAAGATCGGCCCCACCCTTTTTCGCATGGAAGCCGAGAACTGGTCGCCACCTTGGGGGCGCGAACTCGAAATCCTGCTTCTGGTGCCGCAGACGCCCTGACGAGCCGGTCGACGCCGCTCCGGCGATGCGTTCGCACCGGACAAGATTTTGCGGGTTCGGCGAGCCCGATCTTTTGAGGCAGGCAGCGCAAACCTGACGTTTCGCGCATCGTGTCGGGCTGTCGCATGAGCTTGGCTCCGTGTCTCGCATCGCCTCCGCTCCGCATGAGGGATTGAAATTTTCCCCATCGTCTGCCGCTCGCGGAGTTCGTCCGAAGACTCTGGATTGGCGCATAGCGAGATGCAAAGACTTGCACTGAATGCATAGGAAGGATGCCGCCGGGGCGTCTTGCGGGACTTGGGCCGAAGCGCGATCTTGGCCGCCACCCGGCGCTGCGCCCGTCCAGCGAAAGCCGGGCGCTCCACGCTGGTTTCCCGACAATCCCGAAGGCGGATCATGCTCTACGGCCTCTTTGTTCTTCTCACCTGCCAATTGCTGGGAGAAGCCATCCGCCACGTAACCTCAGGCCCGGTGCCCGGCCCGGTGATCGGCATTCTCCTGCTGATCGTCTATCTCGCGCTGTCGGAGCGGTTTTCGAACGAACGCGTCCAGGCGCGGACACGATCGGTGGAGGAAGCGGGGGACGGGTTGCTGCTGTATCTCGGCGTGCTCTTCGTGCCGGCCGGTGTCGGCGTCGCCGGCAAGCTCGATCTGATCCTGCAGAACGGGTTCGGCATCGTGCTGACGCTGGTCGGCTCGACGGCGATCACGATGCTGGTCACGGTCGCCGCCTTCCGTCTCGTGCGCCTCGCCTCGGAGCGGCGCTCGTGAACGCCGCGCCCGCTCCCGTCAGCCTGTTCGAGCTTTGGGTCTATCTGTCGGCCAGCCCCCTTCTCTGGCTGACCGTGACGCTCGGCGCCTTTCTTCTGGCCCGGCGTCTGGCCGCTTTCACCGGCTTCCATCCTCTGGCGAACCCGGTGCTTCTGGCCATCATTCTCGTGGTCGCCGTTCTGGAGGCGAGCGACACGCCCTATGTCACGTACTTCCAAGGGGCGCAGTTCATCCATTTCGCGCTCGGGCCGGCCACCGTCGCGCTCGGCGTTCCGCTTTATCGCAACCGACGCGTCATTGCCGAGACATTGGCCCCCATCATTGTGGCGCTCTTTGTCGGCGCGTCTGCGGGCATTGCTTCCACTGTCGCGCTCGCGTCTCTCCTCCATCTCCCCTCGTCACTGGTCCTGGCGCTGGCACCCAAATCCGTGACGGCCGGCATTGCCATGGGCATCTCGCAAGGGCTCGGCGCGGACCCGACACTGACCGCCGTCTTCGTGATCGCGACCGGGGTGATCGGCGCGATCATCGTGACGCCCTTGATGAACGCGCTCGGCATCCGCGACTATGCAGCGCGCGGCTTCGCGGCGGGCCTCGCTTCGCATGGTATCGGCACGGCGCGCGCCTTTCAGGTGGACAATGTGGCCGGGGCCTTCGCCGGCCTCGCCATGGCGCTGAACGGCCTCGTCACCGCCCTTCTTGCGCCGCTTCTTCTGAGCTGGCTTCTGTAACGCGAAGGGCAAGGCATCGCCGGCCACGCTCGGCGCTTCGCCCTCCCTCCATGCGCTGTGAACACCGCGTCCGGCGCCCCTAGAGGGCGCGACAGCCTTCAATGGCGGACGCCCAAACTCCTTCCCCCTCCGTTCAGAGGGAGCCCGAAGCCCGCTTGAAGCGTTGAGGGTAAGGCAGCCATAAGCCCATCCGGCGAGAGACCGGCACCGTGCCTGCCTTTTTGGTCGGCCCCTCCGGCCTCCGCCTCAATTCGGATCGGATCGGCGGCAAGATCGGCCCGAGCCCCGCGAAGGAGATTCGCAACCATGACTGCGCGCAGCATCCATTCCCTTCTGGCCGCCTCAGTGGCCTTTGCCCTCCTGTCGGGCGCGGCCTTCGCGCAGGTGCCGCCCCCCGCCCCGCCCGTTCAGGCGCCGCAAGCTCCTCAGGCCGCAGCGCCCGACGAAGAGGCTCCTTCGCCGGCCGAAAGCTGCACGGTCGATCCCGCCAACCCATCGGCCGGGACCACATCGGACGAGCAGATGCTGACCGATCAGCTCGATGATTGCGAAAGCGTCCTCATGCCCCAGATGGATGGCGATCCCGACATGGCTGCCCCGGTGCCCGATCCCGATCCGAACACGACGCCGGTGATCCCGCCCGGTGCCGTCGCGCCGCAAAGCGCCAAGTAGCAGCTTCCAGACCAGGAAAGCTCGGCTGAGCAATTCGAAGGATCAGGCGATTCTTCGCTTGATCCTCATATGATCGTCACTCGTCCCAGCCGGACCTCGCCTCGAACGCCGCAAGCCTACGAGAGCCGTCCTTGAGTCAAAGGGCCGCGGGGGCGCTAGTGGAACGCTGGGCCGCGCCGGCAAATTTCCCGTATATGCGCCCGAACGATCCAGCCCCTGTCCTTTTCAAGCCTGCGCCAGCGCGGCGGCCGCGCGCAAAAGCTTCCACCGCCTCTTTGCGGGAGCCCGCTCCCGCCGCCGAGCCGGCGCGGGCTCCACCTGACGAGGCCCTGCGGGAGAAGGCGCTGGAGGTGCATCGCCGGCTCTGCCAGACCTATGAATGCCCGATCCCCTATTTCCACTCGCTCGATCCGGTCAGCGAGTTGATCTCCTCGCTCCTGTCGCATCGCACGCGCAACGCCGATTCCGGGCGCGCCTTCAAGGCTCTGCGGGCTCGCTTCCCGGATTGGGATGCGATGATCGAGGCCGAGACGGGAGAGGTGGAAGAACTGATTCAGGGCGTGCGCTGGCCCGAACTCAAGGCTCCCCGGCTTCAGGAGATCCTGCGAGCCCTGCGCGATCGCCAAGGAAAGCTCGACCTCGATTTCCTGGCCGGCTTGGAGGTCGAACCCGCGCGGCGCTGGCTGGAAGCCCTGCCCGGCGTCGGGCCGAAGACGAGCGCGGCGGTTCTGTCCTTCTCCGTGCTGCGAATGCCGGCCCTACCGGTGGACAGCCATCATCACCGCGTCGCCCAGCGCCTCGCACTGATCGGGCCGAAGGTGGATGTCGGCCCGTCCCATGCCATCCTGCGGGCGCAGCTGCCGGCGGACTGGAGCGCGCAGGCGCTCTATAACAACCACGAAATCCTGATGCTGCACGGGCAGAAAATCTGCCACTATCGGCGGCCGGCCTGCGACCGCTGCACGCTCACCGACCTCTGCCCCAGCGCCTTCAAAAGGTGAGTCTGCGAGCGAGGTATAGTTGATAATTAGCGCGCTAGATCGACACCCGCGTTGCATTTAAATTCGGCCGCGTTCTGCGGTTGAGGTAGGGCTGCGGCTGCATCTCGCTCGGCTTGGCTTGAGCATGTCGGCTTGGTTGGGAATTGATACCCCTTAGTCGACATACATCTTAGAATAGTTCTATCCCGCAGGCTTTGATTCTGATCAACAGTAACAGCTTGAGCAGGGATATTCACTACCCCTATTTGGTTGCAGGTTGTCTGATTGCCTATGCTCGTACACTGCGTTGAACCCGGGTTATAATATCCACCAGACATGCTAGTAGACATTTCTGCCGGAATTTCCCGGATGGCTGCAATCTTACACATATCGTAATCAGCCTGCCTCTGAGACAGTGTCGAACCTGCCTTATATGCCGATGGTGCTGATACGCAGGCGCTTAATGTAGTCAAACCGGCCAAAAAAAGATGCTTTCGCATTTCCCACCTTTATTCGTTCACAATGCAAGGGTGAGGAGCGCCTAACTTGGTGTCAACCCGAAGCGTAAGGAACCAGCGCTAAAGTTGTAGGAAAAGCCGCCGAAAGGTTTTCGGTTCGGGGTTGGAGACGCCT
>NZ_BBWS01000044.1:0-113238 GCF_001463925.1 Aureimonas sp. N4 | reverse complement strand
GATTGTCGATCGGCACGTCATTGGCCTCAAGCCGTTCCAGAGCCAAGTCGAACGAGCTGCGCAAAGCGCCCGAACAGATCGCGCCGGTCGAGATGGTCGCTTCCTCGTCCGTGTTGTGCGCGGTTCCTTCGAGTAGGTGACCGTGGATGCAGTCACCGATGAAGCGGACACGTCGACCACCGAAATCAGCCCACAGTACCCCATCGAGTTCCGCTCTAATCACGTGGAGACAGCGGACGATGTTCTGAGGATCGTCTTCGATGTGCGCGTTCACGTAGGCGGTGAAATTGTCGATGTCGGCATAGATGGAAACGGTATCCATGCGCTTGGAATTGCCAGGCGTCAGGAGATTAAAGTTCAAGTCCTTCAAGGGCGGTGTGGCACGGGTGAAATTGTGGGCACCGATCGGGTGATCGTCGTTATCCTTCTTCCATTCGTTGACGATCGTTGTCTTGGAGACACCCAGGTCAGCAGCATCGACGGACTTCTGAATCTCCTGCGCGGTCAGGGCCGTCGTGCTGTCCTTGTTATCGCCGAGTTCGGGCAGGCCGATAGCGCGACGTGCGTCGTTGGTCAGGTAGATGCCAACGACTGAACCATTTGAGGCGAACTTTGCGGCCATGTTCGCCGCCTTGCCCAGGAAGAGCGGCTCTCAATATCCGTTTCGACCGTTGTTGACGGCGAGAGCCAGTCCCGTGTCGATCCCGACACGTACCTGGGCGCTCGGTACGTGACTGCTCTCGTCGCCCGTTTCGGCAAGAACCTCCGTCACCAGTTGCGCGATGGCTACTGCGCGGTGAACTCGGGTCGCTTCCTGCGCCGTTCCATACGGCTTGGCGACGATCGAATGGAGACGTTGGTTGTGGAAGTCGACACGCCGCGTGTCGGTGCGCGAAAGGATGCGGTGAACTGCTCGCTGGTGCAGATTCAGGAACCTGAGGGCCCGACGGTGAGCAGTGATCCCATCGATGCCGGTGGTGGCCAGGATGTCAGCGAAGTTCAGAATCTCGACGTAGAGGTGAGCCGCATCCATGCGGTACGCCTTGTTGGTGGGGATCGACGTTAGATCCGTCTCGCGCGTGTAATCAACGATCGTCACCGTTTCGACGTCGGAGATCCGGTCGTCGATCGATTTCCTGGCGCGATCATACTTCCAATTGTTGGCCATGCTTCCGTTCCTGCGCTTGCTCGTCCGCTTCGATGCGGCTTCCAGGGTCGTCCCAACCGGGCACTCAAGGCAGGGACCGGGATTCACGTTTCGTTCCAGTAAGTATCCCTGCGCGACCTAAGCCGCGCAGGTTTCTTTTGAATGAGGCCACTTGCTTTAATTAAACGGCACTAACGTTGATAACGTTGAGTTTTCTGCGGTTCGATGTGCAAACTTTGCTGGATTTCACACATAGTGACACAACGCTCTTGTTGGTCAGGAGCACCCGGATGTGCTTCCGCAGGTGTCACACTTCAGGCAGGTTCCGTTGCGCACCATGGTGAAGTTCGAGCATTCGGAGCAGCTGTCGCCGGTGTATCCTTTCATCAAGGCTTGGGCGCGGCGTTCGGCGCTGGTGGCCCTGGGGGCGGCTTCGACCCGGGAGACGTCGCGCTCGGACGCCCCGTAGGAGAGCGGGGACTCGAAGAGACCCTGCGCTGGAGATGTGTCCGCGATAGGGGCGGGTTCTGCGAGCGGAGCCGTCTCGTAATCGCGCTTGAACGCGGTCACCTGCGCGCCGCCCGAGCGGGCGAGCGGTGCGGCGGAGCGCGGCAGAACGGCCGTGACCACCGATCCGGTCGTCGCCTTCGCGACAGGGGCCGACAGCGTGCTGCCCGAACCCTGCGGATCGGACGAGGACACGAGGCGGAACTTCGAGGTCTGACCACGCACCATGCCGGCCGAAATCGGCAAGGGAGCGGGCTTGTCGCCTTCCACGCCGCGACCGATCGTCGAGGCGCTCAACTCTTCCGGCTGGACATGGGCGAGGTCGTGTCGGCCGAGATAGGAGACCGCCAGCTCGCGGAACACGTAGTCGAGGATCGACGTCGCGTTTTTGATCGCCTCGTTGCCCTGCACCATGCCGGCCGGTTCGAAGCGCGTGAAGGTGAAGGCCTCCACATATTCATCGAGCGGCACGCCGAACTGCAGGCCGAGCGAGATGGCGATGGCAAAATTGTTCATCATCGCGCGGAAGGCAGCGCCCTCTTTATGCATGTCGATGAAGATTTCGCCAAGACGCCCGTCGTCGAACTCGCCGGTGCGCAGATAGACCTTATGGCCGCCGACGATCGCCTTCTGCGTATAGCCCTTGCGGCGGTTCGGAAGCTTCTCGCGCTCGCGGATGACCTTCTCGACCACACGTTCGACGATCCGCTCGGCGATTTCCGTCGCCTTGGCAGCGGCCGGGGCGGCTGCGATGGCGGCTGCCGTCTCCTCGACCAGATCGTCCTCGTCCGTCTCGTCAGCGATCAGCGACGCGTTGAGCGGCTGGGAAAGCTTGGAGCCGTCGCGATAGAGGGCATTGGCCTTCAGCGCGAGCTTCCAGGACAGCATGTATGCGTTGGTGCAGTCCTCCACCGCCGCATCATTCGGCATGTTGATCGTCTTGGAGATCGCGCCGGAAATGAAGGGCTGCGACGCCGCCATCATGCGGATATGCGATTCCACCGAAAGCGAGCGCTTGCCGATGCGACCGCATGGGCTGGCGCAATCGAAGACCGGCAAATGCTCAGCCTTCAGGAAGGGCGCGCCTTCCAGGGTCATCGCGCCGCAGACGTGAATATTGGCGGCCTCGATGTCTTTCCGCGAGAAGCCTAGGAAGGGCAGGATCTCGAACGAGAAGTCGTTGAGCTGCTCGTCGTTGAGGCCGAGCACCTCCTTGCAGAAGGCCTCGCCCAGCGTCCACTTGTTGACCGCGAACTTGATGTCGAAGGCGCTCTTGAGCGCGCCGTTCAACGCCTCGATCTGCTCGTCGCCGAAGCCCTTGGAGCGCAGCGAGCCCGGGTTGATGGCGGGTGCCTGGTTGATATTGCCGTGGCCGACCGCATAGGCCTCGATCTCTGCGATCTGTGCTTCGGAATAGCCGAGCGTGCGAAGAGCCTCGGGGACGGCGCGGTTGATGATCTTGAAATAGCCGCCGCCGGCGAGCTTCTTGAACTTCACCAGCGCGAAGTCAGGCTCGATGCCCGTCGTATCGCAATCCATCACGAGGCCGATCGTGCCGGTCGGCGCGATGACGGAAACCTGCGCGTTGCGATAGCCATGCTTCTCGCCCAGTTCCTGCGCCAGCGCCCAGGCCTGCTTGGCGCGGGCCGAAAGGCGCTTGTCCTTCAGCGAGGAATGGTCGAGGGGAACCGGCTCGACGGCCAAGCCTTCATAGCCGTTGGCGAGGCCATGCGCGGCGCGCGAATGGTTGCGGATGACGCGCAGCATTCCTGCGGCATTGCGCTCGTAGTCGGGGAAGGGGCCGAGCTCGCGCGCCATTTCCGCCGATGTCGCATAGGCGACGCCGGTCATGATCGCCGACAACGCGCCGCAGATCGCCCGGCCCTCGGCGGAGGAATAGGGAATGCCGGCCGTCATCAGGAGGCCGCCGATATTGGCAAAACCCAGACCCAGCGTGCGATAGTCGTAGGAACGCTGGGCGATCTCCTTCGACGGGAACTGCGCCATCAGCACGGAGACTTCGAGAACGACGGTCCAGAGACGGGTGGCGTGCTCATACGCATCCACATCGAACCGGCCGCCCGGCTCGCGGAACTGAAGCAGGTTCATGGACGCAAGATTGCAGGCCGTATCGTCCAGGAACATGTATTCCGAGCAGGGGTTCGACGCGTTGATCGCGCCGGCCGCCGCGCAGGTGTGCCAGTCGTTGATCGTCGTGTGGAATTGGATGCCGGGATCGGCCGATGCCCAGGCCGCGTAACCGATCTTCTCCCAAAGCTCGCGCGCCTTGAGGGATTTGGTCACCTTGCCGGTGGTGCGGGCGATGAGATGGTGCTCGCCGTCCTGTTCGACCGCCTGAAGAAACTCATCCGTGACGCGCACGGAATTGTTCGAGTTCTGGCCGGCGACGGTCAGGTAGGCTTCGGAATCCCAGTCGGTGTTGTAGACGGGGAAGTCGATGTCCGTGTAGCCCTGCCGCGCGAACTGGATAACGCGCTTGATGTAGCTCTCGGGAACCTGGGCGCGCTTGGCGTCCTTTACAGCGCGCTTCAGCACCGGGTTCACGTTCGGGTCGAAGCATTCCTCGCCCGTGCCGCCTTCACAGTTCACGCAGGCCGACAGGATCAGCTTCAGGTGCTTGGAGACGATCTTAGAGCCGGTGACGAGCGCCGCCACCTTTTCCTCTTCGCGCACCTTCCAGTCGATATAGGACTCGATGTCGGGGTGATCGATATCGACCACAACCATCTTGGCCGCGCGACGCGTCGTACCGCCCGACTTGATGGCACCCGCCGCGCGGTCGCCGATCTTCAGGAAGCTCATGAGGCCGGAGGACTTGCCGCCGCCCGCCAGCTTCTCGCCTTCGCCACGCAGCTGCGAGAAGTTCGAGCCGGTGCCCGAGCCGTATTTGAAGAGGCGCGCTTCGCGGACCCACAGGTCCATGATGCCGCCTTCGTTGACGAGATCGTCGGCGACGGACTGGATGAAGCAGGCATGCGGCTGCGGATGCTCATAGGACGAGGCCGAGCGCGTCAGTTCACCGCTCTGATAATCGACATAGAAATGGCCCTGGCCGGGGCCGTCGATGCCATAGGCCCAGTGCAGGCCGGTGTTGAACCATTGCGGCGAGTTCGGCGCGACCTTTTGTGTCGCGAGCATGAAGGCCAGCTCGTCACGGAAGGCGGCCGCGTCTTCTTCCGTCTGGAAGTAGCCGCCCTTCCAACCCCAATAGGTCCAGGTGCCGGAGAGGCGGTCGAAGACCTGACGTGCGTCCATCTCGGAGCCGTAACGCTCGTCCTCGGGGACGGCGGCGAGGGCGTTCTCGTCCGCTACCGAGCGCCAGAGCCAGGACGGAACGTCGTTCTCCTCGACCTTACGAAGGGCCTTCGGAACACCGGCCTTGCGGAAATATTTCTGAGCCAGAATGTCGCTTGCGACCTGACTGAACTGTGCGGGCACGTCGATGTCGGCGAGGCGGAAGACGACGGAGCCATCCGGATTGCGGATTTCGCTCGTTGCCTTGCGGAACTCCACGCTGGCATAGGCGCCCTGGCCTCGCTTGGTATAGCGCCGTTCGATCTTCAGGCCCATCGTCCTACTCCGATCAGGGAATGCCCGCCTGACGAACGCGCAAAAACGAGCGCCGACTCCAAGGCCGGCGCCGATCGCGAGGCCGAACGGCGGTATGATTCTCAGTTTGTGTTGGCTTCACTATATATGGTGTCGGTGCGGGCTGCGACCTACTGCCTGTAGTGAAACTTTAATATCCACAATCTCGCGTCAAAGGGTGTGGAAAGCGTAAAATTGGGAGCGGTCGGACGCTCACGGTCACGCGACTCAAAGCCTCATGGATCGTTCGGTTCCCTGCGCTATCGCTTATCCACAAGTTCGGTCGGATCGAGCGGTGGCTCCCAGACGGCCAAAAATAAACGCTGGCTCCCGGAGGAACCAGCGTTCGATAAAATTGGCTTGGGACAGGTGTGGATGCTGGGGAAAACCTCAGCCTGCCGAGCCCTTGGCGATGGGCGCCTGGAAGGTGAGGCCGAGGTCCCACGGGAAGAAAATCCAGGTGTCCTGGCTCACCTCGGTGATGAACGTATCCACCAGCGGCCGGCCCTTGGGCTTGGCATAGACCGTGGCGAAATGCGCCTTGGGCAGCATGGCGCGCACCAGCGCGGCTGTCTTGCCCGTATCGGTCAAGTCGTCGACGATCAGAATGCCTTCGCCGTCCTCTTCCCGCAGGATAGGGGAGATGTCTTTGAGAACCTGCAATTCGCCCTGCGTGTCGTAGTCGTGATAGGAGGCGATGCAGACCGTCTCGATTAACCGCGTGCCCAGCTCGCGCGCGATGATCGCGGCCGGCACGAGCCCGCCGCGCGTGATGCAGACGATCGCCTTCCACTCGCTGCGCAGACCCGCCAGACGCCAGGCGAGCGCCCGCGCGTCACGGTGGAACTGTTCCCAGGACACGGGAAAGGACTTGTCGGGCGTCGTCATGCTGATCTCCGAAGGGCTTACGCGCGTAAGCGGCGTGCGATAACGCCTCGCATCGTTTCGGGCAAGTCTTCGGCCCGCTTCAGCTTTTCGCCGCCATTTCGGCGACCATCGCTTCCACCGCCTCGCGCGCGCCGGCCAGCGCCTGCGCGTCGCGCGAGCGGATAACGAGTTCCGTCGAATAGCGCTGCCCGTCGAAGCGCGGATAGGAGCCGATGGCGACGGCGGGATGCTGCTTCTGGATCTGCGAGAGCGGGCCGCCGATGTCGCCCTCGCCGAAAGGGCAGGCGACGGAGGCGCTTTCCATGACCGGGCCACCGGGCAGGGTGGGCAGGACATTGTCCAGCATCGCGACGAAGATGGACGGCACGCCGGCCATGACGAACACATTGCCGATCTGAAAGCCCGGCGCGACCGAAACCGGATTGTCGATCAGCGACGCGCCCTCGGGCGTTCGGGCCATGCGCATCCGCGCCTCCGTAAAGGGGAGCTCGCGCGCGGCGTAGTGCCGCGCCAGCCGGTCCATCGCTTCGGGATGCTGGATCAAGGGCAGCGCGAAGGCTTTTGCGACGGCTTCCGCCGTGATGTCGTCATGGGTCGGGCCGATGCCGCCGGAGGTAAAGACGTGATCGTAACGGTTGCGTAGCGCGTTCAGCGCTTCGATGATCGCGCTCTCGTCGTCCGCGACGATGCGCACTTCCTTCAGATCAATGCCGGCGAGCGTCAGAACGCCGGCGAGATGAGCGATGTTGCGATCCTTGGTGCGGCCGGACAGGAGTTCGTCCCCGATCGCCAGCATGGCAGCCGTGGGGGCGGGCTGAAGAGCCTCAGTCATTTCGATCGATCCTTCGATTCGCCTGTCGCGCGACAGGGGCCGGCAGTCGCATGAAGATAAAGCGACGGCGGCAGGTGCCAACCGGAAGACAGAGCGTCAATGGATCGTGGCTCGCTTTACCGCGCGAATGGCGCTCTATCTTGCCCTCGGCATGGCGCGGGTAGGCCGCGTCAGATTTGAGCGACAGGGATGACGATGGCGAAGGTTCTCGTGCTGTATTATTCGAGCTATGGCCACATCGAAACCATGGCGAAGGCTGTGGCCGAAGGCGCGCGCGAGGTTGGCGCGGAAGTGGACATCAAGCGCGTGCCCGAGACCGCGCCGGCCGAAGTGGTCCAGGCCGCCGGTTTCAAGACCAACCATGATTTCCCCGAGGCGCAGCCGGAAGAACTCGCCAACTACGACGCGATCATCGTTGGCGTGCCGACCCGCTACGGCAACATGGCCTCGCAGATGGCCGCCTTCTGGGATCGCACCGGCGGCCTCTGGTACCAGGGCAAGCTGATCGGCAAGGTCGGTGGCGTGTTCGCCTCCTCGGCCACCCAGCATGGCGGCAACGAAGCGACGATCCTGTCTGTCCACAAGACCCTCCTGCATCACGGTCTCGTGATCGTCGGCTTGCCCTATTCCTTCCAGGGCCAGATGGCCTCGGATCAGATCGTCGGCGGCACGCCCTACGGCGCGACGACGATCGCCAATGGCGATGGCTCGCGTCAGCCCAGCGCGATCGAACTCGACGGCGCGAAGTTCCAAGGCAAGCATATCGCGGAAATCGCGGCCAAGCTCACCGCCTGATGGCTCATGGCGCGGTGGGGAGGAGCTCCGCCGCGCCATGCCTGTTGCGAACTGATCTGTTCTTTATTTGCAGGTGGCCGCGTCGGACGATCCGTCTCGCTCCAAGGCGACGCGAAGCGTATCCAGAGCGACATTGTCGCTGCGCAGGTGATCCAGCATTTCGTCCATACGGATGTCGTCGTGATCGAACGCAATCCAGTCGGCGTCCGGCGTGGAGGAAAGTGGGAAAAGTCTTGCCTGCATCATAAGGTGTTCCCCCTGGAAGCAACCTTGAACCGCTACCGGCATCACAGCACAGCGCATAAACCTTAACAAGCGCCCCAAACCTGCGCTTATTGGCGCACAACTCGAAGATCAAATAGTCTGATAAATTGGTAAGTTGCTGCGATTGAAGCTGAAACTTCGCTCGATAGATGGTCAGATGACATTCACCCACCGCACGGCATAGTTAAAAATTGCTAAGCTGAGCCGCGAGAAGCGATCCATCGTCTGATCATTTGGTACGGGCTGCGGGACTCGAACCCGCACGAACAAAGTTCGAGGGATTTTAAGTCCCTTGCGTCTACCATTTCGCCAAGCCCGCGCACCCCACGTGTGGGGATTTGAAGCCGCGTCAGCGGGTCTCGTTCAAGACGCCGTAGCGCATCTGCTTCTTGCTTGATAGCCTCCTCGCATCACTTCCTCAATCCCTGTTTTCGCGCTCTCGATCACCTGTCCCGCGAGCCGTGGTGGAACACGTCCTCTGACCCGACAGCATGGATTTTCGGACGTTGGGCCGATACGAAGAGAGGAATTGGCCGAGCCGAATGGAACTCCGATGAACGCTTTCGAAGACGTCGCCCCGAAGCTCGTGGATGTCGCGATGGGCCGCCGGCCGGCCGATCTCGTTGTGCGCGGCGGACGCTGGGTGAATGTCCATTCCGGCGAGATCATTCCGGAGACTGATTTCGCGGTCGTGGAAGGTCGCTTCGCCTATTGCGGCCCGGACGCCTCCCACTGCATCGGCGAGGGAACCGAGATCGTGGAAGCGAACGGGCGCTATGTCGTGCCCGGCCTGTGCGACGCGCATATGCATGTCGAAAGCGGCATGGTGACGGTGACGGAGTTCTGCCGCGCGGTCATCCCGCATGGCACGACCTCCATGTTCATCGACCCGCATGAGATCGCCAACGTTCTGGGGCTCGCCGGCGTTCGGCTCATGCATGATGAGGCGGTGGAGCAACCCGTCAATGTCTGGGTGCAGATGCCCTCCTGCGTGCCGTCGGCACCGGGGCTTGAAGAAGCCGGCGCGAGCGTGACGCCGGACGACGTGGCGCAGGCCATGGCATGGCCCAATATGATCGGCCTTGGCGAGGTCATGAACTTTCCCGGCGTAATCGCCAACGATCCGACCATGGTCGGCGCCATCGCGGCAACGCGGCGTGCGGGCAGGACGGTCGGCGGCCATTACGCCTCGCCCGATCTCGGTCGGTCCTTCCATGCCTATGTCGCCGGCGGCCCGCAGGACGACCATGAAGGCACCCGCATGGAGGATGCGATCGCGCGTGTGCGGCAGGGCATGAAGGCCATGCTGCGCCTGGGATCGGCCTGGTACGACGTGGCCGAACAGATCCGGGCCGTCACGGAACAGGGGCTCGACTCCCGGCACGTCATTCTCTGCACGGACGACTGCCATTCGGGAACGCTGATTCATGACGGCCACATGAACCGCGTCGTGCGCCATGCTATCGCGCAGGGACTGAAGCCCATCACCGCGATTCAGATGGCCACCATCAACACCGCCGAGCATTTCGGCCTCGAGCGCGAGATCGGCTCCGTCACCCCCGGCCGCCGCGCGGATTTCCTGCTCGTGTCTCATCTGGCGGAGCTCAAGATCGACGCCGTCTTCGCGCGCGGCCGGAAGCTCGCTGAAAACGGGCGGCTCGTGGCGGACATCCCCGCATATGCCTATCCGGGCAGCGCCATCGGAACGGTGAAGCTTGGTCGCCGCATGAAGGCGGAGGACTTCCTGCTGGCCGCGCCTGAGGGACGCAACGAGGTGACGGCGAGGGTGATCGGCGTCGTGGAAAACCAGGCGCCGACGCGAGCGCTGACGGCGACCTTGCCGGTTGTCGATGGCGCGGTGCCCGGCGACGAGGCCCAGGACATCTGCCGTATCGCGCTGGTCGAACGCCATCGCGCGACGGGCGAGGTCGTGAACGCGTTTGTCTCTGGCTTCGGCTATCGTGGCCGCTGTGCCATGGCCTCCACGGTCGCCCATGACAGCCACCACATGATCGTCGTCGGCACGGATGGCGAGTGCATGGCCAAGGCCGCCAATCGGCTGGGCGAAGTCGGGGGCGGCGTGGTCTTCTTTGCCGATGGCGAAGAAAAGGCTTTGATCGAGATGCCTGTGGCCGGTCTCATGTCGGTGGAGCGGGCGGAAATCGTCGCCGAAAAGGCGGACCGCCTGATCGCTGCCATGCGCGCGGCCGGCTGCGCGTTGAACAATGCCTATATGCAGCATTCGCTCTTGGCGCTCGTCGTCATTCCCGCCCTGCGCATCTCAGACAAGGGGCTGGTGGACGTGACGCGCTTCGAAATTGTGGACGTCTTCTTCTGATGCCTACGTCGGCGCGGCTTTACAAATCCTCCGCCATGGAGGAAGAGCAAAGCCGATCGAAACGGGAAGCGAAGGGAGACGTGCGATGACGCCAAGAACATCGATCGGCGGGATCGTCTCCCTGATTATCGGCGCCGGCGCCCTCTAGGTTCGCCGCCGCTGCGTGGCAGCGATCAGCGCAGAGCGCGTCCGGCTTGCGCCGCCCGTCCGATGACGGCCCGCCGCATCCGAGCCTATCAGGCCTTGAGGCCCGCTTCCAAGCGGCACGAGCATTTCCGTACCGTCCCGCCCTTCGACGAAGATTCGTTTCATGACCCAGTCTGACTTTCACGCCCGCGTCGCGCAGGCGGAAGACTCCCTACGCGCGCTTTTCCCCGAGACGCCGCTGCAGCTCAACGAGCATCTTTCGAACATCTATGGCGCGCGCATTTATCTGAAGCGCGAGGATCTGACGCCGGTGCGCTCCTACAAGATCCGCGGCGCTTTCAATTTTATGCGCAAGCGATTGGCGCAGGGCGGCCCGGCGGCGCGGTTCACCTGCGCTTCGGCCGGCAATCACGCGCAGGGCTTCGCCTTCGCCTGCCGACACTTCGGGGTCGAAGGGCGCGTGTATATGCCCGTGACGACACCGCAGCAGAAGATCGACAAGACGCGAACCTTCGGCAACGGCGCGGTCGAGATCGAACTCGTCGGCGACTTTTTCGACGATTGCTACACGGCGGCCCGCGCTTACGCGGCCTCCGGCCAAGCCGAAATGGTGCCGCCCTTCGATCATGCCGATATCGTCGAAGGTCAAGCGACGGTCGCGTTGGAAGTCTTGCGCCAGCTCGGCGACGAAGCGCTGGATATGCTCGTCCTGCCGGTCGGCGGCGGCGGCCTCGCTTCGGGCATGGCGCTCTATTTCGATGGTCAGCGCAAGCCCGCCTTCCGCCTCGTGGAGCCGCTGGGCGCACCGAGCCTGCGCACGAGCCTTCAGGAGAAGCGCCGCGTGCGTCTGCCGCAGATGGAAGGCTTCGTGGACGGCGCGGCGGTGGCCGAGATCGGCGCCTTGCCCTTCGAAATCCTCAGCCGCTTCTCGCCGGAGCAGGTGGTGCTGGCCCCGGAAGGTCGACTCTGCCGCACCATGCTGGAAATGCTGAATGTCGAGGGCATCGTGTTGGAGCCCGCCGGCGCGCTGGCGATCGACGCGCTGCGCACGCTCGGACCCGAGGTGAAGGGCAAGACGGTCGTGCTGGTCGTCTCGGGCGGCAATTTCGATTTCGAGCGCTTGCCGGATGTGAAGGAGCGCGCACTGCGCTTCGAGGGCCGCAAAAAATATTTCATCCTGCGCCTGGCCCAGCGCCCCGGTGCGCTTCGCGACTTCCTGGCCCTGCTGGGACCGGACGACGATATCGCTCGCTTCGAATATTTGAAGAAGAGCACCCGCGAGTTCGGCTCGATCCTGCTTGGCATCGAAACGCGCGAGCCCGGCAATTTCGACATCCTGCTGCGTCGCTTTGCCGACGAAGGCATCCGCTATCAGGATATCACCGAAAACCAGATCATGTCCGATCTGTTGATCTGACGATGCGAGCGGGCGGCCTTCGAGCCGCCCGTCTTCGTTTCAGCGCGCCGGCAGCGCTTCGATCCATCGGGCGATCTGGTCTGCCAGCCGTGCGGTCGTCGCAGGCGACACGATGTCGCCCGCCAGGAGATGGTGCTCGGGATCGCCATCGTCGGTCACGCTGATCTCCTCATGCGGCGCGCCCCAATGAGCGGCGATCACGGCCGTTTTCTCCGGGTTCACCAGAACATCGTTGGGCGAGGTGATGAACAAGGCCGGGACGTGGATTGCGGACATATCGAGGCCGCGCACGACCTCGACCAGACGTGCCATGGGTAGAAGCGCGCTGGTGGGATAGCTCACCGTCCAATTGGTGGTAAAGGCGTCGTTGAGCGGCGTATAGGAATAGGTCTCGTCCTGGAGATAGGGCAGGAGCTTGCGCGCGAAGGGCAACGTCAGAGCGAAGCTGCGCCAGTTCTGCAGCCCATAATTCGGCGAGAGGGCGACGAGGCCCGCCATATCCTGCGACAGGTCCGGGCGGCTGGCGGCCAGCGTTGCCAGGGTCGCGCCGGTCGAGGAGCCGATCACCACGACCCGCTCGCCGATGCGCCGGCCGATCGCCATGGCTTCCGCCATATCATCGACCCAATCCCCGACGGTCGCTTCGCCCATGGCCGCGCCGTTGCGGCCGTGGCCCGACAGGCGCGTGTAGAAGAGGTTTGCGCCGATCTTCTTGGCCACATCGTCCACAAGGGGGCGGAGCTCACCCTTGGCGGCGGAAAAGCCATGAACATAGACCAAGGCGATCGGAGTCTTAGCTTTTGAAAGCGGGTAGGCCCAGACGATCTCCTTCTCCGCATTCGAACGAAGGTTCGGGACGTCGGCTTCCGTTCGAGCGAGATAGCTTGCGGGATCATCGCCGATCGCGGCCGCGCTGAATTGCGGCTCCAGCCTTGCAGGCTCGCGCGGGCCGAAAACCCAGAGACCCGCGAGAATCAGAACGATCGGGATGAGAACGAGCAAGGTGCGGCGCAAGATCAGCAAGTGAGCATCCTATGGCGCGCAGGGCCGCGCGAGCGAGCGGTGCGACGAAGGCAATTGGGATGCCGGGCCAGACTTTGGCCACGGCTCTCCAACAGGCTCTAAAAGACCAAGACGATCTTTTGAAGCCGGGACTTCAACCACAACTGCCAGGATCGTCGCTCGCTTGCCAAGAAAATCCCGCCGCCGCCGTCTCGCCTCGGCGGGAAGGGCATTAGAGCGGCAAGCGATAACGCGCGTATCCATCGTCCGTGCGGCCGGCATCCTGAAGTTTCAGATCGGCGACGTCGTTGAGATGCGCGGCAGAGGCAGGACCTGTGCTGAACAGAACGGAGGTGCCGGCCGCCGGCTCGAAGCGCCAGTTGCGATCGGCTGTCGGGTTGATCGTCTTCTGTTCGATGATGTAGCGAATCAGCACGTCGCGATTGGCGTCCGGCGCGATGAAGACGATCTTGTCCGGCCCGATTCCGGGGAATTTGCCACCGCCACCCGCGCGGTAATTGTTCGTCACCACGACGAACTCGGCCTGTGGGTCGATCGGCTTGCCGTCGAAGGCAAGGTCCACGATGCGGGAACTATTCGCGTTGACGAGCTTGCCATCCTTGTCGAAGCGGGCCGGCTTGGTCACGTCGATCCGATAGGTCACACCGTCGATCACATCGTAATTATAGGACGGGAAGCCGTCGGCGATCAGTTCCTGATCGGCCTTGCCCGGTTCGACCTGCCGAAAGATGCCGGCCGACATGTCGAGCCAGTCCCGCACGCCGGCGCCCGTGATGCGAACGGCCTGAACCGTGTTGGGATAGAGATAGAGATCGGCCACGTTGCGGATCGCGATCGGGCCGGCCGGAATATCGGTGAAATAATCCGGCCCAGAACGACCGCCCGACTTGAAGGGTGCTGCCGCCGACAGAAGGGGCAGATCCTTCAGCTCGGTCTGCGCCAGGATCTCCTTCATGTACCAGAGCTGGGCCTGATTCACGATCTGGACGGACGGATCATCCGCCACCAGCGCGAAATAGGAATGAAGCGGCGCGCTCGTCTCGCCGACCGGGCGCCGGACATAGGTCAGCGTCGCCTCATGCTCGGCCCGCGCGGCATCGAGAACGGCGGCCTTCGATTCCACCAGCGCCTTGGGCTTGCGATCGACCCGCTCATAGATCGGGCGCAGTTCGCAACTGGCCTCGGCGATTTTCCAGCGATCGCCTGCGCGTTCCAATCGAAGATCGATCACGCCGAGATCGGAGCCCCAGAAGCCAGCCATAACGGCGGGCTTGCCGGCCAGCGTTCCCTTTTCCGCATCCGCGCCATCGATGGCTTTGAAATCCTCGCCGGGAAAGCGCAGGTGCTGGTGGCCGCAGAAAAGGGCGTCGATCCCTTCCACCGAGGCGAGCTGCAGCGCGGCGTTCTCCAGCCCTGCGTCGTCAGTCGAGCCGGAGGCGATGCCGGAATGGCAAAGCGCCAAGATGAGATCGACCTTCTCGGCGCGGAGCTTGGGCACGAGATCGCGCGCCGCTTCCACGATCCCGCGCGTGGTGGCGCGATCCTTGAGGTTCTGCGCGTCCCAGACGCTGATCTGCGGCGGCAGGAAGCCGATCACCCCGATGCGGATCGGATGGCGCGTGCCGTCGCCGAGTTCGAGCTGGCGGTCCAACACGATGTACGGACGAACGAGCGGCTCGCCCGACGCTTTCAGCACGTTGGCGCTGACGACAGGAAAGTTCGCTTTGGCGAGCGTATGGTCGAGAAAGTCGAGCCCGTAATTGAATTCGTGGTTGCCGAGCGTGCCGGCATCATAGTTCAGCGTGTTCATGGCCGCGACGACCGGATGCATGTCGCCTGCCTTCATGCCGCGCTCGAAGGCGATGTAATCGCCCATCGGGTTGCCTTGCAGAAAGTCGCCATTGTCGAACAGCAGCGAGTTGCGCGCCTCGGCCCGGATGCGATCGATATGGGCTGCCGTGCGCGCCAGCCCGACGGTCGGCGTCTCCTTGTCGGCGTAATAGTCGTAGGGGAAGACGTTGACGTGGAGATCGGTCGTTTCCATCAGGCGCAGATGAGCCTGATGGGCCTCGGCCCGCGCGCTCCAGGGATGCATGAGGACACCGGCCGCCGCCGCGCTGCCGGCGGCCAGGAAATGTCTGCGGTTGAGCTTGGCGTCGGCAGTCATGGCATGTCCTTTCGAACGCGGACCCAAGCTCCGAGCGCCGGGCCGCTTCATCAATCGTCGTAGGCCGGCGTCGAAACCTCGCGGGTCGACAGCGGACGGAACCCCATCTTGCGGTAGAGCGGAAGCGCTGCCGGGTGATCCAGCGTGTTCGTTTCCACCGTCAGCGCGCTCGGCTGCTCCTCGAAGGCGGTGGTGATGGCCTGAGACAGGAGGTGGCGTGCAAGACCTTGCCCTCGGAATTCGGGCAGAATTCCGAAATGAACGAGTCGCGTGTCGCGCGGCGCGCGGCCGACATCCAGTTCGAACCATCCGGCCGGAACGCCGTCGCAGTAGAGGATGCGTAATCGTACATTCTGCGCATGAATTTCGCGTGACAGGCTGGCGTCGGGCAGCCGGCGCGAGGTCCAGTGATAGGGCTTGCCCACCGCTTCGTAGAGATAGCGGTAATAGCCGAGCGGAATCTGGCGAACCTTCAAAAGCACATAGTCGCGCCCGTTCTGAGGGGCGGGCACGGGCCGTTCGGGCAGCTGGTGCATGACGAGCTGCGTGACGGTGGTGGTGAGAAGGCGCATGATTCGGGGTCAGTCTTTCATCGAGCGGGGCCGGTCTCGACCGGCGTGTCGTCGCGGGAGCCCCATTCGGTCCAGGAGCCGTCGTAGAGTCGTACAGTGTGATTGTGGAGCGAGGCGAGCGCGAAATTGATGGCTGCGGCCGTCACGCCCGATCCGCAGGAGGTCACGACGGGCTGGGAGGGATCGATGCCGGCTTCAGCGAACACGGTGCGCAACGCGTCCAGGCTCTTGAGGCGGCCGTTCTCAACCAAATGCCCGATGGGCACGGAGCGCGCACCCGGCATGTGCCCGCTGCGGACGCCTTGGCGCGGCTCGGGCGCTTCGGCCCGGAAGCGTTCCGGCGAGCGCGCGTCGGCGATCTGGTGTGCGCCGCTATCCACGATGCGCTTCATCTCATCCAGAAACACGACCGCGTTCGTGTCGAGCTTGGCCTGGAACGAAGCGGGCCGCGGGGAGGCCGGGCCGGTTTCCAGGCGATAGCCGGCTTCCGTCCAGGCCGGCAGGCCGCCATCCAGCAGCCGCACATCCCGAGCGCCGAAGGTTCGCAGCAACCACCAGACCCGCGGCGCGGAAAAGAAGCCGAGTCCGTCATAGACGACGACCGTATCGGTCTCGCGAATCCCCAACGCGCCGACCGCCTGAGCGAAGAAGGCTTCGTCCGGCAGCGTGTGGGGCAGGGGCGACGATGTGTCGGCGATCTCGTCCTGGTCGAAGAACACCGCTCCGGGGATATGGCCGGCCTCGAACTCAGGCCGCGCCAATCTCTTCTGCGCCGGCAGATACCAGGACGCATCCACGATCGAGAGACCGTCACGGCCGATATGGCGTTCGAGTTCAGACGCGCTGATCAAGAAGGGATTGTCGCTCACCGGAGCCTCGTTGCCGACTGTTCGGCCGCCAACATAGAGAGAGCGGCCGCTGGACGGAAGAGCGAAGCGTCAGGCGAGGGACGCCTCGCCGAAGCGCACACGAAAGCGGCGGTTTGTCTTGCCCTTCTTCTCGATCTTGGCGATGTGAATGTCTCCGATTTCTTGCGTTTCGGACACATGCGTTCCACCGCAGGGCTGGGAATCCACCTCGCCCTCGGCTCCGATGACGACGAGCCGCACTCTGCCCGAGCCATGCGGCGGGCGCACATGGGCGGATTTCACCAGAGATGGGTTGGCGTCGAGTTCGGCATCCGTAATCCAGCGGATGGAAACCGGATGATTGGCCCGCACCAACTCCATGAGTTGGCGCGTCACCTCCGTTTTGTCGGTGTCGGCCTCCGGTAGATCGAAATCGATTCGGCCATCGTCCTCTCCCACCGCCGCGCCCGTCACCGGATAGGGACAGACGACGGTGAGGAGGTGCAGCGCCGTGTGCATCCGCATCATGCGATAACGCCGCGCCCAATCCACGTGTAAGATCAGCGTTTCGCCGGGCTCGGGCTGCGGTGAGGTCTCGTCCAGCACCAGGAGGATCGCCGAGCGATCTTCGTTGTAGCGGGTATCCACCACAAGCAGCTGCGTCCCGTCCGCCCGCTCGATGAAGCCGCGATCTCCCGGCTGTCCTCCGCCCGCGGGAAAGAAGTTCGAGCGATCGAAGACCAGACCGGCTGTGCCTTCGATTCGAAGGAGACGCGCTTCCATGGTCGAGAGATAGCTGTCCTCGCTATAGACGGCGTCGGTTTCCCCGCTCATGCGTCAACCCGTGCAAACGGGATGTCGAACTCCGGCTGCCGCTCTAGCCATGCGGGAAGAGGCAGGTTCTTCGAGCGCAGGAAACTCGGATTGAAGAGCTTGGACTGGTAGCGATTGCCGTAGTCGCACAAGATCGTCACGATCGTATGGCCCGGACCCATTTCGCGCGCCATACGGATGGCGCCCGCGATGTTGATGCCCGATGAGCCACCGAGGCACAGGCCTTCGTCACCGATCAGATCGAACAGGATCGGCAAAGCTTCTTCATCGGGAATTTGATACGCGAAGTCGGGCTCAAACCCGTCGAGATTGGCCGTGATACGACCCTGCCCGATGCCTTCGGTGATCGAGCTGCCTTCCGAATGGAATTCGCCCGTCGTGTAATAGCTGTAGAGCGCTGCGCCCAAGGGATCGGCAATGCCGATCTTGATATGGCTGGAATGGCGCTTCAGCCCCATGGCGGTGCCCGCCAGCGTGCCGCCGGTTCCCACGGCACAGATGAAGCCATCGACCTGACCGCCGGTCTGGTGCCAGATTTCCTCGGCGGTGGTGACCACATGCCCCTCGCGGTTGGCGAGGTTGTCGAACTGGTTGGCCCAGATCGCGCCGTTCGGATGGGTCTTGGCCAGCTGCTCGGCCAAGCGGCCGGACAGCTTCACGTAGTTGTTGGGGTTCTTGTAGGGGACGGCTGGAACTTCGATCAGCTCCGCGCCCATCAGGCGGAGTGCGTCCTTCTTCTCCTGCGCCTGCGTCTCGGGAATGACGATGACGGTCTTGTAGCCGAGCGCGTCCGCTACGAGCGACAAGCCGATGCCCGTATTGCCCGCCGTCCCCTCGACGATGATGCCGCCCGGCTGAAGCAGGCCCCGCGCTTCGGCGTCGCGAATGATGAAGAGCCCGGCGCGATCCTTCACGGATTGACCGGGGTTCAGGAATTCCGCCTTGCCGTAAATCTCGCAGCCCGTGAGTTCGCTGGCCTTGGCGAGGCGGATCAACGGCGTGTTGCCGATGGCGTCGATAACGGAGTTGAATCTGGACATGGCGGCTCCGAATCGAGTGCGTTGATGAGCAGGAGCCTAGGGTGGCGGCAGGGGGGCGGCAAGGACGCGGCATCCCCCGAAAGCCCAACCATTGGAAGCTTGATCTCGTATCGGACCCATCGGCGCAACGCTGATTTCGTTCGAAGCACGCTCGGTGTGGCCTACTCAAGCGATGTTCAGAAGCGGGAGAACGCTGTCTCCGCGGATGCACACGCAAGCAGTCTTCGCGAAACGTACCACGTCGCGAGGAAGTTATCATAAGGGGTAGGGGAAAGTTTCTTGTGGCTCCCCGGGCCGGATTCGAACCAGCGACCGATCGATTAACAGTCGATTGCTCTACCACTGAGCTACCGGGGAATGGTTCGCATCTGCTGCGAACGAAGAGCCCTATACATCGAGTCGTTTTGATTTGGAAAGAGGGCGGGCACCTGTCGCGGCTGTTTTTTCGATCTGCCCTTCTTTCGGCACCGTCATGGTAAAGATGCTTTCTCGTACGCGTCAGCCATGGCCCCGACCACCTCTGGAGAAGCGGGGATCATGATCCTATGTCGATCAAGTCAGACGCTGTTTCGAGGGGCATCAGGTGCATGAGCGTTGATCCGCCGCGCAAGCGCGAATTCTTCAAGCTTCGCGGCAATCGAATCGAGATTTTCGGTCGGTCGATCCGCTTGCCGGCCAATCGGTTCGCACGCATGGGCCTGGGCATCGCCTTCATGATCGGCGGCGTCTTCAGCTTCCTTCCCATTTTGGGGCTCTGGATGCTGCCGCTGGGGCTGGTGATTCTGTCGGTCGACATGCCCTTCGTGCGACGGTTTCGGCGTCGAAGCGAGGTAAAGTGGGGCCGTTATCGTCGGCCCAAATACATAGCCGCCGCCACGGGTGAGGAGAGCAGAGGCTGGTATCGCTGGGTCCGGCTGCCGTCCTTTGGCCGGCGATAAGACGCATGAATGCGAATGTCGTATGACAGGGCTTGCGCAAGTGCGGATCGCCCGGTAGGTAGCCATCCCACAGGGGCCTCGTGGCGGAGTGGTTACGCAGAGGACTGCAAATCCTTGCACGCCGGTTCGATTCCGGCCGAGGCCTCCAATCCCAAAACACCGTGAGCTTGATCGAAACCGTGCTGCCCATTCGCGCAGGAGCGGTTTCTCTTGCCAGTGTTTCGGCAGACGCCTATGGGTGGCGCGAAACCTCCAATCCGGGAACTGCCATGGATTTCGCGGCTGCTCGCACCAAAATGGTCGACAACCAGATTCGAACGACGGACGTCACCTCGCACGAGATTCTTCGCGCGTTCTTGACCGTGCCGCGCGAAATGTTCGTGCCCGCAGAGCGGCAGGCGCTAGCCTATATCGACGAGGATATTCCGCTGGGTGGCGGGCGCTATCTGATGGAGCCGTCGCCTATCGCCAAGCTCATCCAGCTGGCGCAGATCGGTCCGCAGGACGTGGTTCTGGATGTCGGGTGCGCCACCGGTTACTCGTCGGCGATTCTGGCTCATCTGGCGGGCTCGGTTGTCGCGCTCGAAGAGAACGAAGCCTTGGCCGATCAGGCAAGCGACATTCTGGCGCGGATCGGTGGCCTGTCCTGCGCCGTTGCCAAAGGCCCCCTCAAGGCCGGCTATGCTGCCGATGCGCCCTATGACGTGATCATCTTCCAGGGTTCGGTCGAAGAAATCCCTTCGGCGTTTTTCGAACAACTGCGTGATCGCGGTCGTCTCGTGGTCGTGGAAGGCAAGGGTCTGTCGGCCGATGCCAAGCTTTACGTCAAGGAAGATGGAGTCGTTTCGGGCCGGTTCGCCTTCAATTGCGGCGTGAAACCGCTCCCCGGCTTCGAGCGTGAGAAGACATTCGTTTTCTAACTATCCTTGATGCTGGCCGAGGACGTTGTGTGCCTCGGCCCTGTGGACAATTGGAATCGAATCCGAAAATCATCAGAGGCGCGTCGCGTTGCGGCGCGCCCTTTTTCTTAAGTGCTTGAAGCGTCGGGCAGGAACCAGACTGGTCAGTACGGAGCTTGCCTGAATCTCGGCGAAGGGGTCGGGTGTTTACGTGCTGTAAGTGTTTTAGCCCGGCCACACTCTTGAGCAAAATGGCGACTTTCGGCACGGGTGATCTGGTGTTCACGGGTTCGAAGGTTCATTCGAGTAGGTAAGGGAAGCCAAGGTTCGGGCTAGGCTTGTCTGATGTTGAAGATATCCTGATGCCATCAGGTTCGACGCCCGATATTCGGAGTGAGCCATTGCGGAAGAAGTCCTGGGTTCTGCTGTCCCTATCGGCGGCGCTTCTGCTGGGAAGCGGTAGCTTTGCCGGTGCCGAGACGCTTCGCGGTGCGCTGGCCAAAGCCTACGCCAACAATCATGATTTGAATGTCGCGCGCGCTCAGCTTCGCGCGACGGACGAAAACGTGCCGATCGCCAAGGGCGGACTTCGCCCGACCGTCTCGGCTGTTGGTCAGACGCAGGCGTCGCGGTCCAGCACGACCTTCGGCGACAATATCCGCTCGACCCGCTCCCGCACGGGCGCGCTCGTCGGCGGTATCGAGATCAACCAAACGATCTTCGACGGTTTTCAGACGCCGAACAATGTGAACGCTGCCGAGGCTCAGGTCCGCGCGTCCCAGAAGAATTTGGAAAACACCGTTCAGAACACGCTTCTGAACACGGTGACCGCCTATATGAACGTTCGTCGTGACCGCGAGATCGCCGCGTTCCGGCGCCAGAGCCTCGCCTTCCTGAACGAACAGGTCCGGGCTGCGCGGGCACGTTTCGACGTGGGTGAGGGCACCCGTACCGACGTGGCGCAGGCCCAGTCGCAACAGGCGTTGGCGACGGCGCTTTTGAATAGCGCATTGGCTCAGGTCGCCAGCAGCGAAGCGCAGTATCTCGATATTGTCGGCGATCCGCCGGGCGAGCTCGACAATGGCAGCCTGCCGCCACGCGCGACCTTGCCGCCCAGCGTGTCTCAGGCTCTGACGATCTCGCAGAACGAGCACCCCGCCATTCAGGCGACGCAATTCGCCGTGGATGCGGCGTCGTTCCAGGTGAAGGCGACCGAAGGCCAGCGCCTGCCCAATCTGGCCGTTACCGGTTCGGTCGAGAACACCTACTCGCTGAACGACACCGATCCCAACAGCGCCAGCCTGCCGGGCGTCGATGTGGTGACGCAGAATCAGGTGTCTGCCACGGTCGGCGCACGTCTGACCGTCCCGATCTATCAGGGCGGTATTGTCTCGGCCCGCGTTCGTCAGTCCAAGGAAGTCCTGGGTCAGCGCCGCATCGAGGTCGATTCGACGCGCGATCAGGTGCGCTCGGCCGTCGCAACCGCCTGGGCCCAGAAGCAGGCGGCGGAGGCTAATGTCACCGGCTACCGCGCGCAGGTTTCGGCCGCGCAGCTGGCTTTGAACGGCGTCATCGAAGAGCGCAATGTCGGACAGCGGACGACGCTCGACGTCTTGAACGCGCAGTCCGATGTCATCACCGCGCAGATTCTTCTGGCCGGCGCGCAGCGTGACGCCGTGGTCGCGGCCTATACGCTGGTGTCCTCCGTTGGGCATCTTTCGCCCCAGCGCTTGAGCCTGAACGTCGCGGCTTACGAGCCTGAAGAGCATTATCAGGCCGTCAAGGACAAGTGGTACGGTTTGCGCACGCCGGACGGTCGTTAAGAATAAGCCGCTAACCATTTATTAAAAAAGCGTTGCGAAGCGTCGTTAAGGCCCAGAAAAGGCTTCAACGACGCTTTCTTTGTCTCTACCTATGTTTCATCGAGGTCGCGTCAGGCCGCGAGTCGAGATCGGGTGCGGAGTCATGAGCAAGGCGAACGTCGCGCAAGAACCGTCCATGGACGAAATTCTGGCGTCCATTCGGCGGATTATCGAGACAGGGGAGGATCGGACGTCGCCGTCCGGCGTGCGACCGACGCCGGTTCGAGATGTCGCTCTCGACGCCATTCGCCGCGCGGCGGAGGATGCGGAAGCGACCGACGAAGTATTTCTCTCGCAGGCCCCTATTCCTCGAGCGGACGACCGCGCGACGGCGTCGGTTACGCCGCTTCGCGACACGGCGCCGGAGGCCTCGATCCATTCGCATGGTGTGGATGTCGATCATCTGACGGTTGAGCTGGAAAGTGAACTCGCCGCCTCCTGGGGCGATTTCGAGATACATCACCGCATGGATGGCGGGTCGCTGTCCGCCGTTCAGCCGGCAACAGCCTATGCGGCGCAAACTCATGTCGCGCCCATCCCAGCGCAGCCCCATTCGCAAGTCACGCCAGACCCGATGCCGACCGCCCCCAACAGGGAAGACACAGAGATGAGCGAAACCGCACGCCACCCGGCCTCCACCGACCGTTCGTCTTTCGAGCCCGCCAATACCGATCGCCGCGATCTCGAATCCCATGCCGATTATCAGACCTATTCCACGGCAGGACATGATCCGCTTCTGTCGGGATCGTCCGGGCAGATGGTCGCGGCGTCCTTCGAGGAATTGGCCCAAGCCATTCGCAACGGCGAATTGAAATCGCTCGAAGCCATGGCGCAGGACATGCTGAAGCCGATGCTGGCCGAATGGCTGGACGACAATTTGCCCCGCATGGTGGAGCGTCTGGTGCGCGAAGAAATCGAGCGCCTGTCGCGCGGCGGCCGTCGCTGAGCCGCTAACCTCGATGGGGTGCGAAAGGGGCGGTCCGACCGCTCCTTTTTTGTTTTAGGAGGCGCGGCGTGCGCTTGGGCGTTGCCGCCGCGTTGACACCCGCAAAACTCTGCCTGTAACCGACAATCCTCCTTTGGAATGGTTGGACAATCATGATCGAGAAGACCTACGACGCGGCCGTCGTCGAGCCCCGAATCGCGGAGCGTTGGGAAAGCGCCGATGCCTTCGCCGCCGGTGCGGCTGCCAAGCCCGACGCCGAGCCCTTCTCGATCGTGATTCCCCCGCCCAACGTCACGGGCTCGCTCCATATCGGCCATGCGCTCAACAACACGCTTCAGGACATTCTGGTGCGAAGCGAGCGAATGCGCGGCAAGAACGTCTTGTGGCAGCCGGGCCTCGATCATGCCGGCATCGCAACGCAGATGGTCGTCGAACGTCAACTGGCCGAGCGGCAGGAGCCCTCGCGCCGTACCATGGGCCGCGAGGCCTTTATCGAGCGCGTGTGGAAATGGAAGGGCGAATCGGGCGGGACGATCCTCGGCCAGCTCCGTCGTCTCGGCGCGTCCTGCGACTGGTCGCGCGAGCGCTTCACGATGGACGAGGGTCTGTCGAAAGCCGTGCGGAAGGTCTTCGTCCAGCTGTATCGCGAGGGGCTGATTTATCGCGACAAGCGCCTGGTGAACTGGGACCCCAAACTGTTGACGGCAATTTCCGATCTGGAAGTCGAGCAGCAGGAGGTGAAGGGTTCGCTCTGGCACTTCCGCTATCCGGTGGAAGGTCGCAATTACGACCCGGAGAACCCGGAAACCTTCGTCACGGTCGCCACCACACGGCCGGAAACCATGTTGGGCGATACCGGCGTGGCCGTGAATCCGGGCGACGAGCGCTATTCCGCGCTGGTCGGAAAGATGGTGCGCCTGCCCCTGATCGGCCGTCTCATTCCCGTTGTCGCAGATGATTATGCCGATCCGGAAGCCGGGTCCGGCGCCGTCAAGATCACGCCGGCCCATGACTTCAACGATTTCGAAGTCGGTAAGCGCAACGATCTGCGCCGCATCAACATCATGGCGGTGGATGGCACGATCGCGCTGCGCGACAATGCCGATTTCCTCGAAGGGCTTTATCCCGCCGATGGCGAGCGCGCCATTGGGCTGTTCGAGGGGCTCGACCGCTTCGCCGCGCGCAAGCTGCTGGTCGAATGGATGGAGTCGGAAGGCTATCTCGCCAAGATCGAGGACCACACGCATATGGTCCCCCATGGCGACCGCAGCGGCGTGCCGATCGAGCCGTACCTTACCGACCAATGGTATGTCGACGCCGCGACGCTCGCCAAGCCCGCAATCGCCAGCGTGCGCGAAGGACGCACCCAGTTCGTGCCGCGCAACTGGGAAAAGACCTATTTCGAGTGGATGGAGAATATCCAGCCCTGGTGCATTTCCCGCCAGCTTTGGTGGGGACACCGCATTCCGGCCTGGTATGGCCCGGACGGCACCATCTTCGTCGACGAGGACGAGGAGGCGGCGATCGCGGCCGCTCTGGCCCATTACGTCACCAACGGCACGATCACGGATGCGGAAGCCCGCGCCTACGCCGACGATCAGGAGCGGCTCGACCCGTTCCTGACGCGCGACGAGGACGTGCTCGACACTTGGTTCTCCTCGGCGCTCTGGCCCTTCTCCACGCTGGGCTGGCCCGACCAGACGCCGGAGCTGAAGACCTATTATCCGACGAGCGTGCTCGTCACCGGCTTCGACATCATCTTCTTCTGGGTCGCCCGGATGATGATGATGGGCCTTCACTTCATGGAGCAGGAGCCGTTTCACACCGTCTACGTCCACGCTCTGGTCCGCGACAAGAGCGGCGCGAAGATGTCGAAGTCGAAAGGCAACGTCATCGATCCGCTCGACATCGTGAACGAGTATGGCGCCGACGCCCTGCGCTTCACGCTGGCCATCATGGCTGCGCAGGGGCGGGACGTGAAGCTCGATCCACAGCGCATCGCCGGGTATCGCAACTTCGGCACCAAGATCTGGAACGCCACGCGCTTCGCGGAGATGAACGGCGCTGTTCATGGCCAGAGCGTGCGCGGCGAGGAACTGACCCTTGCCGTCAACCGCTGGGTCGTGACGGAATTGTCCCGCGCGATTGCGGATGTCGATACGGCTCTGGCGTCCCATCGCTTTAACGATGCAGCTGCGACGCTCTATCGCTTCGCCTGGAACATCGTGTGCGACTGGTATCTCGAACTCGCCAAGCCGATCTTCCTGTCGGACGACGAACAGGCGAAGGCCGAGACGCGGGTCGTCACCGGCTTCGTGTTGGATCAGCTCTACGCGCTTCTGCATCCCTTCATGCCCTTCCTGACGGAGGAGCTGTGGGACGTGACGGCGCCGGAAGGGCGCTCGCGCGACACGCTCCTGTGTCACGCGCCTTGGCCCAGCATGTCCTTCCGCGACGAGACTGCCGCCAGTGATCTGAACTGGCTGGTCGATCTCGTCGGCGCCATTCGCTCGGTGCGAGCGGAGATGAACGTCCCGCCATCGGCGGAGGCGGCTCTGGTCGCCGTGGCAGCGGACGAGGCCGTGCGGGAGCGCCTGGCACGGCATGATGCGGCGCTGCGTCGTCTGGCCAGGCTTTCGGAAGTGTCCGTGGCTGCAATTGCGCCGACGCAATCCGCGCAGCTCGTTCTGAGCAACGTCACCTACGCGCTGCCGCTGGCGGGAATGATCGACTTTGCCGCCGAGCGGACTCGCCTGCAGAAGGCCGAAGCCAAGCTCGTGGGCGAAGTGGAGCGAATCGACAAGAAGCTATCGAACGAGAAGTTCGTGGCGAATGCGCCCGAAGAGTTGGTCGAGCAAGAGCGTGAGAAGCGCGAAACGTTCTTGGGCGAGGCTCGCAAACTTCGCGCTGCGCTGGACATGCTGCAGTGACGAAAGAATTGTCGCACCGCATTATGTGACTTACGCGCAACGCATTTGAACTCTTCCGTAAAGGGAAGAGTTCCATATCGATTGGAAGGCGGAAGGATCGCGCAGGCAGGTCCTCCGCCTTTTCTTTAAATAGACTGGAATCGCAGGATCTTGGCGCTTGCGCTTCGCATCACGCTTCAGGTGTTGAGACGGGATCACAGCACTGCCACAATTCGCGAGATGGCCAGATCGTAAGGTTTCAACCAGAAGGCACTTATGACAGGCTCCCAGCAAGCCGAAGCGTCTAGAATTCGCGCGCAGACCGGTCTGGGGGAAATTTGCATGAAGTTCGCGCGTCAACTGATCATCGCTTCGACGGCGCTCGCGTCGACCATGGGAATGGCGCAGGCCGGCGGCTTCCAGCGTGGAACGGCCGATACCGACATTCTCTACGAACCGGGCACGTTCTCCAATCGACTGAGCTTCACCTATGTTTCGCCCCAGCGCGGCTTCGAGTCGATCAACGGGGTTCGCGGCGACTACGGGACCTATACCGGCAGTTATCAGATCCCCAGCGCGGCCATCAAATTCGGCGGCGAAGCGGCCGCCTGCGCTGGCAACTACGTGGAGTCCTTTGCGGGGGAAGGCGATTACCGATCGCTTCCCGGGGGCGCCCAGCCCGCGCAGTTTCCCGGCGGGGCGCGCGTGCGCGATCTGGAATTCAAATCCAACGAATGGAGCGCGACCTGCCGCGTGAGCTATACGCAGGATCGAATGCGCTTCAGCCTGCTCGGCGGTTTGTTCGTCGAGGATTTCGAGTTCAACGGAACTTCGCTCGCCAACCGCAATATTTCGGCCAGCCTGCCGGCTTCCCTGAGCCGGACGCTGGGCGGTCTCGGGGCCAGCCTTCTAGTTCCGGTCGCATTGACGGCCGATACCGACGCGAGCAACAAGCCTGGCTATCGCATCGGCGCGGCCTTCGAGATCCCGGAGATCGCTCTGCGCGCTCAGGTGCTCTACCGCTCCGAAGTGAAGCATGACGACATCGCAGGCACAGGCACTCTAGCCGCGACGGGTGACGCATTTGTCCAACTCGCGGATGGTCGCCGCCTTTCGATCCCAACCGCTGCGGCCTTCCTCGCCGGCAACGGTATTTCCGTTCCGTCGGCGCTGATCTCCGCTCTTCCGACCACGGGAACGGTTCTGGCGAGCGGTCTTCCGGCATATCAGAACACGGCCACGAGCCCGCAAAGCCTGAACGTCAATTTCCAGACCGGCATAGCAGAAGGCACGCTTCTGCTCGCTTCATTCCGCTGGACGGACTGGAGCACCAACAAGGCCGTTGTGACGACGGTAGCGGGCATTCCCAATATCAGCCCCTACAACTGGGATGATGGCTACACCGTGAGCCTCGGCGTCGGCCGTGCCTTCAATGAGAACGTCTCGGGCAGCATTTCGATTGGCTACGACAGCGGCGTCTCGCGTGGGTCCGAAACGACCTATACGGATATCTACACGCTGTCCGGCGGCGTCTCGCTCAAGAACAACAAGTGGGCGGAACTCCGCTTCGGTGGTCTCGTCGGCTACTGGACCGGCGGGAGCCAGAGCGTCAGTCGGGGTGCGCTTTTCAATGCGACGGTCGGCGACGACTGGGTCTATGCGGCAAATGCCTCGCTGAAACTCAACTTCTGACCGTCGTACCTACCGATCAATGAGCGTCTGCGCCCGGCTTCGTCCGGGCGCTTTTTGTGTTGCCGGCTCGGAATCAACTCGTTCGCAAAGTTGCCGAGGGGCATTCTGTGGAGTGACGGCAACAGTATTGTGCGATCTCATCGGATAACATGGATCCGCGAGATGGTGCCCCGTTGCCGCCATAAAAGAACGGCAAGACCCGGCAAGCATCATCGCTGGAAAGACTCGATTTTCCCTTAGGATTGGTCGGGTCGTTGAGGTGTCATGACGTTCGACCAAGTTCCCGTCAGTAAGGTCGCTCAGGCCCTCGTCAGACACCCGAATCTTCCCGGGAGCCGCCGCGATATTGTGTGTCAACAAACGTCCGTCCCTCGGATGTCCGCTCAAATGCGGACGACGTTTGGCGTGATCACGATCGGTTCGTCTTGGGAAACTCGCGTCGACGGTTCGATGGGCTCCAGCACAATTGTCCTTCGGACTCGAGACGCTTGAGTTTCGTGCCGATGCGTCTGACCGGTGTTTCCGTCCTATGCCTGCCATTTGTGATCGTCTGCAGCTTGCTGGGGCAAGCGTGGGCTCTCGATCCCTTGTCCCTGGCGGCAGACCCGCACAGCAAATCGCCGCGCGAGTTTTTCTCGATGGGCTTTGCGGCCTATAAGCGCGGCCACAAGCTCGAAGCCTTACAGGCCTTGCAGCGGGCAGCCGATCTCGGTCATGCCGGCGCGCGTTGGAAGCTCGGTCAGATGTATGCCGAAGGCGACGGCGTCAAGGAAGACGATTTCGAAGCCTTCAAGATGTTCGAGGAAATCGTTCGCGATCAGGAAGACGATACGTCTTCCTCGCCGAACGCGGCCTATGTCGCGAGCGCAGTGATCGCGCTGGCGGAGTATATGCGCAGCGGCATTCCCGGCACGCCCGTTTCGGCGGACCCGGCGCAGGCGCGCCAGCTTTACGCTCATGCGGCGACTTATTTTGGGGACGCGCAGGCGCAGTTCGAACTGGGTCGAATGCTGCTGGCGGGCGAGGGCGGGCGCCCCAATCCTCGCCAAGCCGCGCGCTGGTTGCAACTTGCCGCCAAGAAGGGCTATGCGAAGGCTGAGGCGCTGCTCGGCTATCTCCTGTTCGATGGCGAAACGATTTCGCTTCAGGCCGAGCCGGCCAAGGGGCTCGCCATGCTGACGCGCGCGCTGAAGGCGGCGCCCGACAAGGACAAGGATTGGATTCGTCCGCTTCAGGAGGAAGCCTTCTCCCTGTCGAGCGAAACCGAACGACGCACAGCGCTGGCTTACGCGTCCCAGAGCGACCCGGACCCGCAATAAGCGGCCAGCCGAATCGGCCAGCTTTCAGTCGCGGGTTCTCAGTCTTCGATATTGAGCACGACCGGAACGTGGTCGGACGGCTTTTCGCAAGCCCGGACATATTTGTCGATCCGCACGCCCTTCATGGCCGCCGATAGCTCGGGAGACAGGAGCATATGGTCGATGCGGATGCCGTTGTTCTTCGGCCAAGCGCCGGCCTGATAGTCCCAGAACGTATAGGTCTGTGCGCGGTCCGTGGTGGCGCGAAGGGCATCGACCAGACCCAGATTCATCAGACGACGATAAGCGGCGCGGCTTTCCGGCTGATACAGCGCGTCCCCCAGCCAATCTGCGGCATTCTTGGCGTCCTCCGGCTGCGGGATCACGTTGTAATCTCCGGCGAGAACGAACGGCGTCTCCTCAGCCAACCATTGCCGTGCAGTGCGCTCCAGACGCTCCATCCAGCGAAGCTTATAGGGGAATTTCTCCGTGCCGACCGGGTTGCCGTTGGGAAGGTACAGCGAGGCGATGCGGATCGGACCTCGGCTCGTCGACCATAGCCCCGATATGAAGCGCGCCTGCTCGTCCGTCTCGTCGCCAGCCAGCCCGCGCTCGATCGAGAGGGCTGGGGTCTTCGACACGAGCGCGACGCCGTTGAAGCCTTTCTGGCCATGTGTTTCGATCTGCCAGCCGCGCGCTTCGATTTCGGCGCGCGGGAAGGCCTCATCGACGCTCTTGATCTCCTGAAGGCAGGCCACATCAGGCTGACACTCGTCCAGCCATTGAAGAAGAGCGTCGAGCCGCGCCTTGACGCCGTTGATGTTCCATGTGGCGACCAGCATCGAAACTCTCCGTGAAGCCCGAGGCCTGCGAAGACCGTCTGGGACCACCACAATCCATCATAGCGGCCCTGAAAACGCGGCTGGCGCGTTTCGGTCGCTGACCTGCCCGCCATGCCCTTGCGGGCGCGCCCTGTCAAATCGAGAAGGAGGTTCCGCATCCGCAGGAGGCGACGGCGTTCGGATTGCGGATCTGGAAGGACTGGCCCATGAGATCGTCCACGAAATCCACGACCGATCCGTCCAGATAGGCGAGGGAGGTCTGGTCGATGACCACCCGCGCGCCGTCCTTCTCGATCACCAGATCGTCGGCTTCGGAATCGTGCGTCAGATCGAACTTGTAGGAAAAACCGGAGCATCCGCCCCCTTCCACCGAAATGCGTAAGGCGTTTTCGCTGGGCGTCTTTTGAAGAATGGACAGGATCCGCTGTGCGGCTGCGTCGGAAACCGTGACGGGCGTCGTCGTTGCGAGCACTTCGCTCATGTCGAATTCGGCCAGCGGAACGCGCTGTCCGACCTCTGCTTGTTGACCTCGTGCTCCTAACGTATGGATGCGCTCCCGGTGGGTCAACGCCGGGCCGAACCGATGTTTCGGCGCGCAGGCGAAGGGATGGGCTGCATGGCGGCGGACTCAAGCTTTATCCCGATCGGCTTTGGCCGCTGCGCTCTCGCGCCCTTTGCGAGCGATCCCGAGCGGTCGCGCGGCCGCCTCGTGGCGGAGTCGGACAGCCCGACGCGCACGCCGTTTCAGCGCGACCGGGATCGGATCATCCATTCCACTGCCTTTCGTCGGCTCAAGCACAAGACCCAGGTTTTCGTCGCCTATGAGGGCGATCACTTCCGCACGCGCCTGACCCATACGATCGAGGTTTCGCAGATCGCTCGTGCCTTCGCGCGTGCGCTTCGGCTGGACGAGGATCTGACCGAGGCGATCGCACTGGTCCATGATTTCGGCCATACGCCTTTCGGTCACGCCGGGGAGCGAGCGCTCGACCGCTGCATGTCGCCCTATGGTGGCTTCGACCACAATGCGCAGTCGCTGCGGATCGTGACGGCGCTGGAACGGCGCTATGCGGAGTTCGACGGTCTGAACCTTAGTTTCGAAACGCTGGAGGGGCTGGTCAAACACAATGGACCCATGCTCGGTCCTCACTCGACCTGGCAGGGTGAGGTGCCCCGCCCGATCCTCGAATTCGACGCGCGCTATCCACTCGATCTCTCTCGGTTCGCTAGCCTGGAAGCCCAGGCGGCGGCAATTTCCGACGACATCGCCTATAATACTCACGATCTGGACGATGGGCTGCGAGCCGGGCTGATCCATCTGGATGATCTCGCCGAACTGGATCTGGCAGGTTCCATTCTGCGGGACGTTCGAGCCCAATATCCCAATCTCGACCCGGCCCGCATGGCGAACGAGATCATGCGCCGCCACATCACGCGCATGGTCGAAGACGTGATCACCGCGACTTTGCGACGGTTGCAGGAGGATCGCATCGAGACGGCGCAGGATGTGCGCGATGCCGGCCGGACCCTGCTTTGTTTCTCGCCCGAGATGGAAGAACTGGCCCGTCGGACCAAGAGCTTCCTCTTCGCGCGGGTCTATCGCAGCCCAAGCGTCTCGCGTGTCATGACGCGGGCGGAGACCTTGGTCGAGGATCTGTACCATCGCTTTGTCGCCGCTCCTCAAGAAATGCACGGAGCCTGGAGCGAGGCGTTGGAAGGTCTGGACGCGGCGCGCCTCGCGCGGCGCGTTTCGGACTATCTCTCCGGTATGACCGACAGCTACGCGGTATCGGAACATCGCCGCTTGTTTGACGATACGCCCGAATTGCGTTAGGCGCGCCGCTTCAACTCCCGTTCGGACGAGCGGTGGGCGGCGTCTCGTTGTGCCGGTTTCTCCAATCTGGACCTGATCATGAATATCTTCACCGACTTCGAGCAGCGCGTTCGCAAAGCAGTTGAAGTTATTCTCTCCGCACGCGGAATTGAGGGAGCCGATCTCTCCCGCATTACCGTCGAGCCGCCACGGGACGCCAGCCATGGCGATCTCGCGACGAATGCCGCCATGGTTCTGGCCAAGCCGCTGGGACTGAAGCCGCGCGACCTGGCGGACGACATCGCTGCCAAGCTCGCGGACGACGCGGATGTCGCATCGGTCGAGATCGCCGGGCCGGGTTTCATCAATCTGCGTCTCCAGCCGGCTTTTTGGACGAACCATCTCCACGCGCTTCTGATCCAGGGCTTGGATTACGGTCGTGGTGCGTCGACCGGGCACCGCGTGAACGTCGAATATGTATCGGCCAACCCTACCGGGCCCCTTCACGTCGGCCATTGCCGGGGCGCTGTCGTCGGCGATGCGATCGCCAATTTGATGGGCTTTGCCGGTCATGACGTGACCAAGGAATATTACATCAACGATGCGGGCGAGCAGGTGAACGTCCTCGCCCGCTCCGTTTTCCTGCGCTATCGCGAAGCGCTGGGGGAAACGATCGGCGAGATTCCGGTCGGGCTTTATCCCGGCGACTACCTGAAGACGGTCGGCTCGGCACTCGCCATCCGCTACGGCCGCGCGCTTCTGGCGCAGGATGAGGCCGAATGGCTTCCCGTCGTGAAGGCCTATGCCATTAGCGCCATGATGATGAGCATTCGGGACGACCTGAAGGCGCTCAACATCACGCAGGACGTGTTCTTCTCCGAAAAGACGCTACATGAGGGCGATCCGAGCCGTATTGCCGCCAGCGTGGAGGCGCTGCGCGAGCGCGGTTTTGTGTATCAGGGCACATTGCCGCCACCCAAGGGCCAGCTCCCCGAGGATTGGGAAGACCGCGAGCAGACGCTGCTGCGCTCGACCGATGTCGGGGATGATGTCGACCGTCCACTCGTCAAGTCGAATGGCGCCTACACATACTTCGCGGCCGACGTGGCCTATTTCGCGGACAAGTTCGCGCGCGGCTTCGACGAGATGGTCTATGTGCTTGGCGCGGACCATGGTGGCTATGTGAAGCGTCTGGAAGCGGTGGCAAAGGCCGTGTCCGGCGGCAAGGCCGAGGTCGATGTCGTCCTGTGCCAGCTCGTGAAGCTGTTTCGCAACGGCGAGCCGGTCAAAATGTCCAAGCGCGCCGGCGAGTTCGTGACGTTGGCTGATGTGGTGGAAGAAGTCGGCCGCGATGCCGTTCGCTTCATGATGCTCTTCCGCAAGAGTGACGCGCCGCTCGACTTCGACTTTCAGAAAGTCACCGAACAGTCGAAAGACAATCCGGTTTTCTACGTTCAGTACGCGCACGCCCGCGCTCTGTCGATCGTGCGCCAGGCGCAGGCCGAGGGCATCGACGTGTCGGCTCTGGACCGGGTCGATCGCGATGCGTTGGCGCGTCTGACGGACGAAGGGGAAGTTGCGCTGGTGCGCAAGCTGGCGGAATATCCACGCTTGATCCAAAGCGCGGCCCAGGCCAAGGAGCCGCACCGCCTCGCATTCTATCTCTACGACGTCGCTTCGGCCTTCCACGGGCAGTATAATCGCGGCAAGGATCAGCCCGAGTTACGCTTCGTTAAGCCTAACGATGTGACAATGACCGCAGCTCGATTGGGATTGGTTCAAGCCGTCGCCTTCGTCATTGCCTCTGGTCTCAGTCTGGTCGGCGTATCGGCCCCCGAGGAAATGCGTTGACGCTCCACGCTTTGACCATGTTCGACCCATAGGGCGGAAGGACGTTCAGGAAATGACGGATCGCCTCGGTTCTAGGAGGTGATCCTTGCGTGAGGTCGGCGCGATGAAGGACTACAGGGACGCCCATTTCTCCGCGACCGATCGCGATCCTTTCGCGGATCTCGTTCGCGCCGTCGAGGGCTCGTCGGGGCGTGGTTCTTCGCAGGCTGCCCGCCAGGATTGGGCGGGTTCGCATGGCTATGAACCCGTTCTCGGGCCGGAAGATCGCGTGGCCGCCCCCATGCCGCAGGGGCGCCCGTCGCGACCGGTGAACGCGGAGACCCAGGAAGCCCTGCGCAATCTTAGCCAACCTGCGCGCCCCCGCGATCGCTATCCGACGGAAACACAATCGTTCGCGCCGGCTCGGGAAATCGAGCCCGAGCCCTATGTCGCGCCGCGTCAGCAATTGTCCGACACCCGCCAGACTTTGACGCTGGATGATTTCGACGATCTGATCGCCAGCGAATGGGCCGCGATGCAGCCCGCTCCGCAAGCCTATGACGAAGACGAATACGGCTATGACGATGATCGTTATGGCGAAGAGGCTGCCGCGAACGTGCGTCGTCCGTCGCGCCTGCGCAAGTTCGCGATGGTCATGGGCGGCATGGCCGCGACCGTTGTGGTCGCCGTGGCTGGAACGATGGTTTACACCGGCGGCGGCTCGCTCGCGCCGGGCAATGACGGCCCGATCCTGATCAAGGCCGACGCCCAGCCCTACAAGGTCGTTCCGGCCGAGACGGGCGGCCGGACGATCCCGAACCAGAACAAGGCGGTGTACGAGCACGTTGCGGCCGGAAACGCCAAGGTCGATGCGCCGACGCAGCGCAAGCTCGTGACCGCGATGGAAGAGCCGATCGACATTTCGGAAAACGACGACGCATCGTCCGCCGCTCTTCCTGGCGTCATGGTCGGAGAGAATGTCGCATTACCGAGCGAATCGGATGCCGAGCCCGAAGTGCCGCCGGCACCCGGCGCACAGGTCGCCTCGGCAGAAGGGACGCTCCAACCGCGCAAGGTTCGCACACTGACGGTGCGCCCGGACGGCTCGCTCGCGCCTGCCGCCGAAGAGGCGAGTATCGCCGGCCAGCCGGCCATGCTGCCGACGTCTTCGACGCCGATCGCCCATAAGCCGGCCGCGGCGGCCCCGGTTGCCGCAGTTGTTGCGCCGACCATGCCGGCCGCCGCTCCGCAGCCCGACCCCGTTCAGGTGGCGTCGGTTCAGCCAGCGCAGCCAAGCGACGATGCGTTCTTTGTGCAGATTTCCTCGCAGCCGAGCCAGGCGTTGGCCGAAGAATCGATGGCCAACCTGTCCAAGCGGTTTTCCAGCGTGATCGGCGGCCGCAATGTCGGCATCAAGTCAGCCGAAATCGCGGGCAAGGGAACGTTCTATCGCGTTCGCGTGGCGGCCAAGACCAAGGGCGAGGCGGCATCCCTGTGCGACAGCCTGAAATCAGCCGGCGGAAGCTGTTTCGTGACGCGCTGAGCCTCGCGGCTGGCTTCACGATCAGCGTTCAGCTGCCCGGAAAGGGCGGGCCGCCAGAGCCCGCTCCAGAGCAATCGCATCCTACGGACGTGTCGATGAGTGGAACCAAGGCTTGGATTTCCGGCTGCAGCGGACTTCGGCTGACCGCCGACGAGCGCAGTTTCTTTCAGGACGCGCGGCCCTGGGGTTATATCCTCTTCGGTCGAAATATTTCCGAAGCTGCGCAGGTTCGTGACCTCGTGGCGGAGTTGCAAAGCCTCGACGGCCGCGACACCGTTCCTGTGCTGATCGACCAGGAAGGCGGCCGCGTTCAGCGCCTGCGCCCTCCGCTTTCGCCGCGCTTTCCGCCCTCGGCGACGATCGGGCAGGTCTACGCTGCCGATCGCGACAAGGGCAGGCGGGCCGCATGGCTTCAAGGCCGCCTGCTGGCGCACGACCTTCGACAGGGTTACGGCATCAATGTCGATTGCCTTCCCTGTCTCGACGTGCCGCAACCCGGCGCGCATTCGGTGATCGGAGATCGCGCCTATGCTGATGATCCGGGCAGCGTCGCCGAACTCGGCGGGCTCGCCGCCCGTGGCCTGATGGCGGGCGCGGTTCTGCCTGTGATGAAGCACATACCGGGGCATGGGCGTGGCAACGCCGATAGCCATCTGGAACTGCCGTGCGTGACGGCGGAGCGGACCGATCTGGAAGGTTTCGATTTCCGGCCATTCCGCGATCTGCGCCATCTGCCAGCGGGAATGACCGCCCATCTCCTGTTTGAGGCGCTCGACCCGGCGCATCCCACGACGCTGTCTTCCATCGTCATCAACGAGATCATTCGCGGCCTGATCGGCTTCGACGGATTGCTGATGAGCGACGACATGTCGATGAAGGCGCTTCAAGGCAATATGGGCGAGCTGGCGAAGGGCGCGATTTCTGCGGGCTGCGATCTGGCGCTTCATTGCAACGGCGACATCACAGAGATGGTGCAGGTGGCCGCCGGCGTTCCCGAACTGGGCGGACGCGCCAGCGAGCGCGCGGAACGGGCGCTGGACGTAATTCGCGTCGCCCCGGAAGCTCTCGACGAGCCGATGCTTCGCGAAGAGTTCACCAGACTCACAGCGACTCTCGCTTGAGGACAGCGGGCTTCGGCTTTAATTGATCGCAACGATCAAGTTCAGATCGGTCGATGAGCGAGGCTGAGGGGCGCGACACATGACACTTCACATGCGTCCGGTCGCTGCAGCGAACACACCTGCTCTCGATATCCATTCTGGGCCATCCGCCCTCACGTTTCGCGATCTCTCCTTCAAGGCCGAGGGACGTGAGATTCTGCGGGACGTATCGATTCAAGCGGAAGCCGGGCAGGTCTTGTGCCTGCTAGGGCCATCCGGCTCTGGGAAAACCAGCCTTCTGCGGATGGCGGCGGGTATCGAGCGGCAAACACGAGGCGAAATCTGGATCGGGGATCGGCTGGTTGCCGGACCAGAGCGATTTCTGCCACCCGAGACGAGGGGCGTCGGGCTGGTCTTTCAAGATTTCGCCCTGTTTCCTCACAAGACGCTTCGCGACAACGTGCTCTACGGCCTTGCCGGTCTTCCGCGTCGGGAGGCCAAGGCCCGAGCGGAGGCTGCGCTCGACCATGTCCGGCTCGGGCCTCTCGCCGATTCGTTCCCGCATCATCTGTCGGGCGGGGAACAACAAAGGGCTGCCCTGGCCCGCGCTCTGGCGCCGCGTCCTCGCGTGATCTTGATGGATGAGCCCTTCTCCGGGCTCGATAGTCGCCTCAAGGATGAGGTGCGTGCCGAAACGCTGGCGATCCTCGCACAAACGCGATCGACTGCCGTGATCGTCACGCATGACCCGGAAGAGGCAATGCGCATGGGCGATCGGATCGCGCTCTTGCGGAACGGGCGCCTCGTCCAGACGGGAACGCCGAGACAACTCTACCTCCATCCATCCAGCCTCTTTGCAGCCGGTTTCCTGTCCGAGATCAATGTCTTGGCAGGGAGCGTGCAGGTAGGAAAAGTGACGACGCCCCTGGGCATCGTCGCACACTCGCCACGATCGGATGGCACGAAAATGGACGTTGCAGTTCGTTTGACCGGTGTCAAACTGTCGACTTCGACGGGGGGAACGTCTGCTCGCGTTCTGGAGCGGCGTTTCCTGGGCGGCGAGGAACTAGTTCTTCTCGCGGTCGATGGCGCATCCGGTCCCGTCAGGGCGAGGTTTCATCCTGGCGAACTCGCCGACAATGTGCACGATGTCTTTGTAGCCGTTGATCCGGTTGAGACTTTCGTGTTTGAAAGGACCGAGGGTTCGGTTTGAATTTGGTGCGCGGCCTGCCCGCGCCATGGAGGCGTATCATGGGTAGCTTCAGCATTTGGCACTGGCTCATCGTTCTGGCCGTCGTGCTGCTTCTGTTCGGGCGCGGAAAGATTCCCGAATTGATGGGCGATGTCGCCAAGGGCATCAAGAATTTCAAGAAGGGCATGGCCGACGACGAAACGCCGGTCACGCAGGAGCGTCGTTCTCTGGACGCTCGCGAGGGCGACGCCATGACCCACGACTCCGTCACGGAGAAGTCCCGCATCTAAGGGACGGGCGGCACGTATCGTGCCGCCGTTCGCCTTCCGGGGATCGTCATGTTCGACATCGGTGGACTTGAGCTTCTAGTAATTGCGGTCGTTCTGATCGTCGTCGTTGGTCCTAAGGATCTCCCCAAGATGCTGCGCACCTTCGGGCGCGTGAGCTCGCAAATGCGTCGTATGGCGGGGGATTTTCGCCGTCAGTTCGACGAGGCCTTGAAAGAGGCCGAGTTGGAGGAACTGCGCCAGACCGCCAAGGATGTGCGTGATCTCGATCCGCGCAACGACCTTCGCAAGGCGATGAATCCGATCCGCGCAGTCGGCGACGAAATTCGTTCGTCCATCAAGGCTGCGGCGGAGGCTCCGGAGCCCAAGGTTCCGTCTCCGACGCAATCGCCCGTGCCGATGGAGTCCGGGCCCGTTCCTCAACCCGATTCGGCTGTCAATGGGAGTGCCTACCCCCTAACGGATGCAAGCTCGACGCCGATTCAGGTTCGTCCCGAAACGTCGACGGCCAGCGAATCCTCGGCTACGCGCACGCCCGTTGGAGGCATTCAGTGACCGAGCGTTCCGAGTCCGACATCGAGGCATCGTCCGCCCCGTTGATCGAACATTTGATCGAGTTGCGTCGTCGGCTGATCTGGTCGATCGCCGGCTTCTTCGTGATGTTCCTGATCTGCTTCTTCTTCGCGAAGGGCATCTTCAACGTTCTGGTCGTCCCGTACCAGATCGCCAGCGGTTGGGCTGGGCTCGACCCTTCCAATGTGGAGCTGATCTACACGGCCCCTCAGGAATATTTCTTCACGCAGGTGAAGGTCGCTGCTTTCGGCGGCGTCTTCCTCGCCTTTCCAGTGATCGCGATCCAGATCTACAAGTTCGTGGCACCCGGTCTTTATCGGGACGAACGCGCGGCTTTTATTCCGTTCCTTGTTGCGACGCCGCTCCTGTTTCTGCTGGGAGCGCTCCTGGTCTATTTCTTCTTCACCCCGATGGTGATGTGGTTCTTCCTGTCCATGCAGCAGCCGGGGCAGGGAAGCGATGCGGCGATTCTCTTGTTGCCGCGCGTGTCCGAATATCTCTCGCTGATCATGACCCTGATCATTGCTTTCGGTCTCGTGTTCCAGCTGCCGGTGATCTGCTCGCTTCTCGTCCGGGCGGGGATCGTGACGGCCGATGGTCTGCGCTCCAAGCGCAAATATGCGATCGTCTTGTCCTTCATCGTGGCGGCGGTGCTGACGCCGCCCGATCCCATGTCCCAGATCGGTCTTGCGATCCCGGCCATCATTCTCTACGAGATTTCCATCATCACGGCGCGGATGATCGAGAAGAAACGTGGCGTGCGTCTGGCGGCCAGAGAAGCCGGCACGGAGTAATCCGGACGGTTCCGGCCCGCCTGTAGCGGACTGGAAAAGATGCTGGATATCAAATGGATCCGCGAAAACGCGGAAGTTCTGGACGAAGCTTTGAAGCGTCGCGGTTCAACCGCGACCGCCTTCGACATTCTTCGTCTGGACGAAAAGCGGCGCCAGCATCTCAAGGCTCTGCAGGATTGGCAGAGCCAGCGCAACGAAGCCTCAAAGCAGATCGGTAAGGCCAAGGCGTCCGGCGACGCGGCAGCTGTCGACGAGGTCATGCGTGCGGTCGCGGAGCTGAAGGCGAAGATTCAGGACGGCGAAAAGCTCGAGCGCGAGATCGATGCCGAGATCGACGCCGTCCTCGCCACGCTGCCCAATGTTCCGCTACCCGAGGTGCCATTCGGGACCGACGAAACAGGCAATGTCGAGGTTCGGCGCACAGGCGAAAAGCCGACCTTTGCCTTCAAGCCCAAGGAGCATTTCGAACTGGGCGAAGCGCTGGGTCTCATGGACTTCGAGCGCGCCGCCCGCATGTCCGGCTCCCGCTTCACGGTGCTTCGGGGGGATCTGGCGCGGATGGAACGCGCGCTCGGTCAGTTCATGATCGACACTCACACGCGTGAGTTCGGCTATGAAGAGGTGTCGCCGCCTTTGCTGGTGCGAGACGAGGCGCTGTTTGGAACGAGTCAGCTCCCGAAGTTCGCCGAGGACCTGTTCCAGACCACGGACGGGCGCTGGCTGATCCCGACGGCCGAAGTGTCGCTGACGAATCTCGTCCGCGAGGAGATCACCGACGAATCCGCGCTTCCGCTGCGCTTCACCGCCCTGACGCCCAGCTTCCGATCCGAAGCGGGGTCCGCCGGCCGCGACACGCGCGGAATGCTGCGTCAGCATCAGTTCTACAAGGCTGAACTGGTTTCCGTAACGACCCCGGAAACATCGTTGGAAGAGCATGAGCGTATGACGGCGGCCGCCGAAGCCGTGCTGAGCAAGCTCGGCCTGCATTTCCGCACGATGATGCTGTGCACCGGCGATATGGGTTTCTCCTCCCGTAAGACCTACGACATTGAGGTGTGGCTGCCGGGACAGGACGCTTACCGCGAGATCTCGTCCTGCTCCGTTTGCGGAGATTTCCAGGCGCGCCGCATGAACGCCCGCTATCGCCCGGCTGGGGAAAAGGCCGCGCCGCGCTTCGTTCATACGTTGAATGGGTCAGGAACTGCGGTTGGCCGGGCTCTGATCGCCGTTATGGAAAACTACCAGCAGGAAGACGGCAGCATTCTCCTTCCCGAGGTGCTGAAACCTTATCTCGGCGGTCTCGAGCGGATCGGGGCTCGCTGATCTCATGCGCATCCTCCTGACGAACGACGACGGCATTCATGCCGAAGGCTTGAAGGTCGTTGAAGAGATCGCACGCCAGCTGTCTGATGAAGTGTGGGTCGTGGCACCGGAAACGGACCAAAGCGGCTTGTCGCATTCGCTGACGCTGTCATCGCCGCTTCGGCTCCGTCAGGAGGGGGAGCGCCGCTTCGCGCTTCGCGGTACGCCAACGGATTGCGTCATCATGGCGGTGAAGCATGTGATGCCCGAGCCGCCGGACCTCGTTCTATCCGGCGTCAATGCCGGGCAGAATATCGGCGACGACGTCTCCTATTCCGGGACCGTCGCCGGCGCGATCGAGGGTATGATGCTGGGCATTCGCTCGATTGCGCTCAGTCAGGCCTATCGCCCGAACTCGGGTCGCGATGTGGTTTGGGCCACGGCGCTCCAACACGGCGCTCTGATCGTACAACGCCTGCTTTCGGTGGATGCGCCGGCCGGCACGCTTTTCAACGTCAATTTCCCGGCTGTGGAGCCCGACGCCGTGGAAGGCATCGAGGTGACCCGGCAGGGAAAGCTGGATTATGCCTTGGGCGTTGAAGAGCGTCTCGACGGTCGCGGCTTCCCGTATTTCTGGTTGAAGTTCGGCCGCCAAGCGGGGGGCGAACTGGACGGGTCCGATATCGGTGCACTCAACGCCCACCGGATCTCCGTGACACCGCTTCATCTCGATCTGACGCATCACGCTCTGCGAGAGCAGATGCGCGATCTCTTCCGCTGATCCGTCATGCCGAACTCCATGCTTGATCGCGAGCAATTGGCCGCTTTCCTGATGACGGTGCGAACGGTGGACGGCATGACGCCCCGTGTTCTGACGGCCGTCGAGTCCGTGCCGCGACGCCTCTTTGTTCCGCAGGATGCGAAGGACGCGTACTGCGATAAGGTGTTTCCAATCGATTGCGGGCAATCCATGCCGGGCGCACGCCACGCGGTGCGCCTCGTTGCGGCGTTGAAGATCGCACCCGAACACCGTGTTTTGGAGGTCGGGACCGGGAGCGGCTATATTACGGCACTTATGGCCAAGCTTTGCGTGCAGGTGTTGACGCTCGACCGCTACAAAACGCTCCTGACCAAGGCGCAGGATCGTTTGAAAAGCTGCGGCATCGGCAACGTGACCTATCTGAAAGAAGACGGGCGAACGGGCTATCCCGACCAGGCGCCGTTCGATCGCATCGTCGTTCATGGCTCGTTCGAGATGCTGCCTCGAAATTTCGTCGAGCAGATTTCCTCTCAGGGCATTCTTCTGTGCGCCTTGGGCGATCCGAGCCATGTTCAGCGGGTCGTCCGTCATCAGCGCCTAGGCAGTCGCTTCGAAGAGGAGACGCTGTTTCACGCGCGTCTCCAGCCGCTTGAGACGGGTGTCGCCAGCTACCTCTAAAGAATTCGATCGATGACCTGACGGCGTTTAACCCTCGGGTAACATTAACGCGCTCTAATGTTCCCAGGTTGGGCGAATGCTTTTGGGGACTGCAATGCGGACGGACGTGTTGAATCAGAGTCGGTTTCGGCTTGTGCGCTCGGCGGGGCTGATCGCGCTCGCCGCCTTGGCTGCTGGTTGCAGCGCGGACGCCACGCGCTTGCAGGATAGTTTCTATACCGGTGCCATACCGAAGGCGCCGATCCAATCGCAGCCCGCTATGGCCGAGGCGGCCCCGTCCTATGGGCAGGGTCAGCCCAACGCGTCCTACGGGGCCGGCACGACAGGCGCTCCGCGCACCTACGCCGCCGCGACGCCGCGCGTCTCGCGCTCGGCCCTGCCGCCTCCGCCGGCCGCGTCCTATAGCGGCGGCAACGAGACCTATGAGCCGATCCGTCCAGCGGCAGCGGCGACCATGTCCCAGCCGGTTTCCTCGCCTGTCAATCGCGCCGAAGTCGCGCGCACGGAAGCGTCCCGCGCGATTGCGCCCGCTTCGACTGGCTCTGCCGGCACCTATGTCGTGACGTCCGGCGACTCGCTTCTGGGTATCGCGCGCCGCCACGGTGTACGGTCGAGTGACCTGCGGGCCGCGAACCGTATGAGCGACGACAATGTGAAGATTGGCCAGAAGCTGGTGATTCCGGCGGGCGGTAGCATGACGGCAGCCGCGCAGCCGGCGACCAACACGCGCTATGCAGCGCTCGGAGCACCGCCGACGACGCTTCAGGCACAGGCCGCCGCGATCGCCGTTCCGCGCTCGCCTCCGGCTCATTCGCGCCCGGCACCCGCAGCCGCACCGCCCGTGGCGCACGAGGCGGCTTCGGCGAAGCCGGCGACCGCTACGACTGCTCCGGCTATCACTACGCCGGTTGCGGCGGCAGCTCCAGTCGCGACGGCGCCCAAGCAGGTTGCGCATGAGGCCCCCGCGCAGCCTGCGGCAGCGCCCAGCGCTTCCAGCACGGCGCTTGCCACAGCGGCTCCGGCAGCATCCGCTTCGAAAGAAGACGAAGAGGAGATCGCAACGATCCCGAGCGGCACAGGCATCGACCAGATGCGCTGGCCGGTTCAGGGCCGCGTCATCAAGAGCTTCGGTGACAAGGTCGGTTCGCGCCGCAACGACGGTCTCAACATCTCCGTGCCGCGCGGTACGCCGATCAAGGCGGCCGAGAACGGCGTGGTCATCTATGCGGGGGAAGGGCTCAAGGAGTTCGGCAAGACCGTTCTCGTGAAGCACGACAACGGTCTCGTGACGGTTTACGGACACGCTGACGACATCAAGGTGCAGCGCGGCGCGACCGTGAAGCGGGGGCAGGAGATCGCGACGGCGGGTATGACCGGTGACGCCGACGCCCCGATGCTTCACTTCGAAGTGCGCAAGGACTCTTCGCCAGTGAACCCGATGACCTACCTTCGCTGAGCGTCGGCTCAACGATTGTCATGTAACGCCGCACCGAGCTTATCGAAGCTCGGTGCGGCGTTTTTGTTAACGCGTTAGGGACCGCCCGAGGCGTCCTGCGAGGTCCGTCACGAATTGATACGCGACGCGGCCCGATCGGCTGCCCCGGGTCGTGCTCCATTCTAGCGCATCGCGTCGCATCTCCGCAGGGTCCAGATCGATTCCCGCTGCGGCGAGGTAGCCATCGACCATCGCAAGATAGTCGTCCTGCGAGCATTTGTGGAAACCCAGCCAGAGACCGAATCGGTCGGAAAGAGAAACCTTCTCCTCCACGGCCTCGCTGGGGTTGATCGCCGTTGACTGCTCGTTCTCCATCATGTTTCGCGGCAGGAGGTGCCGCCGATTGGAGGTGGCGTAGAACAGGACGTTCTCGGGCCGACCTTCGACGCCACCATCGAGCGCCGCTTTCAGCGACTTGTAGGATGTGTCGTCGTGATCGAATGACAGATCGTCGCAAAACAGCAGGATGGGGCAGGGCAGATCGCGAAGCATCGTCATCAACTGCGGAAGATCATCGATGTCCTCGCGATGGACTTCGATCAATTTCAGCGCCGTACGTTCACCTCGCGACGAATTGACCTTCGCGTGCACGGCCTTCACCAGCGAGGATTTGCCCATGCCGCGCGCGCCCCAAAGAAGGGCATTGTTGGCGGGTAGCCCGGCTGCGAACCGCTCCGTGTTGTCGAGCAGAATGTCACGGGAGCGATCGATCCCGCGAAGCAGTTCGAAATCCACGCGGTTCACGCGGGGTACGGGCGTCAAACCAGAGGGCGGCGCGAAGACGAAACAATCGGCGGCTTCCAGGTCGAGGGGTGGTGCTGCGCGCGGCGCGAGCCGTTCCAGCGCATCCGCCGCGCGGCGCAGGAGAGAAAGAAGTTCCGTTTCGGACGTCACGGGCTGACCTCTGGAAAGACCGATACCGCCGGGCATTGCCGGGCGGCGCGTGTTGCAATCGGTTCGACCGATCGTATATTGCGCGCATCTTGTGAAGGGCCGGGCGCCCTGTTTTCCGTTTGTTGGGAGATCTTGATGTTCGTATCGCCGGCTTTCGCACAGACCGCCACCGCAGCGGGGGGGCCGGAGAGCATCCTCATCAGCATTCTGCCGTTCATTGCCGTTTTCGCGATCATGTATTTCCTGATCATTCGCCCGCAGCGCTCCGCGGCGAAGAAGCGAGACGAAATGCTGCGCAATATTCGTCGTGGTGACACGATCGTCACCGGTGGCGGCATCATCGCCAAGGTCACCAAGGTCCAGGAGAATGGCGAACTGGAAGTGCAGATTTCCGAGCAGACCAAGATTCGGGTGCTCCAGTCCATGGTCGCGGATGTGCGCGTGAAGGGCGAGCCCACGGCGGCGAATTCGAAGTAATCTGTCAGCGGATCGGGGTCGTCCCGATCCATTTTCGTATTCGGCAGATCACTCTGCCGTACCGCATTTTCGGAGCGCCGCAGGCCAGAAGGTCCGGTGCTCCGATTGTCGTTCGGGAACGCCATGCTCTATTTCTCGCGGTGGAAGACCACCTTCATCTGGCTCGCCGTTCTCTTGGGCGTGCTGTTCGCGCTCCCGAACCTTTTGACGGAACAGCAGAGGGCCAGTCTGCCCTCCTTCATGCCGAAACAGCCCATGACACTGGGGCTGGATCTCCAAGGAGGCTCCTATGTGCTTCTGGAGGTCGATCGCGCTTCGTTGATCAACGATCGGCTCCAGAGCCTGCGCGAGGACGTGCAGGTCAGCTTGCGCTCGGCCAATGTCGGCTTCACGAATCTGCGTGAGAACAATGGTGCGATCCAGTTCGCCCTACGCGATCCCGCCCAGGCTCAGGCCGCGCGCGCAGCTCTGCAGGGCCTGACCTCGCCAATTTCCAGCGGGCTTCTAGCCGGCGGATCGGTCACGGAAACCGACCTCACCGAACCACAGCCTGGCACGTACCGCTTGGCGCTGACGAATGCCGGCATCGATTATCGACTCTCGACCGCCGTGTCGCAGTCGATCGAAGTGGTGCGTCGTCGCGTTGACGAACTGGGCACGACCGAACCGGTGATTCAACGCCAAGGCCTCGACCGAATCATGGTTCAGGTTCCAGGCCTGCAAGACCCGGCTCGTCTGAAAAGCCTCCTCAACCAGACGGCGCGTCTGACCTTCCGCCTCGTGGACGTGAACAACTCGGCCGAAGCCGTGGCGAGTGGCGCGCAGCCTCTGCCGGCCGGTGACGAGTTGCTCGAAACGACGGATACCAAGCCGCATCCGATTCTGGTGCAGCGTCAGGTCATGATTTCGGGCGAGAACCTGACGGACGCACAGGCCGGTTTCGAGCAGCAGACCAACCAGCCTGTCGTCAATATTCGCTTCGACGCCCGGGGCGCGCAGCGCTTCGGTCAGGTGACGCAGGAAAATGTCGGTCGGCCGTTCGCCATCGTCCTCGACAACAAGGTTCTGTCCGCACCCAATATCCGCGAGCCGATCCTCGGCGGCCAAGCGCAGATTTCCGGCAATTTCACCGTTCAATCCGCCAATGATCTAGCCGTCCTGCTGCGCGCCGGTGCGCTTCCGGCGACGCTCGATATCATCGAAGAGCGGACGGTTGGGCCTGGCCTCGGCGCCGATTCGATCGCGGCGGGCAAGGCCGCCGGTATCATCGGCGGCGCGCTGGTCGTCGTCTTCATGTTCGTGGCCTATGGCTTCCTCGGCGTGATCGCGAACATCGCGCTGCTGGTGAACGTCATTCTGCTCGTGGCGCTTCTGTCGGCGCTCGGCTCCACGCTGACCTTGCCTGGCATTGCCGGCATCGTGCTCACGATGGGCATGGCGGTCGACTCCAACGTTCTCATCTATGAGCGCTTGCTGGAGGAACGGCGAAACGGGCGATCCGTCGTCCAGTCGATCGATGCCGGGTTCCATAAGGCGCTGGGCACGATCATGGACGCGAACGTCACCTCGTTGATCGCCGCCGTCGTTCTGTTCTTCCTGGGATCGGGCCCGGTGCGTGGCTTCGCCATTACACTGGCGCTCGGCATCTTCACGACCGTTTTCACCGCCCTCACGCTCACGCGCTGGATGGTGTCCTATTGGCTCCGTCATCGCCGCCCGAAGGAAGTGCCGAAGGGCTGGGTGTCGTTCGTTCCGCATGGAACCCGCATTCGCTTCATGAGCATTCGTCGCTGGGCCTTTGCGATCACGATCGGACTTTCGCTGGCGTCGATCGGCAGTCTCTTCGTCGGCGGCCTGAACTTCGGCATCGATTTCACCGGTGGTACGGTCCTCGAACTGCGCGCCAAGAATGGAACGGCCGACGTCGGCACGATCCGTCAGGATCTCTCCGGCATTGTCGAGGGGGACGTCCAGGTTCAGCAGTTCGGCGCCGCGAGTGATGTTCTCGTTCGCTTCGGAGTGCAGCCCCAAGACGCTCAAACACCGCAGGCCAGCGTCAATGCAGTACGCTCGGCTCTCGCCAACGACTATGATTTCCAGCGCGTGGAGGTGGTCGGTCCGACCGTGTCGGGCGAGCTGGCCTGGGCGGCGGTGTTCGGGGTCGGCGCCGCGCTTCTCGCGATTTCGATCTATGTCTGGCTGCGCTTCGAATGGCAGTTCGCCATCGGTGCTTTGCTCGCAACGGCCCATGACGTCGCGATGACGATCGGCTTCTTGGTCGTGTCGCAATTGGAGTTCAATCTTTCTTCCATCGCAGCGATCTTGACGATTGTCGGCTACTCACTGAACGACACGGTCGTCGTGTTCGACCGAATTCGCGAAAACCTGCGCAAATACAAGAAGATGCCGATATCGGACATCATCGATCTTTCTCTGAACGAAACCCTATCGCGCACACTGCTCACCGCCGTGACGCTCGTGCTCGCCCTTGTCGCCTTGTACGCCTTCGGTGGAGACGTCATTCGCGTATTCGTCGCGCCGATGCTGGCGGGTGTGTTGGTCGGTGTTTATTCATCGATCTTCATCGCGGCGCCGGTCCTGATCTACTTCAAGCTTCGCCCGGAAACGATCCGAGGCGGAGACAAGAGCGATGCGCCCGAGCCGAAACGCGTTGGCGGCTCGACGCCGTCGACCTCCGGCAAGGCCTGATCTATGGCCGAGCCGAGCGATCCCGAAATTCGCGACGCACATTATCCGCGTCGCGCTCCGATCGACGCCTACGGGAACGGCGGCTTCCGGTTCGCCGACATGTCGCATCGCGGATCGATTCTCTGTCTCCCGTCCGGCATTTATGGCTGGTCCGCTGACGCGGACGAGCCCTTCGGCGGCGCGAGGCTGCTGAAGGCGTTCGAGGAAGCGGAGGATATCCGGTTTTTCCTGTACGGCACCGGCGGCGATATTCGCCGTGTTCCGCCGGCTTTGCTGGATCGGTTTCGAAAGGCCGGGATCTCCTGCGATCCCATGTCGACGGGCGCCGCCGTGCGAACCTACAATATCATGCTCGCGGAAGGACGCCCGGTCGCGGCGGCGCTGATCGCCGTTGACTGATTCAGCTCCTTCCGGCGGCCTACTGTCCGCTTACGCCGAATGTGAGCGAATCGTTCAGGACGGCGATCCCGATCGTGCTGTTGCGGTGGGGTTCGCCACGAAGCCGGCGCAGAAGCACCTGTTTGCGCTCTACGCCTTCCATCTCGAAACGCTGCGCATTCGCGATCTGGTGTCGCAGCCATTGCCCGGCGAAATCCGCCTTCAATGGTGGCGCGACCGCTTGGCGAGTGAGGAACCCTTGGAGGACGCCGCTCAGGGCTCCCCGATCGCGACGGCTCTGATCGCGACGATTCGCGAACACGCCCTGCCGCTCGATGCGTTCGAGCGCTATCTCGAGGCTCGGGTTTTCGACCTCTACAACGACCCGATGCCGTCGCGCGCCGACTTCGAAGCCTATGCAGGAGAGACGTCTTCCGCCTTGATCATGATGGCGACGATGGTGCTCGATCGCTCGGCCGCGCCCAGTCTGGCGGACGCGTGCGGCCACGCCGGAGTGGGCCAAACCGCGATCTCCGTGCTGCGCTCGGAGGCGATTCATCGCAACCGTCACCAAGTCTACGTGCCCGCCGATATTCTGACCGCGACCGGTATCGATGCCTCGACTTGGTTGGCAGGTGGAGCCGGATCTGAGCGCGCCCGCGATGCCATGCGTGCGTTCGCGCGAGAGCATCTCGATCCCGTCCTGCATCTGTGGGCATCTATTCCCGTCTCCGTCCGCCCGGCACTTCTGCCTGCGCTATGGGCCGGCAAGGCTCCGATCACGGCCGGTGCGGAACCGAGCGCTCTCCGACGGCTTTGGTTCTACTGGCGGCAGATGCGCTCTTGAGGTGATTACAAGGAACCGGTTCTGAAAGCGGAAGAGGGCATTGCATCAGTCCGCTTCGAACCGGGATGGCTCCCCTGAATCGCTGGTTCCGAGTTTGAGGATCGATCATGCTGGGACGCATCGCAGGCATCGGTCGTGGTCTCGCCCATAACGCCGCGTCCGGTCTTCAGAGATTCCCCATTCCTGCCTTGTTGATCGTGGCCTTCTCGGTTGCGTCCAATCTCGAGGCCGGTTCAATCGATGGTTTCGACCGTTCGCTCCTATTTTTGACCGCACTGTCGCTCGCCGCAATGGCTGGGTTAATCGTCGCATTGGCGGCGGAAGGGCAGGGATGGGGGCGCCTGATCGGTCTGCTCTTGTCGATGGGGACGGCTGGATGTGTCGGAGCGATCGTCCTCTTCGTCGACGTCTCACCTTATCAACTAGCCGGCCTCTCGTCCGCCATGATGTTCGCCGTGCCACTTGCGCCTTTCGTCCGGCACGGCGGCTCGGACGAATTCTGGAGCTTCGGTCTTTGGGCGGCGGTCGGGCTCGTTATCGCGTTTCTGTCCGCCTGCGTTTTCCTCGTCGGGCTCTACGCTATCGTGGAAATGGTTCGAACCTTGTTCGACACCGATCTTTTCGAGAACGCAGATCGCTACGTCCTCGTGACAGGGCTGACGCTCGTCGCACCGCTGATCGCGCTCGGTCGCGTGCCCGAAGTGTCTCCGTCCCCCGTCATCTCAGGTTCCGAAGATCGACTGGCAAAGGCGATTCGGCCGTTGTTCGACTGGATTCTGGCGCCGCTCGTCTGGCTCGCAGCGTTGGTGCTTCACGCCTACATCATTCGCACGTTGCTCTCGGGCGGTTTGGAAGCGAGCGAAGCGCGGTGGCTTCTATTCGTGTTCTGCAGCCTTGCGCTGATGCTGAGAATCGGCGCTGACCCATTTGCGCCGTCCAGCGCGACGTCGACCCGGCTTTTCCATCGGTACTGGGTTGGCGTGACGATCGCTCCCATTGCGACCCTGGCAGTCTCTCAATGGCGCGAGGTGGATGTGTGGGGCCTCACGCCATCGACCTACTACTCCGCCCTGTGGATCGCGACCTTCGCTGGCATCGTTCTCATTCAGATCGTCCCTCGCGCCCGAGGGGATATTCGCTGGATGGTAGCCATTCCCATGACGGCCATGATCGCCTCCAGCTTCGGCCCCTGGAGTATGATCGCCAGCGTCGAACGAAGCCAAACATCGGCTCTTCGTGCTTTGAGCGTGGATGTCTGGCGAACAGGCGATTCCCGTCGGCGCGCGGAGATTCGCGAGCGGCTTGCCATCCTGGAAGATGTGGGAGGTATGGACGCGGTTCGCTCAGCATTGCCCGCGCAGTTGGTCGCCGACAAACATCTGGACGGTTCGATGTCTTCGCTTCCCGTTTTGTTTCAGGCGCTGGGCTGGGACAGCCCAGCAGAGCAACCGACGCTGATCCGCTCCTTTCGCGCACCGCAAGGCCAAGCCGTTTCGCTGACGGGCTATGACCTCGCGCTGATCGATCTACAAACGGGGAGCGGCGAGGAGCAGACTGGACGAGGGCGTCTTGAGCTAGAGAGCGATGGCCGTCGTTTGGCGATCCATTTCGAGGGTCGCGCAGACCATGTCGAAACGGGCCTGTTGCTACGCAGGCTGATCGAGCTGGGCGTGTCGGTGGCCGAGCCTCTGGTGCTCGACCTTGGTACGGAGAACGGGCGCGGGATCAGGCTTTATGTCACGCGCGCGAACTACGAGAGCCAGCCACCACGGCTCACAGCGCTGACCGCCACACTATTGATCCGCGCCGATCAGTGGCATGTGTCGCCCGGCGCTGAACCGGCGCGCTAAGGATTGGGCGGACGCCGGCGGCACTCGCGGAACCACCGATGCCGGATGGCCGAGCTATTCTGCAGCTTCGGAGAGGGATTCGGGTTCGGACGTGTTCGCCAGCCAAGCTGCGAAGTGCTCCAGGGCACGTGCGGACAAAGCCATTTTCTTGGCGATGGTCTTCTCCTTGCCGCGAAGCCGTTTTCCTTCTTCGCGAGGAATGGTGATCGGCGGGAACAAACCAAAATTGACGTTCATAGGCTGGAACGAACGTTTGCCGGGTTCCTCATCGGTCACGAGATGACCGCCGGTGATATGTCCTAGCAGAGCGCCCATAGCGGTCGTCGCGGGGGGCGGCGAGACGATCTGGCCCTGCGCTTCCGCAGCCGCGAAACGGCCCGCGAGAAGACCGATCGAGGCCGATTCCACATAGCCCTCGCAGCCTGTGATCTGCCCGGCGAATCGCAGGCGCGGCAAGCTTTTGAGCCTCAACGTCCCGTCCAAAAGCGTCGGCGAGTTCAGGTAGGTGTTGCGATGCAAGCCACCCAGCCGCGCGAACTCGGCATTCTCCAAGCCCGGAATGCTGCGAAAGATACGTACCTGATCGGCATATTTCAGCTTCGTCTGGAAGCCGACCATATTGTAGAGCGTGCCGAGCGCGTTGTCTTGCCGCAATTGGACGACCGCATAGGGCTTGATGTCCCGCTGATGCGCGTTGGTGAGGCCCATCGGCTTCATCGGGCCGTGTCGCAGCGTCTCGACGCCGCGTTCCGCCATCACCTCAATGGGAAGACACCCGTCGAAATAGGGTGTGCCTTCCCATTGTTTGAACTCGGTTTTGTCGCCGGCGATCAGCTGCGCGACGAAACTCTCATATTGATCGCGATCGAGAGGGCAGTTCACATAGTCCTTGCCCGTCCCGCCGGGGCCGACCTTATCGTAGCGGGACTGAAACCACGCCTTCTCCAGATCGATCGTCTCGAAATGAACGATAGGGGCGATCGCATCGAAGAAGGCGAGTGCATCCGCGCCGGTCGTATCGCGAATGGCTTCAGCGAGAGCAGGAGCGGTCAACGGCCCGGTCGCGACGATGGTCGAACCCCAGTCTTCGGGCGGCAGGCCGGCGATTTCCTCGCGGCGGATTTCCACCAGCGGATGAGCGGATAAAATCTCGGTGACGGCCTCGGCGAAACCGTCCCGATCCACGGCCAACGCCCCACCGGCGGGCACCTGATGCGCGTCGGCGCATCGCATGATCAGCGAGCCCGCAAGGCGCATTTCCGCATGGAGAACGCCCACCGCATTGGTCGAGGCATCGTCCGAGCGGAACGAGTTGGAGCAGACCAACTCCGCCAAGGCATCGGTCTTGTGCGCGTCCGTTTCGCGGACACCGCGCATTTCATGAAGAATAACGGGCTGGCCCGCCTGCGCGATCTGCCAAGCGGCTTCCGAGCCGGCAAGGCCGCCGCCGATAATGTGAATGGGTGTGATCTTGGTCATACCCTTGTCTTACCGCATCGACTGCCCGATCGGAACGGGCTTCGACAACCAGTCGGGTGCGAAAGACATATCCCCGAAACGACAACACCCGCCGGGGGAGGACCGGCGGGTGTCGTTAGGAAGCCTGCGATGGGAGGAGGAGCCGCAGGCTTGCTGTCCACAAGGGCTCATGGGAGGAGGAGAGAGCCCGAGGGATAAAGGGAATTCAGCGAACGGCCTGACGGGCGACCGACGGGATGTCGGACCGGGCGATACCGAGATCCGACAATTCGCGCTGCGAAAGGCGGTTCAGCTCGGTGCAGGTTTCGCGGTAGCGGCGCCAAGTCGAATACGAGCGGATAATGTTCATCGGTCGGGTTCCGTGATCGGTTCTAATCGATTGAAGTCGAGATCGAGAGGCGATCCGCTTCCGTGGTCACAACATACGGGAGCCTACTCCCGACTGGTATGGCCGGGCTCGCATGGCAGGTCTGCGAATGATGCAATGCAACATGAACCGATTTAAACGATTGGGACGGCGTTTCGGCGCGGCAGCTCGGCGCAAGGCGCATACAACTGGCTTTGTCGCAAACCTGTTTTAAACTTTGACGCGGCAGGCACCGATGATATAGAGCGCGCGTCGTGCAAGCCGTATGGTTCACGACACCGGGCGGGTGTGGCGGAATTGGTAGACGCACCAGATTTAGGTTCTGGCGCCAAAAGCGTGGGGGTTCGAGTCCCTCCACCCGCACCATGTCTGAACCCAGGCAAACGAGATAGACGCGCGACGACGGACCAGGGGCCGCCGTCGCAGACCATAAAGGGTTGATGATGCAGGTTAAGGAAACCAAGGCCGAAGGCCTGTCGCGCGAGATCGAGATCGTCGTGCCGGCGTCGGACCTTGAGGCACGGCTGCAGACCCGCCTCTTCGAAATCAAGGATCAGGTGAAGATCAAGGGCTTCCGGCCCGGCAAGATCCCGATGAGCCATATGCGCAAGACATATGGTCGGTCGATCATGGCGGAGATCGTGAACCAGATCATCAACGAGACGCCGCGTTCGGTGATCGCGGAGCGCAACGAGCGCTCGGCCATGCGTCCCGAAATTCAGATGACGGAAGACGAGTCCGAGGCCGAGAAGGTTCTGCGCGGCGAGGGCGATTTCCGCTTCACCGTGGCTTACGAAACCCTGCCGACCTTCGAGCTCAAGGGCACGGACGGGATCAAGATCGAGCGTCCGGTCGTGGAGATCGACGAGACGGAAGTCGAGGATCAGGTCAAGCGTATCGCCGAGAGCGCGCGCACCTTCCAGCCGAAGGATGGCGCGGCCGAGAACGGCGATCGCGTCACGATGGATTTCGTCGGCAAGGTGGATGGCGAAGCCTTCCAGGGTGGTTCGGCGACCGACTCGAATCTCGTTTTGGGCTCCGGCCAGTTCATCCCCGGCTTCGAGGACCAGCTCGTCGGTTTGTCCGCTGGCGAGGACAAGACCGTCGAAGTGACGTTCCCCGAGGATTACGGTGCCGAGCACTTGGCCGGCAAGCCCGCGACCTTCGAAGTGAAGGTCAAGGCCGTCGCGAAGCCCGATGAGATGGAACTGAACGACGAGTTGGCCAAGAAGCTCGGCCTCGAGTCGATCGATCGTCTGCGCGAGATCGTGCGCGGCCAGATTGAAAGCCAGTTCGGTCAGGCCACGCGCCAGAAGGTGAAGCGTCAGCTCCTGGACGCGCTGGACGCGGATTATTCGTTCGAACTGCCCTCCAAGCTCGTCGAAGCCGAGTTCCAGAACATCTGGGCGCAGGTGACGCGCGAACTGGAGCAGAGCGGGAAGTCGTTCGAGGACGAAGACACGACCGAGGAAAAGGCGCGCGACGAGTATCGCAAGCTCGCCGAGCGTCGTGTTCGTCTCGGTCTCGTCCTCTCCGAGATCGGCGAAAAGGCCGGCGTCACGGTGTCCGACGAGGAACTTCAGCGCGCCGTGATCGAGCAGGTACGCCAGTATCCTGGTCAGGAGCAGCAGGTCTACGACTACTTCCGCAACACGCCGGACGCGGTCCAGAGTCTGCGCGCCCCGATCTTCGAAGAGAAGGTCGTGGACCATCTTCTGGCCACGGTGGATGTCACCGACAAGACCGTTTCCAAGGAAGAGCTCCTGAAGGACGACGAGGACGAGGCCGTCGCGGCCTGATCATTGGACGTAATGACCATTTGAAGGCTGGCCCATGGGCCAGCCTTCTTCGTTTTCAGCGGACCGTAACGCTCCAGCGGCCAAGGTTGCGAAGCGGCCCGGCAAAGCCCTATCTAGGGGGCTCCGGACGAAAGCCCGATTCGACGCATTGCGGTGGCACCACCGACCCCTCCATCAACGGACGATTCCTCCTATGAAGCATCCCCTCGAAACCGCGATGAACCTCGTGCCCATGGTGGTGGAGCAGACCAATCGTGGAGAGCGCGCCTACGACATCTTCTCGCGGCTGCTCAAGGAGCGCGTGATTTTCATCACCGGGCCGATCGAGGATTCGATGGCCACGCTGGTCTGCGCTCAGCTCCTGTTCCTGGAAGCCGAGAACCCGAAGAAGGAAATCTCGCTCTACATCAACTCGCCGGGCGGTGTGGTGACGTCCGGAATGGCGATCTACGACACGATGCAGTTCATCAAGCCGGCCGTGTCGACGCTCTGCATCGGGCAGGCGGCCTCCATGGGGTCGCTTCTCCTGTGCGCGGGTCACAAGGATATGCGCTTTGCCACGCCCAACGCGCGCATCATGGTTCACCAGCCCTCGGGTGGCTTCTCCGGCCAGGCCTCGGACATCGAGCGCCATGCTCTGGACATCATCAAGCTCAAGCGTCGTTTGAACGAAGTCTATGTTCAGCATACGGGCCAGGACTACGAGACGATCGAACGCACGCTCGACCGCGACCATTTCATGACGGCCGACGAGTCCCGCGAGTTCGGCCTGATCGATAAGGTCTATTCCTCGCGTGAGGCGCTGGAAACCAGCACCGCGAACTGATCGACGAAACGACCTTGATGTTGCCATCGCCGGTTTCTACCTTGAACGGTGGAAGCCGGCGTTGTCGTTAAGCGTCGATCAAGGATGATCCGGCTACCTTGTAGTGACGGAACTGCGACGAAGCCTTCTGCCGGTCGACTTGAACGATTGCTTTGTGAGCGTTGCAGCATAGGATGACGAAAAGGGTCTGACGACCCATCTCCGGACCTCCAAGTCCGAGGTGCGGAACGGAAGGAAGAACGATGAGCAAAGTGAGCGGCGGCGATAGCAAGAACACGCTCTATTGCTCTTTCTGCGGAAAGAGCCAGCACGAAGTCCGCAAGCTGATCGCCGGGCCCACGGTCTTCATCTGCGATGAGTGCGTCGAACTCTGTATGGACATCATCCGCGAGGAAAACAAATCCTCGATGGTGAAGTCGCGCGAGGGTGTGCCGACTCCGCAGGAGATCATTGCGGTTCTCGATGATTACGTGATCGGCCAGTCCTTCGCCAAGAAGGTTCTGTCCGTTGCGGTGCATAACCACTACAAGCGCCTGGCCCACGCGCAAAAGAACAATGACGTCGAACTGGCGAAGTCGAACATTCTGCTGATGGGTCCGACGGGCTGCGGGAAGACGTTGCTGGCGCAGACGCTGGCGCGCATCCTCGACGTTCCGTTCACCATGGCGGATGCGACGACGCTGACCGAAGCCGGTTACGTCGGTGAGGATGTCGAGAACATCATTCTCAAGCTGCTGCAGTCGGCCGACTACAATGTCGAACGCGCGCAGCGTGGCATCGTCTATATCGACGAGATCGATAAGATCAGCCGCAAGTCCGACAATCCTTCCATCACGCGCGACGTGTCGGGTGAGGGTGTTCAGCAGGCTCTGCTGAAGATCATGGAAGGCACCGTCGCGTCGGTTCCTCCTCAGGGTGGTCGCAAGCATCCTCAGCAGGAGTTCCTGCAGGTGGATACGGCCAACATCCTCTTTATCTGCGGTGGCGCTTTCGCCGGTCTCGACAAGATCATTTCGGATCGCGGTCGCAAGACGTCGATCGGCTTCGCAGCCAACGTCGAATCACCCGAAGATCGTCGCACCGGCGAACTGTTCCGCCGTGTGGAGCCTGAGGATCTTCTGAAGTTCGGTCTGATTCCGGAATTCGTCGGTCGTCTGCCGGTTCTCGCGACGCTGGAAGATCTGGATGAGCCCGCGCTGGTTCAGATCCTGGTGGAGCCGAAGAACGCGCTCGTGAAGCAGTATCAGCGCCTCTTCGAGATGGAGAATGTCGAGCTGACATTCCACGAGGACGCCCTGAAGGCGATCGCTCGCAAGGCCATCGAGCGCAAGACAGGCGCTCGAGGCCTTCGCTCGATCATGGAAGCCATGCTGCTCGACACGATGTTCGACCTGCCGACGCTCGAAGGCGTTCGGGAGGTGGTCATCTCGGAAGAGGTGATCGATGGAAACGCGCGTCCGCTCTATATCTATTCCGAGCGGAAGGACGAAAAGGAACCGGCGAGTGCCTGATCGTCTGAACACTTCGAAAGTTTGATCGTTGGATGGCCCGTTCCGGCAAGACACCGGAGCGGGCCATTCGCTTTTATATTCCGTTGAGCGACCGACCCGCTCGTTCTTTCGCGTCGCGCCAGACGCTTGAACGGGCCGGAGGAAATAGCCACATTGCAGTTCGATGACGGCTTTCGTCTCGGTGCCTGAAAGGGCCGGGATGAGGGGCCTCCAGCGGCTCAGCCGCAGAAAGGAATTCCATGTCCATTCCGACATCCGCCAGCGGTCACGGCTCCGAGAACGCGCAGACCTATCCGGTTCTCCCACTCCGTGACATCGTGGTGTTCCCGCACATGATCGTCCCTCTTTTCGTGGGGCGGGAAAAATCGATCAAGGCTCTTGAAGAGGTCATGGGGTCGGACAAGCAGATCTTGCTTGCCACTCAGAAGAACGCCGGCGACGAAGATCCCGCGCCCGACGCGATCTATGATCTCGGCACGCTCGCCAATGTTCTACAACTCCTGAAGCTGCCTGATGGAACCGTAAAAGTTCTGGTCGAGGGAATCGCGCGCGCGTCGATCACGGATTTCACTGATCGCACCGAGTGGCACGAAGCCAATGCCTTCATCGTCGAAGACGAGGAAGACGATCAGGTCGAAGTCGAGGCCCTGGCCCGCTCCGTGATCTCGGAGTTCGAGAATTACGTCAAGCTGAACAAGAAGATCTCGCCCGAGGTTGTCGGCACGGCCGGTCAGATCGATGACTATTCCAAGCTGGCTGATACCGTGGCGTCTCATCTTGCGATCAAGATCCCCGAAAAGCAGGAGATGCTCGGGATCGTGAGCGTTCGTGAGCGGCTGGAGCGGGCCCTCGGCTTCATGGAGGCCGAAATCTCGGTGCTCCAAGTCGAGAAGCGCATCCGATCGCGCGTCAAGCGTCAGATGGAGAAGACGCAGCGCGAGTATTATCTGAACGAGCAGATGAAGGCGATCCAGAAGGAACTCGGCGACGGCGAGGAAGGCCGCGACGAGTTGGCTGAGATCGAGGAGCGTATCAAGAAGACCAAGCTGTCGAAGGAAGGCAAGGAGAAGGCGTCCGCCGAGTTGAAGAAGCTCCGGCAGATGAGCCCCATGTCTGCCGAGGCGACGGTGGTCCGCAACTATCTCGACTGGCTGCTGGGTCTGCCTTGGGGCAAGTCGTCCAAGGTTCGGATTGATCTGAAGCGCGCCGAGGAAATTCTCGACGAAGAGCACTACGGTCTGGATAAGGTGAAGGAGCGGATCGTCGAATATCTGGCGGTTCAGGCTCGTCAGCCCAAGATCAAAGGTCCGATTCTCTGCTTGGTCGGCCCTCCGGGGGTCGGTAAGACGTCGCTCGCCAAGTCTATCGCTCGCGCGACGGGCCGTGAATATGTCCGTATGGCACTGGGTGGCGTGCGCGACGAAGCGGAGATTCGTGGTCATCGTCGAACCTATATCGGCTCGATGCCCGGCAAGGTCATTCAGTCGCTCAAGAAGGCGAAGCGGAACAACCCGCTCTTCCTGCTCGATGAGATCGACAAGATGGGCCAAGACTTCCGTGGCGATCCGTCGTCGGCGATGCTGGAGGTGCTCGATCCCGAGCAGAACGCGAGCTTCATGGACCATTATCTGGAGGTCGAGTACGACCTCTCGTCCACGATGTTCGTGACGACGGCGAACACGCTGAACATTCCCGGTCCCCTCATGGATCGTATGGAGATCATTCGGATCGCCGGCTACACCGAAGACGAGAAGGTCGAGATCGCCAAGCGGCACCTTCTGCCGAAGGCCATCAAGGACCACGCGTTGCAGGACAGCGAGTTCTCGGTCTCCGAAGATGCGCTTCGCGAGATCGCCCGCCGTTACACGCGGGAAGCCGGTGTGCGGTCTTATGAGCGTGAGCTGATGAAGCTCGCACGGAAGGCGGTCACGCAAATCGTGCGGGGTGATGTCAAGTCCGTCGCTGTGACGGCCGCCAATCTCGCCGACTACCTGGGCGTACCACGTTATCGTTACGGCGAGGCGGAATTGTCGGATCAGGTTGGTGTCGTCACGGGCTTGGCCTGGACGGAGGTGGGCGGCGAGTTGCTGACGATCGAAGGCGTCATGATGCCCGGCAAGGGCAAGATGACGGTGACGGGCAATCTTCGCGATGTGATGAAGGAGTCGATTTCCGCAGCTGCGTCCTATGTCCGCTCACGAGCCATTGAGTTCGGGGTCGAGCCGCCACTGTTCGACAAGCGTGACATCCACGTTCACGTTCCAGAGGGCGCGACACCGAAGGACGGACCGTCGGCGGGCACCGCGATGGCGACGGCGATCGTTTCGGTGATGACGGGCATTCCCGTGCGTCGTGACATAGCCATGACGGGGGAGGTCACGCTACGCGGCCGCGTCCTGCCCATTGGTGGGTTGAAGGAGAAGCTGCTCGCGGCTCTGCGCGGCGGCATCAAGACGGTGCTGATTCCTGAGGAGAACGCGAAGGATCTCGCGGAAATCCCGGACAATGTGAAGAACAGTCTCGAGATCATCCCGGTCTCGCACATGAACGAGGTTCTTGCTCACGCGCTGATACGCAAGCCCGAACCGATCGAGTGGACCGAGGTGAGCGAGCCGACGCCCGCCCGTGATTCGGGAGAGGATGCCTCCCCCACGATCGCTCACTGAAAGCGATCGACCGCTAAAAACGAAGAGATGCCGCCCTCTCGGGCGGCATTTTGCTTGCAAAAGCCTTGTTTCGAGGGCTTCTGGTCCATCTCTCCTTGAACCTGGGCGGCATTTTCAGCATCGTGACCGCCTGAGTCGGGAAGACAGAACGTTTGGAGATTTGGCATGAACAAGAATGAGCTCGTATCCGTCGTTGCGGAGAAGGCAGGTCTTTCGAAGCAAGACGCAACGACGGCTGTCGATGCCGTCTTCGATGCGCTCCAGGCAACTATGGCCAAGGGCGACGACGTCCGCCTCGTCGGCTTTGGCACCTTCTCCGTTTCGCACCGCGCCGCCTCGAAGGGACGCAATCCGTCGACGGGTGCGGAAGTCGATATTCCCGCCCGCAACGTGCCGCGCTTCACGCCTGGCAAGGGGCTCAAGGACGCCGTCAACGCGAGCTGACCACGTTCATAGAATGCAGTTTGGAAAGCCGACGCTCGCCGTCGGCTTTTTTTTGGGGGGGGAAGCGGGGGCCTTAGGAAGATCCGTGGCGTAGGGGACGATATGCAAACCATTGCGTGGGGAGCGGAGCCGTAGAGGCCAACGCCGCGATGCGTTTTCGGGGTCGGACGACGACGTACGACAACACGACCGAGAGCGGTGTTTCGTACAGCAACGGCATACGAGACCGCTGAAGCGTCGCTTTCACGGGATGATGGATATCGTGATGAAAGGGTATGAAACCCTGAACCGCAATCGAACCGGCGTGGTGGGCGATGACAGGCTCGAACTGCCGACATCCTCGGTGTAAACGCGAGGGACCCGCCCGGTAGTCCTTCCGACCATCAGGATCGGACCCTCGACGAAGGATTGTCGCCGGCGTCCGATCTTCCCGCCGAAGGACCCGCGCTTGCAGGGAGTCGGCAGGGAGTAAGGATTTCCCGCTCTCCGAGGCCTAAGACCGGGAGGGCGAAAATCCCGCCGCCGCAGGGGGCGGAGGGGTGGTGGGCGATGAGGAACTCGAATCCCCGACATCCTCGGTGTAAGCGGGGAGGGCGCGGCGGGAAAACCTTGAACTGCAGGGGATTGACGGCATCCCAGTAGGATTGCGGAGCCTCCGAAAGACGGTTCGAAGAACCCCCTGCGGCAGGGAGCGCGCAGGGGGAAGAATTACCGCAGGATGGCCGCGACGACCACCGCGGCCGCCAATCCCCATACGGCCGTCGCCAGCCCGCGGATCCTCCGAGCGACGTCCGTCTGAGGGGCGGCCGGCGCGGGAGAAGCCCGCGCATCCCTCGGGACTTCGACGTCCGCCTCTTCTTCGGGGGACGCCTTGCGCTCCGCGACGTCCCAAATGAGGTGCGACATCGAAACGCCCGCGTACGACTCGCGGAGCATGGCGTAGTCCTGCGGATGCCACGGTTCCGCGAGCGACCGCTCGACCTCGGTCTGGTAGAGCAGGGCGTCCAGATGCATGGTCAGCACCGGCGCCGCACCAGTCTCGCGGATCGTCCGCTCCAGCGCCTCGAGGACTTCGGCCCGGACGGCGATATCGACGGAGAGATACTCGTTTTCATCCGAGACAGGATCCTGCCGATCGCCGCTCCAGAGGAACATGCTGCCGACCTGGTCGTCGCCGCCGAAGGAGCGGACGTTGACGTGAATCCGCCGGAACCGTCGATCGTAATCTCCCTGAGGCTTGCCGTCCCGTCCCGCTTCGAAGACCTGCACGGTCCTCTTGTTGACGATCTCGCCCCATCCCTCGAGGCGGCGGACGTCGGGGTTCCTGGCCAGAACGATCTCGCGACGCTGGATGTCTTCTAGGCGTTGCCGATCGTCGGCCGACATGCCGGCATAGTCGGCGTAGGCCGCCTTCAGGATCTCGTCGTCACCCTCCTGATGCCCGGCGCCGAAGTCTCGCTCTGTGCTCGCGAGAGACCGGGTGAGGCGATAGTCGTCGATCCGCAGCGTGAGGCCGTGCCATTCCCGATAGTAGTGGAACGTATGGCCGTCCGGCGTGTCGTATCGGATCGCGATCGGGTTGACGAAGGTGCGGACCTCGCGGGGAGGGGGCGGGTTCGGATTCTTCGGCACGGTCGCTCCGGATCAGACTTCTGCTCGAGGATGGCACGACCGCCATCATCCGTCGCCAAGGATTTCGCCCCAATCCACGGGGCGAAATCCGGGCATCTTCTCCGAATCCTGTGCTCAAATTGAAAGGGCGCCGCCAGCTTTCCTCACCGGCGACGCCCCGCATTTCATCCAGACCAACCGGAGGCCTCGGGATCAAAGTGGCCGTCTTCCTCACGGCTGACTAACGCGTGGCCCATCCGTCCGACGCTCGAATCGGAACGTAGGACGCTCCCCGCCGCTCCGCAACCCGCCTTCTCCGATCGTCCCTGCACCCTGGTTAACGGAACTGTTCGACCCTGCATGTCATGGTCGATATCGCGACCATTCGAGCGCTTAGTGCCTTGCATATAAGTCATCGGACCCACCGAGAAACTTATCCACAGCACTAGAACGAAACCAGAACAAAAACTCGACTCCGGACGTTGCGAAGGTCATCCTGACGCGCCAGAATCGAAGGACCTCCCTCATGTCCAAGCTTGCAGAACGCCTCATCGACCTCCCGTTGACGGACGACCTCGAAGCCGCAGTCGACGCCGCCCTCGCGACCTCCGGCGGCGACGCCCGTCTCGCCATCCAGAGCCTGATCCTCGGCCAGCGATCATTGATGGAGGCCTACGACAGCCGCATCAGCGCGGGCTACGTCCGGAAGGGGCTCGGCCGCCGATGATCCGCGAACGCACCCCCGATACCGATCCCGACGCCATCGGTATCGAAGCCCTGAAGTTCATCGCCAGCCACCAGGACTTGATCGACCGCTTCGTCGAAGTCACGGGCGTTGACGTCTCCCAGCTGCGTCAAGCCGCGGCCCAGCCCGGCTTCTTCGTCGGTGTGCTGGACTTCATCCTCGCGAACGAGGCCGACGTGCTGGACCTGGCATCGCAGCTGGCGATGCGGCCGGAGGGAATCGGGAAGGCTAGGAACCTACTGGCGAAGCGGGACGGTATCCAACCGGAGGACTACCTGTCTTGAGGCGGCGTCAGCGATCGTCGTCGAAGTAGTCATCATCGTAGCCGTCGTACGGCTCCTCGAAATCGAGGGCCGTGAGAATCTCGACCCTCCCGATGTTGCGGTTCATGCGATCGTATTCGAGGAAGAATCGTCCCCTGACGGCGTCGTCCCACTCGTCCAGACCCATCGCCCTGCCGCCGTCCTCGTCCTCGATCTGTCCGATCCACTCGACCTCCAGGCCGACCAGTGCCTTGAACTTGGCCGTCATGGCGACGGTAGGTCCGTGGACGGACAGGACCTTCCAGTTCTCCGTCAGACCGATCTCCCTGAGATCCGTCGAATGGACCGTAGCGGCATCGAGGGTCGTGCCACGGTAGATGAACTCCGCCGTCCGCAGTGCGACGTCCACGCGCTCGAAGAGCTGGTCAATGAAATCCTGCTCGTCGACGATCTGATCGATCAGCGCGACGACCTGGGGATCCTTGGCCTCAGCGAGCATGGCGAGGAAGGCCGGCAATCCAGGAACGGGGACGAGCTTCTCGACCGATCCCGCGTGCGCCAGCATCGCCTCGTCCAAGGTGACGATATGGACGTCCTCGCTGTTCTCCCAGGCCCATATCCTGGCCGCGTCGACGATGAAGGCGTCCGGAAACTCCTTGCTCTCCCTCGGCTGGAACGGCGCCTGGCGCGTCATGTACCGTTCGAGGATTCCCGGCAGCTCGATAGCTTCGAGGTCGTGCTGGACGGCACGGAATTCTGTCAGGAGCCGCAGGACGAACCTGGTCCTCGCGGCGGTCACGGCGGCGGAGACGTCGATCGAGGGCCCAATCGCGACGGCGTCGAGCGGGAAACGCCTATTCCATGACTCGAGGTTCCTGGCGTTCTTGCGCTGCTCCCGCGCCATCTCCTCCATCTGCTCCGTCAGCCACCGTGTCACCTCGAACAGGATCAGGAGATCGAAGTGGAGCACGAGGTCGAACTCCTCGACCGCGGCCTTCAGCTCGGTGAAGAGCCGGCTGTCCAGGTTCACGCGCTCCTTGATGAAGACGTTGCTGTCGATGAGAAAGTGGCGGCTACGTGGGCCTACGGGCACGGCGATCAGCTCGGCCATCTCGAGCTGCTCTTCGACTGCGACTGCTTCCGACATTCCGACCCCGAACGATGCCCGCCGAAGCTAGCATCGGCGACAGCTGCGGTCACTCCATCGCCCGTCGTGGACTCGAAGAGTCGTTCGTCCGATCATCCAGCGTGGCAATCCGGAGAATCGCCAATGCGCACTGCCCTCGTCGCCCTGCTGCTGGTTGTCGCCGGTCCCGCCGCCGCGGCGCCCGGCTGCGTCCTTCCGACCGTCGAAGTGAAGCTCCAGGCGAGCAGCGTCTCGACGAGAGACCTAGCCGCGATGTCGGACGGAGACCTGAAGACGTTCCTGCGCGGCTACGCCGACGGCCTGCGGACGATGCCCTTCCTGTCCGTGCCGGCGGAATGCGCCGATGCGGCGGAAGCCTGCCTGAAGGCGCGGACGGACGACGAGCGGGTCGTGGACCTCAGACGGTTCATGGCGGATAACCCCGGCGACTTCGACAATCCAGCGTCGGTGACGGTCTATGAGACCGTGCTCGCGAAGTGCGTCTACGGAGACAACGAATGAGAGCCTTAGTCGCTATCGTCCTGCTCGGAACGATGGCGGCCGACGCCGCCGCGGCCTCGATGGTCTGCGAGACCTACGGCGTCGGCGCCGACGGTCTGAAGTCCAAGCGCCGCTTCGTCCGGATGACGACCGACGGAACCGACGGCCTCCTGGTGGCCCGCGCCGAGGGCAAGGCGCCGGCTGAGGACGCGGAAACGGATCGCTACGGAACGGTATGGCGCTCCGACGACGGGCTGCGCGTGGTCGCCTCGTCGATATCGCGGCCTGGCGGCAACTCGCTCGATTCGCCCGTCCGGCTCCTGGACGCGGACTTCGCCCGCGGTCGATTCCGCGAGGAGACCATGGGGGGCGTGACCGACCTCGATGAGGTGATCGACGACGGAAAAGGCGGGCAGGAGTGCCGGCGCCTGGACTAGCCGTTGACAATCTCGGCGGTTGGAACGCTGAAATGTCGCGCCAAGACGGCCGCCTGCGCCTGCGTGATCGGCCGGCCGTGCTCGAGCGTCCGGAGCAGCGCGACGTGCAGCCGCGTGCCCCGCTCGACGTCGTCCAGAGACTGGCCGGCGGCGTCGCGGAGGGCGCGGAGGCGGGCGGCGGACGAGAGGCGCGAAAATCGTGCGGGCATACCGCACGCATTCCGGGTGGCGGGTGCGGTCACGACAGGAGCCGGAGGCCGCGGTCGTGCGCGGCGGCCTTGATCTCTCCGACCTCGTCGTCGCCACCCCTCTCGGCGGCGTCGAGGGCGTCGAGGGCGTCGAGGAGGTCGTGGTCCGACGCCTCGAGGACGCGCCGGCGGACGATCTCCACGCGAAGGGAGTCGAGGACGGACTCCTTCGCGTTCCGGCGGATGGTCTGGTCGGACATGCTCGACTCGTCGCCGATGTAGATGTCCGCGACTTCGACCACGCCGAGACGGGCGCGCACGTCCATGGCGCCGCCGCCGAAGGGCTCGCACTTGGTGATGCAGTCCTCGGTCACGCACGCGAGGAGGAAGGGGTACGACTTCCGGAGATCCCAGACGTGCTTGTCGAGGCGGGCGAGCGCGCCTCGGGCCATCACGGCGGCCTCATCGGCTCGGGCGTCGGGGAGTTCGGCGATGGCGGCGAGCGTCTCGCGGACGGAAGCGAGTTCGGTCATGCGGCCGCTCCCGTCGTGGCGTGCGCGGAGCTCTCGGCCCGGACCGCCGGACGGAAGCCGGGGCGCAGACCGGGCTTGAAGCCGGCGCCGTTCTGAGACGTCTTCACCGCTGCGTCCACGGCGGCGTCGCGCTCCTCCTTCGTCTCCACGGGCGCCTCGGCGACGGTCTCGGACGCGACGGCCGGTTCCCGCCAGCCCACGATGCGCTTCCAGATCGACCTGACGGTCTCGACGTCGTCGCCGTTGTACGTGCGAATCCGCTCGAACTCGCCGCGCTCCCAGGCGTCGGCGACCATCAAGCCGTCGAAATCGGACTTCGTCGGCAGGCCGAGCGCGAGCGCCAGGCGGTCCTGCGAGATTCGGCCGCCGACGCCTTCCCAGACCGTCATGGTGTCGAAGACGGCTTCCTTCTGCCAGGGCTTCGCCTCGACCGGCCACCATTCCGGCACCTCGACGCCGAGCACGATCGAGCGCTTCCAGAGCCAGCGCACGTCGAACGCCACGATGTTGTGCCCGACGAGCGTCGGCGGCTTGCCGATATGATTCCGGACGCGGTTGCAGGCGGCGAAGAACCGGCCGAGGAGCTTGCGCTCCTTTTCGATGTCGTAGGCGGCGGGAACGTCGCCGACGGCCGGCCTGGCGCTCGTCGCCGAGACCACCGGGCCGTTCCCGACCGCGAACGCGATGCTGGCGATCCGGCCGAAGCCGCCGTCGAAGCTGGTCTTCGCGACGGCCTCCTTGAGGACGCCGGGCCGCTTCTCGGCGTACCACGCCTCGATCGTCTCGGGCTTCGACATGTTGCTCGGCACCTCGATCTTGGCGTCGAGGTGCTCGATGACGTCGGCGCGGTTCGTCGGCAGCGTCTCGCCGTCGAAGAAGATGTGGTGGTCGATGTCGGGCTTGCTCATGCGTTCTCCTTCTCCATGTTGGTGAGGCCGAGGACGTGCGCACGGATGTGGATGGCGTTCTCCGTGCGGACGTGCAGCCCGGCGATTTCGCGGTAGGTCAGTCCGGCGGCGACCTCGCGCCGTAGGTCGTCCTCTTCGCGGGGGCTCCATCGCCGCTTCCGGAAGTCGGCGCCGATGATGCAGGCTCTCTGCATGACGGCGGTGTGCGTGCGGTCGAGGTGCTCCGCGACGCGTGCGTAGGGGACGCCCTCGGAAGCCTCCAAAAGAAGCACGGCATCGTCCTCGGGGGTCCAGCGCGTGTTCTTCATGCGCCGGTCCGACCGGCAACGTGGTCGACGAACTCGGCCGGGACCTTGAAGCGTTGACCGATGCGGCGGGACGACCATCCCTGGGCGGCGAAATGGAGGATGCCTTCCTTCGTGGAGGGGAGGATCCGGTCCCAGGCGACGAGCCCTGCGCGACTGGCCATGCTCTGGACCGTCGTGATCGGCCGGCCGAGCGCCTCGGCGGTCTGACGCATCGTGGATCCGGTCGCGAGAAGGCGACGCATCTCCACGCGCTCCGCGTCCGTCCACGGCCTTCCCGTTATGGCGCCCTTCGTCTCCGACATGCGAATTCCAGCCTTTCTATCGCTGGAAAATGCGCCCTCCACGGTTCGGTTTCAAGTATTACCGTTGTGTACGGACACGGAAAATCAGCAAAATGCATTCGCAAGGAAAGTAATGTCGAACAATGTTCAAATTCTTGCGCGAGAAAGGAGATCGTTCGACTTTCGAAGGATTTCGATGGACCGAAGGATCGGCGGCGCGGATACCTGAAATCTTTCTTACGCTGCGCCTACGTTCGGATCACGCACGCGAAGGAAAGGAAGTCCCGATGTCGATCAGGTCCATCATCCGCAGCGCTCTGGCCGGCATCGCCCGCCTGGTGCTCGTTCCCGTCGCGGTCGTGATCAATGGTGTCCGAACCGTCATCGCCACGCTGATGCCGGCACGGAACACCGGCTCCTTGGACGTCGCGGAGGAGGTTGTCGGCGAGGATTTCCCGGACGAGCAGCTGGCGGAAATGGCAGCGGCCCGCGAGGCCCGGAAGGCGGCGGCGCAGGTCCGGCGTTCCGAGCCCGATCGCGTCAGGCTGGCGGCACGGGAGCTGATGGAAGGGCGCACCGTCTCGCGGGCGCTCTTCGATCCGGACGTCGCCGAGGAGAAGGAGGTGCTCGAGTGGCTACAGTCGCTGGGCGACCTGCACCTCGGCATGCTCGTCAACGCGAGGGATTCGGAAATCGAGGACCATCTGCGGGGCGACGGCTACCGCGGGATCCCGATGCTGCCGGCCGACGAGCGACGCGCCGAGGAGGATCGCGAGGCGAAGAGGCTGCCGACCGAGATCGAATGGGTTCAGATCCTCATCGACAAGAGGACGCGGAACGGGGATTCGCCCGACGGCGATCAGATGGACGACCTGCTGCGGGAAGCCCGCGACCTGGTCCGCACCCGTGCCCGGATCGGCGACGACCTGCCGAGGAGGGTCAGCGCGGAGCGGAGCTACGACGAGGCCGCGTAGCCGCAGCCTGCGCGGCCTCCAGCTCCTCGATGCGGGCACGGGCCCACGCGAGCTCGGCGGCCAGCGCCTTGCTGATTCCGCGCTCGCGGCGCAGGTGACGAGCGAGGAGGTCGATGGCCTGAGGCGCACTGCGATCGATGGCACGTTCGGCCTGAGCCGCATTGAAGGCGGCCATGGCCAGCGATTGGATGCCGCCCTCGAGACCACGGCAGAAACCGGTCGGATTGTACGTCATCGGAAGTCCCTCCGTCGGGACGCTGGGACGGCACGGGCCGAGGGCGTCTCACGGAAGGAATAGGAGCACACAATGGTTGAGAAAACGATAACGAAAGCGCGTCGCGAACGCGATCTCGCTGCGATCCGGGCGGCGAAATACCGGGAGCGCCGGGCGAATCGTCCGGACGTTCGGGCTGTGGACAAGTCCATGTGCGAAGCGATCTCGATCTACGCCCGCACGCTGCCGCCGGAGCAGGCGACCGCCTTCCTCGCGACGATGGTCGACCTGGCGGCGGCCGGTCTCGAGTTCCGCGGATACGGTCCGAATTCGTCCCGGAAGCGGGCGGCTCTCCGGCTCGCGGGATGGGTCTCGCCGACGCCTACGTCCGGCTCCGTCCGTGCCGCCGTGGACCGGAAGGCGATCCGCGAGGATATGGCGAAGCGTGACGGCATCACGGTGCAGTAGCCCCCACACCTGCGTTACTTCCTCATACGGCGTCACGCATTCGACCTTTCCGCGTAACGCGAACATCAGAGCCGCCGTGGCACCCTCCGCGGCGGCTTTCTCATGACGTGTGGCATCACCCATTTTCGCTGAAATCTTTCTTGGAGACGTCGCACCTTCGCGCCCATGGACCGCACCCCGCGGGACCGGAGTGACCGACATGACCGACGCCCAGACCCTCGCCGAAGCCGCCCGCCAGCGCGCCCTCCGCGCCATCGCCCTCCACGTCCTCGGCGCCGACAACGTGCCGGCGAGTTACGACGACACGCACGCAGCCCTTGGGCAGGTCCTCAGCTTCGACGAAGACATGTGGATGTGCGAGCTGCTCGACCTCGTCGAGGCGACGGCGGCGGCCGAGGAGGATCCGGACGCCTGGTCCGATACGACGCTGCCAAGGCTGACGCAGGCCGAGATCGACGCGCAGACGGACGGGCTCGTCGCGAAGGCGCTGCGGGATCGCGACGCGCCGGCGGCGGCTTCGAGCGCGAGGGGGATGCGCCGGTGATCGATTCCGAGGACTTCGACGCCATGGAGACCGTCGAGCAGACGCCGGAACGCCGGGATAAGAGCGGCTTCGCGCTCATGCTGGACGCGTGCGGACTGAGCGACACTGCCGAGGCCATGAGGTATCTCGGGCAGTCCCGCTCCGCGATCGAGAAGAAGAGGGCCGGTTCATTGGCGGCGACGTTCGAAGACGGACGGGCTCTGTCCCGGCTCTGGCACGACGTGCGGATCGGGAAGGTGGACCGAGACAAGTGGCCTGGGCCGTGGGCCATGTCGGCGGCCATGCTCGTCCTGTCGGGGAAGCGGGCGCCCGAGATGGCGCGCCGCGGCCGGCCGCCGGTGGTGCCGGAAGGCGTCGACATGGCGCCGAAGGATTACCAGCGGAAGATGGCGGAAGCGGCGATGTGGGACTTGATCGCGAAAGGCGGACGCGACGACGACGAGGACTGACGTCGTCCGGATCCTCGACTGAACGCGGAGAAGCCGCCGGATCGTCTCCGGCGGCTTCTCCGCGTTCAGTCGAGGTACTGCCGTTCCTCGTCGCCGACGTATCCCGGCGCGATCTCCACCGGCAGCGCTCCGAGATCGTCGACGTCGAGCCCCGCATAGGGATCCAGCCATCCGGCGCCGTTGCGTACCTCCTCGGGATCGTCCTTCGAGGGATCGACGTCTATGCGCTTCAGCTGCACGACGCGGACCTGACCCTCGCCGTGCCGGAAGGACAAGGCGCGGCGCAGGTCGAGCACCGTCGGCTCGACGATGCCGAAGTCTCGCCAGGCCTGAATGAACACCGTCGGCTCGACCGGATCGCGGAGCTGCACGCCGTCGATCCAGACGCGGAAGCGCCGGGTCGTCGCCGAGAGCGGCCTGTCGTCTCCGTCCATGGGCTGCTGCTCGACGAATCCTTCCGGCACGGGCGCCGGTGCGGGTTCGCTGCCGGGCTTGCCGTCGAACCGTCGTACAGTCCTGTTAGTAGTCGCGGGCATTCCTCGCCTCCTCCATCAGATCTCGGACCCACAGGGCTCGCCAATTCATCCCGGCGTAGATGTGGCCGAGATACGCGTTCAGCTCGTCGGCCGTGCCGATCGGCGCCGTCCACTTGTCGTCGCGGACCGCGTCCCGGCGGAGGACCGCCAGATCGACCGGCTCCGCCATCCGCTCGCCCTCGAACTCCAGGAACAACTTCCCGTCGAAGGCATCGAGCTCGACGCCTCCGGACGCGACCGTCACGGCCTGCCGGCGGTCGCGGAAATACTCGCTGCGCTCCTGCCGGTCCTCGGCCTCGACCATCTCGCGGAGCCACTCGTCCTCCCGGCGCTCCTTCCTCTGCTTCCAGAGGGCGAGCTTCGCGAGTTCGCGGTTGCGCAGATCGACGCGGCGGGCGACGGGAGGCTCGCCCGAGGTGCCGTTCTCCTCGTGGTGGTAGCGGGCCGTGCGGTCCTCGGCGGCCCAGCCGACGACGCCCTCCGACTGCAGGACGTCGAGCATATCCGGATCCGAAAGGTCGGGCGCTTCGAGCTCCTCGACGACAAAGCGGAACGCGGTCGCGGGAGCGCCTTCCTCGCGCAGCACCCGGAGCAGCTCCTGCCGGCGGGCCCGACGCGTCGCCGCGGCGTCGGTCAGGAGGCCGAAGACCGGATGGTCGAGGTGCAGGGCTTCGTCGAGGGCGAGACGCCAGGCCTCGGCCATGCGCATCGCGGTGGACCGGTCGATCTTCAGGCGGTTGACGAGCTTCAGCCAGACGATGGCCGGGACGTGGTACGCCTCGCGGTCGAACGGGGCGAGCAGCTTGAGGTCCTCCGGATCGATCGGGACGGTCCGGCCGAGCGCGTCCTTCCACGTGCGGGCGGCGCGCATGCGGGCGACGTCGAGAGGGGCGTGGACGAAGAAGCGGACCTTGGACTTGTCGAGCGTCTTCCGATCGGCGTCGACGTCGAGCCAGCGCATCGTCAGACGGCCGCCCATGCGGTCGAAGTCGGCGGCGACCTTCTTCAGGAAGCCCCGGTCCATCTCTGAGAACAGTCCGCCCCCGGTCGGACGCCAGCCGGCCAGCTCTGCGAGCTCGCGGGTGGGGATCTCGACGACCTTTCCGTCGAGTAGGCTGTTCCGGATCGCGGGGTCGTACGTCTCGGCGACGAGCCTGCGGTAGATCGGGGCGCTGTAGGGCGAGCGGAACGACGCCATCTGCCTGATGTCCACGAGGGCGTACGGAGCTCGGGCGTGGTCGACGAGCCGGAACGCGTTCAGCCAATGCCGCATCCACCGAGCGAGCTCGAACCAGACGACGCCATCGACGATGGACCAGCGGACGACCGGGACGAACCGGCGCTCGCGGTGGACGGGAGCGCCCCACCAGTCGAACTCGCGTTCCGGCGTCCCCCGGTGGAACAGGACGAAGTCCGGCGCCGGCGTCGGCGGGTGGTCGTGCGGAACCGGACGGGGAGCCGCTCCCCGGACCGGCAGCATCGGCATGCGCGTCGGCAGCGTCGCGGCGCGGGACGGCTTCGGCGCCTCGGGCGGGATCTGGCCGTGCCGGGCCTTGGGGGCGAGGATCGGGCCGAACTCCGCGTCCTCCGGCCGGGGATCGGCTTCGGCCTCCTCCGGCGTCGGGACGCCCATGCGCAGGCGGCGCAGCGTCATGCGGAAGCGGGGCTGCCGGAGACCGGGCAGGACGCATTCCTTCGAAGCGAGACGGCCGAGCGAGACGCGGAGCCAGTCCTCGTCGTGACCGCCTTCGAACGGCGCGAGGACGGCGGCGACGGGGACGGATGCGATCTGGGTCTCGAGAGCGAGGTGGCCCGTACGCGCCCCGGCGATCAGCATTTCGAGGACGACGTGATCGGCGGCGGCGAGGACCCTGGACTGCTTCCCGTCCGGAGCCGGCGCGGGATCGCAGCGGAAGGACAGGAGGAAGTCGACCGGGCGCGGAGCCTCGAGACGGTCGGGCAGGACGCCGGCGGCGAGGGCCGAGACGGAGAAGCGGTCGGGCGACGCGAAGTGCCGGCCGGCCTCGTCCTGCTCGCGGCGGGTCCTCCAGGTCAGGCGGGTCTGGGGAGCCTGCCACGAGCGCTCGCGGCGAGCCTCCTCCCGTGCGGCCTTCTCTTCCGGCGAGAGGACGGGTCGACCGCGGCGGCGGCTCGGGGAGGCTTCGGGCGACGGTTCGGACATGCGGGTGCCGTGGAGCATGAGGAATGGCGTATTTGGATTTACACGGTTTGGTTTCACACGGTAGGAATTATGTACGCCAGTGCATTAAACAACATCGATATCGGTATGAGAAAGAATAAATACGATGGTCCGACGCGGAGCGGCGTCCGGCGGAGGAGGAACGTCGGGCTTCACACGGCGACATGCGGCTTGGACTGGATCCCGGGGGTTCCGTTGTGCGAAGTAGCGTCCTGAAAATCAGGAGCGGGACGGTCGGAAACGGTTCCCCGAATTCACACGGCTGGATGCCGTTCGTGCAGGGCGTTCGGTCGCCGCGCAATTGTAATATCTAAGAATCTAGAATCCCTGTGATTCCTTGAGATCCGCCGGTGGAAGGAGTCGGTTCCTCCTGCGGACCCGCGGACGGGTTCCAGGAGACCGGGACAGGACGGTGTCCGGATCGACCCTCCCGGGCGGGAAGAAAGGAACGGAAGAAGGGGCGGAGCCCCATTCCGACAGAGCGTAGCCCGCCACCGACCCTCCTGAAGATTTCTGCGTGTTACAAATACAGGATGCCTCCGATCCCGTGTGCGCTGCCACCCGCCGTGTGAACCCGGAAACGACGCAGGTTCAGATAGGGCCGTTAACCGCCCCGAACCGCGGAGGATTGCCCCTTGCCGCCCGAATCGGCAGCCTATGCGGACGAGGAGACCCTGCATGTCTGACCATACCGACGCGCCCGATCCTACCGCCGCCGGATTTCGCCTGAGCCTCATCGGGCCGCGGGGATCCGGCAAGGCCTGGCGAGCGCCGCTCTCTCCCGTCTGGCACGTGGCGTTCGAGCCGAAGGGCGATGCGCCGGTCGAGAAGCGCCGCCTGCGCCACGCAGGACACGTCGAGGACTGGCTCTGCGTCCGCGTCGCCGCCGCCGGCGAGACCGTCGAGCTGCTCTACGACGGTCCGTGCGATCCGTCGGCGAGCGAGGACGCGAACCGCGAGACGTTCATCGTCGGGGCGCCGAGGCCGCTGGTCTTCGCCGCGGCGAGGAAACCGGACGACATGTCGCCCTGGGCAATGGCCGTCCGTGCCGACGCCGCCGAGACGGAAGGGCTGCGCGTCGCGAAGCTGGCACAGTCCGAGGCCCGTCAGAGGCGCGAGCAGGACCGCGTGCGCCGGCAGGGAGGACGCTGACATGGCCCGCAGACCGATCGTCGAAATCGACCGCCGCTCGCTGCGCCGCTTCGAGCGGAACATGACCGCCCTCGGGAACGTCGTCGTGCCTAGGGCATCGAGGGAAGGCGCCAGGGACGCTGGACACCGCGCCCAAGTCCTGCTCCAGGGCGTGTTCCGCCGCGACATCGACGGCGGGCCCGCGCCCGCGACCCGAGTCCGCCCGGGATCGCCGTCGTCTTCCGTCCTCGTCGACGAGACCGAACTGAAGGGCGGCAAGGGCGACGTCGGCGTCAGCCTGCGCGTGTCGCGGAAGGCCGCACGATGGCTCCAGTTCCAGCTCGGAGACCGCCGCAGACGCCGTCCGGGCGAGGTAGGCGCGGCAGACAAGGCGAACTTCGTGCCGCAGGCGAAGGCGTTGAAGCGGTTGATGAAGACCCGCATGCCTCATGGCAACATGCCGATGGGTATCCTGCGCCGCCTGGTCTCGCTGACCGGCAGCACGTCGTCGAGCGACCAGGGCGTCTTCTACGGCGTCCCGAACGGATCACGCCGCCCGAAGGGTTTCTACCGCAGGAACGGCCGGCGGTCGGCGCCGCAGTTCCTCGTCGCCGCTGCGAGGCAGTCGAAGTACGAGGGCAACCCGAGGCTCCAGAAGGGCTGGAACGTCAGCGTGGAGAGGGCCGGCGGCCGCATGTCGCCCGAGATCGCCTTGCGGATCATGAGGGAGGTGCGCCGGATGGGCCGGTCGCCGGTCTTAGGGCGTGCAGGAGGGCTAAAGGGGCGCGGACGCGGAACGGGAGGGGTCGGACGCGAACGTGGCCTGTACGGGCTTCTACGCCGGTCTTGGACGATGCTCCGACCCTCCATGGGTCCGTTCGGACCCGCCCAGCGTCCCTCCTATCGCCGTTTCGCGCCCCTCCGTCACATTTTCGGACTCCCCGCCCGTTCGCCGTCCTGCGCGCCTCTGCTGCCGTCCTGCGCCCCATCCTGCGACGCCGCGTCCGTCCGATCCGTCTGCGTCGCGAAGTTTCCCGATTCCGCCCCTCGATGCTCGCCGCCGCCCCGACCGCGTTCAGCCGACGACCCTCCAGACGCCCGCAGACGCCTTTTCAGCCCACGTTCGCGCCCGATCTAAGTTCGACTGCCTCCCGACCCCCGTTCCGCCTATCAGCGAGCCTTCACGGAGGCGTTCCTGAGTCCCGCACGCCGCCGCCCAGCGTAAAGGTCACTGTGTCGGCAGCGGCCGTCGCCGGGCGCAAGCTCTGGGGTGTCGCGTCGAAGCTCGACATTCACGGGTCCGTCATGTTCCGGAGCACGAACAAGTACGGGCCGCGCCAGCTCGTCGAGTTCTGGGACGTCGGCCTGACGGGCGACGGCGAGGTCGCACTCGGTTCGAACTCCATCGACCAGGGGACGGTGTGGGTGATGGGAAAGGTGTATGCGGACGCGACGAGGAAGACGGCGTTCGCCTACGGACGGGCGACCGACATCCCGGGCGCGTGAGGCGAGCCATATAGTTTAAATCTCAGGTTGAATGATCATCTTTCTCCCGCTATCTGAATCTTTCGATTTCGAACGTTCGAGGATGGCATGACGGGCGCAGATACGACCTCATCGTGGAACACGGCGTATCGGCAGCGAGAAGATCTTTCCGCTTTCGGAAGCGCTGGCCTGGCGCTATTCGCAATGGCTTTGAAGTTCGGCTACGACGATCTCGAAACGATTGGCGCGGACGCGGTCGTCGACGGCCCGGACGACAAGGGCTGCGACGTTGTCTACATCGACAGAGACCTTAGCATCGCGATCGTAGCACAGGCCTACCGTGCCGAGTCCCCCAGGGCGTCGGCGCAGGATAACAAGGCGGCGACGCTGCGTCAGGGCCTGTCGTACCTTCTCGAAGTCGCCATCGATAAGGTACCGGAGCGTCTGAAGGCTAGTGCGATTGCTCTGCGAACAGCGATCAGCGAGGGCGACGTCGATCAGATCCATATTTGGTTCGTGCACAACTGTCCCGCGTCACCCAACGTCGCGAAAGAGGTGAGCGCCGTCGAGGAGACGGCTTCCTCCGTCCTCAAGTCCCGGTTCAAGGATCGGTCCGTCTCCATCTACGCGGAGGAGATTTCGTCTCCTGTCTTGGAGAAGCTCTACACCGACACCAACACGCCCATTTTGGTGAACGATCCGATCGAGTTCGAGACCGCTCCCGGACTCGCCTTTGATGAAGGCGATTGGCATTGCCTGGTCGTACCACTGCAGCTCCGTCTGCTCCAAGACCTCTACACCCGGCACAAGACAAATCTCTTCTCCGCCAACGTCCGGGACTTTCTCGGCGTGAAGGCTGGTGACTCGAACATCAACTATCAGATGCAGAAGTCGCTTCGGGAAAAGCCCACCAACTTCTTTGTCTACAACAACGGTCTGACCGTTCTCACGCATAAGATCGAGCAGGAAAGCATCGAAGGTAACCGGGTCAGGGTCAGGGTCCACGGTCTCTCCATAGTCAACGGCGCGCAAACGACGGGAACGATCGGAACATCGAACGAGCGACCACCGGAGTCAGCCTATGTGCTGGCTCGGTTCATATCGACCCAGGCCGAGGAGCTCGTTGCCGACGTCGTCCGCTACAACAACAGTCAGAACGCCGTCACGGCTTCCGATTTCCGAAGCACAGATCCGACGCAACGACGCCTCGTCGATGAGATGAAGGTAATTCCCGACGCGGAATACGATGGTGGTCGGCGCGGTGGCGTATCGGCCGCTATCAAACGTCGCCCGAAGTTGTTGCCCTCCTACTCGGTCGGTCAGGCGCTCGCGACCTTCCATGGTTCGCCAACGGTCGCGTACAATGAGAAATCCGCGATCTGGTCCAGGGACGGTCTCTACAGCCGCTTCTTCAACGACTCGTTGACCGCCACGCATATCGTGTTCGCCTACGGACTATTGAGGGCTATCGAAAGCGAGAAGAACGATCTTCGGACTAAGGAGTCTGCCGGCGTAGTGCAGCTCACATCTGCTGAGAAGGCGAAGCTCGCATTCTATCGGAAGCGTGGTTCGGCGTTCCTGCTGGCCGCAGCTGTCGCGGAGTGTCTGGAGACGATCATCGAGACGGTCGTGCCGAACCGCTTCGCCGTCTCGTTCGGAAACAAGGTGTCGCCGGACGAGGCCGTGCGGATATGGTCGCCGACGGTCCAGGTGCTGTCGTCGCTTCATACCTACCTCGACCCGGCCTTCAGTGACGGTCTGAAGAACCAGGAGCGGGTAGCCGATACGACAAGGGCGTTCTCGCAACTCGTAGCTAGCCTTCGAGTGCCCTACGCGACGTTTTTCGATACGGTGAAGAACGCCGTGGTTAGGGTTCATTGAGGGAATGGGTGAATCGAAGAAACGTCCGATCCACGCGTACGTCGATGAGACCGGGAACACGGGCGCCAACATCTTCGACGAGGCGCAGCCGGACTACTTCACCGCCGCACTCGTCCTTCGAGGTGATTTCGACGCCGTCCATGGGAAGGCGCTTCGGGCGATCGCCGCGAAGATCGGCGCGGAGGGGATCCACGCGAACGAGTTGGGTGTTGGTCGCATTGAGCAGATCGCGCCGGACCTGATCCGACTTCTGATCGACGCGAATGCGCACTTCTTCCTCTCTAGAGTGGAGAAGCAATACCTCCTCGCCACGAAGCTGTTCGATTCGCTGTTCGACTCCGGCGAGAACGCCGCCGTGCCGTGGCATTGCTACAACGTGCGGTTCCTGCGTCTGGCCCTGACATACAAGGTCTCGCGGATGATCGACGTCGAGACTGCGCGCCTATTCTGGGATTGTCTGTGCGAGCCCCGGCCGCAGAGGGTCCAGGCCATGATCCCGGAGATCTGCACTGGTCTCCTCCAGCACATCGACCGCGTCGTGGATGCCCGGTCGCGGGAAATCATCACCGAGGCGTTGGAATGGGCCCGCGACCACCCGGAGGCCATCCAGATGCACGTGTCATCGAAGTCGACCCGGCAGGGACACTTCCCGAACGTCGTCGCCTTCGGCAACCTGCTCGAAGGTCTCGATGGCTATTCGAAACGCTGGAAGAAGCGTGTCGCCCGCATCACGCACGATCGTCAGAACCAGTTCGAGAAGACGTTGGCGGTCTGGCACGAAATGTTCTCGAACGCATCCGACGAACCCTTGGACTGGGCTGGGGAAACGTGGGTGTTCCAGAAGGTCGTCGGGAGCACGTTCGAGGTAAAGGCCGACGACGACAGCCCTGGCATCCAGATCGCCGACACGATCCTCTGGCTCTACAAGCAGGTGCGGAACGGCAGGGATCTTCCCAGGGGCTGCTCCGCCTTGATCGCCTTCGCGATCAGCCGCGCCTGGCACAACGACTTCTCCTTCGAAGGCGTGGAGCGGCAGTTCGTGGCGAACAACCGCGAACTCATGTTCGGCGAGATGACACCCGAGCAGATCGAGGAGTCCCGCGGGATGATTTCGACCCTCGAGCAGCATCGTCGCGACTCGCTGGCTCAGTACGCGAGGGATGGGATCGTTCCCTTCATGCGCTCCAATCCGCCGATGCGCGATGTAACGCCGACCGAGTGAGCATCGCGCCTCCAAACGGGCGCACCTCCTGAAGCAGGCTCCCGGGATCGATACTGATTCGGGGATTCTTTCGCATGTCCAAGTCCATTGCCCGAGGCCTCGACGCCCTCGTCGCCTCCGCCGTCCACGCCGACAAGACCGTCGCCATCTCAGGCGGCGAGGTTGACGTGAGGCTCCGGCCGATGGTGCATCCTACGTGCGCAAGGCGGGAGCGTGGGCGGCATCGTCCGACCTGCCCCAGGCGCCGAAGGACGGTGCCCTCTACGCCCGGAAGGACGGCGCGTGGACGCTCCCCCGACGGTATGCTTCGCCTCGGCGCGAAGGGCGCCTGTGTACGCGAGCTGCGGGCGCTGCTCGTCCGCGCCGGAGAGCCGGTGAAGGTGGACGGTGACTTCGGACAGACGACGCGGGACGCGGTGCGTGCCCTCCAGAAGCGACTCGGCCTCGCCGTGGATGGCGTCGCCGGCCCCGAGACCATGGCCGCGTTCACGACGTTCCGGACGTCCCCCGACGAGAAGCTCGGAGCCCGCATGCATGACAACATCAACGAGATGCGTCGCGAACTCCGGCATCAGGAGCACGAAATCCATTATCTGCGCATGGTCTCGGACGCCTATCTCCGCCATATCGCGGCATTGGAGAGTCTGATGCGCACTGCCGGCATCCAGATCCCGGCGCTCGTCCTTCCGATCCAGGCGCCGCCGCCGGCGCTTGGCGGGCCCGGTCCGGCATGACCGATCGCAGCCCTGTCACCGAACATGCCTCGCTCCGCTGGCTCGAGCGCGTCCGGCACGTCGATTTCTCTCGCTGCACCGCCCATTTCGGGCAGCACGACCTCGTCCAGCACGGCTGCCGGGAGCTCGGTTTGACACCGGCGGAAGCACGGGAGGAGATCGCTCCGGAGCGGGTCAGGGACTTCATCGAGAGGGGCGCGACGGCGATCCGATATCCGTCGTGGACGCTCGTCGTTGACGGCGGGAGCATAGTGACGGTGCTGCCGCATGGGATGAGGCGGTATTGGGGCAGTATAGGGAGGTGCTAAGTCAGATCTTCGATGGCTTTGATCGCCGCCGCTACATTTGGATGGGCTTCTGCGGTTTCTTTATCATCGATCATCAATCGGACAGCTAGAAGCGTCATAAGGCCAAGCTGCACTGATGCGACACCTGGAATACGGAAACCTAGCGCAGCAGTCTCCAATTCCGAGCGGTGCGCGAATAGCTTCGACTTCTCATCTTCGGAAGTCTTGCAAATCGATCCGATTACCTCGAGCCGTTTCTCGACCCCTCGTCGACCAGCTTTCCTCAGCCTTCTACCATAGCCGTAGATCCGTGATATCCGACGTTCGCGTTCGTTTTTCCAGAAGGTTCGCGTCGTTACGTAGAGCTCATATGCGAACAGAATCTTGCGAAACGTGACGCGTGGAACGTCGTATGTTGGAAGATCGGGCAAGGGCTCTCCTCAGGCGTTGAACAGCTTTTGCGCAGTAGATTACTCGTTACGGATGCGACGACCAATGCGATCAGGTTTCATAATCACCGGCCTTCTCGTTTTTGGATATGTCGCGTCGCTTCATGCGGAAGTGACGAATTCGGACAGGGACCGGTGGGCGGCGCAGCAGAAGGGGCGCACTTCCGCACGCGAGCTTATCGACGAATGTGCCCGCGAGAACGATGCATGCTGGGGTTATCTCGTTGCTATCATTGACGGGTGGTCGATGAAGTTGGACCCGGCTTTGCGCTGTGCGCCGTCTGAAATGCCCGTGCGGGACGCCTGGAGGATCGTTATGAAAGAGGCCGGCAGCGTTCCCGAAGCCCTGGACCAGAACGCCTTCGACTTCGTCGAGTACGCCATTGCGAAGGCGTACCGGTGCGAGCCGGGTTGGAAGCCGGTCGAAAAATAGCCGCCAGACCCCCTGTGTTGTCCCCGGATTCCACACCCATCGTCGCGACCGCGACAGGTATCTATTCCTACAAAAGCCGTTCACTATATGTTCCTTCGCTGGCCCTTCTGATTCGAATGCCCGCGGATCCAGCGCATGCTCCAGTTCTCCACCCCTGAGCCAATACCGATCACGATGCTTCCGCCGGGCTTCAAGCTACGCGTCGTGTCGCCTGCCGCGTGCGGGTTTCCGTCGCCGGCGCAAGATTGGGAAGATGAGGCACTAAACCTCGTGGAGATCCTCCGCCTCGACAGCGCGTCGGCGTTCGTCTTCCGGCTGGCCGGCTCGTCCATGATCGAGGCCGGCCTGTTCGACGGCGACCTGGTGATCATCGACAAGGGCAGCCGCCCTCGCAACGGCAGCATCGTGATCGCGATCGTCGAAGGTGGCTTCGTCTGCCGCCAGTTCGTCGTGAAGCACGGCGTCCCGCACCTCGAAGCCCGCAACGCCCAGATGCGCTATCCGGTCTGCGTCGCCGACGAGCTGGTGGAAATATGGGGCTGCGTCCGCGCTTCGGTCCGGGATCTGAAACCGTGAGCTGGGGCCTCGTCGACGTCGAGAACTTCTACGTCTCGTCCGAGCGCGTCTTCGATCCCAAGCTGAAGGGTGTCCCGGTCCTGGTCCTGTCGAACGGCGACCACTGCGCGATCGCCAGGTCCGGCGAGGCCAAGGCGTTCGGGGTCAAAATGGGCGCGCCCGTCTTCAAGATGCGCGACCTGATCGAGCGTCACGGCTTCGCGCTACGGTCCTCGAATTATGAGCTCTACGCCGACATGAACCGCCGCTTCAACGCCGTCCTCGCCGAGCACAGCCCGGAGATCGAGGTCTACTCGATCGACGAGAGCTGGTTCCGGCTACCCGTCCTCGCTGACGGCCTCGGCGACGTCGCGACCGCACGCCGGATCCGCGACGACATCAAGCGGTACACGGGCCTGCCGACGCGCATCGGGCTCGGCCCGACGCGGACGCTCTCGAAATTCGCGAACGGTCTCTCCAAGGCAGGCGAGAAGATCTTCGGCGGCGTCATTGATCTTCATGACGAAGAGCTGCGTCGGCGGCTGTTCATGCAGTGGCCGGTCGACGAGGTGTGGGTGATCGGCCGCGCCCTGACGGAGCGCCTGCGCCCGCTCGGCATCCGGACGGCGGCGGACCTCGCCGCGATGGACCCGCACCAAGCCCGAGACGTCGGGACGGTCGTCCTCGAGCGCCTGGTGCGCGAACTGAACGGGGTCGGATGCGATGACCTCGTCGTCGAGCCGGAGAAGCGCAAGGCTGTCGCCGTCACGCGCATGTTCGGCGAGCGGGTGACGGATATCGATTCCCTGCGCGAGGCGATGGCACGCCGAGCGGCGAGGGCGGCCGAGAAGCTGCGCGAGGAAGGATCGGTCGCGGCCCGTCTGATCGGCTTCGCCCACGGCGACGGCCACAAGGCGAACGCTCCGAGTGCGCAGCGGACCTGCCGCCTGTCGCCGCCGACGAATGATTCCAGGGTCATCGTAAAATGGGCGAGCCGAATGGTCGATAGCATGTGGCAGCAGGGCGGCGTCTACACGAAGTGCGGCGTCATGCTCGAAGACCTGTCCGACGCCGGCCGGGAGCAGACCGACATGTTCGCGCCGATCGATACGCGGGGCGGCGACCTGATGGCTGCGATGGACGGGGTGAACCAGCGGTTCGGGCGCGACACGCTGGCGCTCGGGGCGGCGGGCGTCGGGGCGCGGACGCACGACACGAAGCGAGCCATGAAGTCGCCTGCGTGGACGACGCGGTTGGCGGAGGTTCCGGTGGCGCGATGATGGAGGCGACCATGAACGAGCGCAGGCAGTCCGCGGTGGACGAGATCGACGTGGCGGTCGCGGAAGCGATCCAGGCGTGCGGCGATCGCGGGACTGATCAGGGCGCAGTGGCAGATGGATCGGGAGCGTGAGGCGACGGTGTCGGCGGGGTACGTACGGCGGCGGCGGTGACTACGTTCCAGTATCCATCCCAAGGATACTTAAGTTCCAGTTCCATCCGGTAGCCATGGGATTGACTCTCGGCAGGCCCGAGGGCATTTCCTTGGTGCCGGACTCCGATCCGGAAGGATTTGGAGACGGACAATGCCGCAGCCGACGATGACCCCGCAGGATTTCCGCCGGATTCAGGAAGAGCTCGGCCTCGACGACGCGCAGATGGCGGAGATGCTGGGCTTCGAAAGCGCCCAGAACATGAAGCGCCTCAAGGCCGACGTCGACAAGCCGCATCACCGCAAGATCATGCCTTACACGGCTAGGCTCCTGCAGGCGTACCTCGACGGCTACCGTCCCGCCGATTGGCCCGCCGGCGCGTCCCCAGCCCAGCCTGCCGCCCGGTCGGCTGAAGACGTAGCGGCGCTTGCCCGGCGGCTCGACGAGATCGAGGAGTTTCTCAAGGCTACCCGAAATCGTTAACCAACAGTAGCCATAGGATTGACAATCGGTCATCCCATGGCTACCTTCACGTTCATCGGGCGCGGCCCGCCAACGTGAAGGAAGACGACGATGAAGAAATTCGAGATCAACGTCCGCGGCGACTACTTCGGCACCTACGAGGGCGCCGACGCCGATGCCGCCGTCGAGGCCTACGCCCGCGGCGCTGGCTTCAAGAGCTACGCCGACCTCTGCGACGTCGTCGGCGAGGAGACCAAGGACTGGCGCGACGTCATCGAAGCCGTCGAGTTCAAGACGATCCGGCACATCATTGTCACCATCCGCCCCGAGGACGAGGACGCCCCGGTCCCGAACGGCGACGGCATCGTCGCTCAGGGCGACATCGAGGTCGCCGACCCCGAGGCGCTGAAGGTCCTCGCGCAGGAGACCTTCTACGCGGCCGAGACGGACGTGAAGTCCGGCAAGTACGGCGCTGGGTCATTCCGCCTGATGGTCATCGACTACACGGACGACGAGCAGGGCTGCGACCTGCACGACGAGCTCGTCAGGTCCTGATGCCCCGGGAGGGGCTCAGGCTCCTCCCGCCTTCCCGTAGGAGATCCCACCATGCTCTACCCCGGCGACAAGCGCATCGCGCACAGCCCTCTCGTCATCCGCCTCGACCCGAGCCGCCCGAAATTCTCGTTCTTCGTCCAGTTCTATTCCGCCGACGAAGCGACGGACGACCCCCGTCGCGCCGCCTTCCGCTACGACCTTCCGAGCCGCCGCTGGTACGGGTCCGAGAACGCCGTCGCAGACATGTGCGCGAGCGTCCGCTCGCTCTACGAAGGCAGCATGCACCCCGTTCCGTTCGCGCCGGAGTTCACGGTCGAGGCCTGGGACGAGTTCCAGACGCGATTCCCGGGCGTGGACCCGGACTACCGCGAGGCATTCGCCGGGGCGACGACCGTCGTCGGGCGAACGGAGGCCGAGTGCCTCGCGGAGGTGGAGGCCTGGGGCGAGTACGACCGCGCCGAGCGGGAGCGGATCGATCGCATCTGGGCCGAGCGCGCCGCCGCCAAGGCCGCCGAGAAGGCCGCCGCCGCCTCGGAGAGGCAGCGCAAGATCGACGAGGAGAACGCCGGCACGATGGCGCATCTCGTCGGCGCCGCCGTCGAGGAGATCGACGCCGCGTACGAAGCGATGAAGCTGCTCGCCGCCGCGGACATGGACCACGCCACGTACCTGAACGGCCGCGGATTCGGTCACGCGCACACCAAGATCGGACACCGGCTGTCGAAGCTGGCAGTCCGCCGCCGTCAGCCGCTCGACGATGCGTTCGCTCTGAAGCTGGCCAGGCTTCATCGCGGCCAGCTCCCGGAAGAAATGGCCGCACGGATCGGGAGCGCACGCGCATGACCCGCACCGATCTCGCCCGCGTCCTGACCATCCTCCTCGCCGCCGAACCCACGGTCTGGCGCCGCCGCGTCGTCCAGGGCGACGTCGCCGAGCTCGGCGACTGGATCCGCCGGAAGGGCCGCACGCCCGAGTTCCGCTGGAACGGCGACAAGCTCGAGAACGCCTTGGCCATGAGGGCGGACGCTTACGCCGTCCACCTCGCGCACGCTGACGGCATCGCGTCGCCGGAGAGCCCGATGATCGCCGCCAAGTCCGACGTCGCCCGCGGTCCCAAGCCCGTCCGGCCGCCGAAGATGGATGCCGTCGAGCGCGCACGGCTCGAAGCGCAGGTCCGCGAGCGGTTCGCGGCGGAGGACGCGGACCAGATGCGCTGGCCGGAGGGGTCCGCATGAGACGGACGCTGACAAAGCTCGACCGGTACGTCGTCAAGCTCGAGTGTCGCGTCCGGGATCTCGAGCGCGAAAACGAATGGCTCCGCTCGATGTCGTCGAGCGGATTCGCCCGCGGCGCGATCAAGGCGCCGCCCCGCATCGATTGGACGCCCGCAGAGGAAGAGGAGGACCTCCTTTGATCCAAGCGGTTCGCAGAAGGGTGGTTGAACGAACCCGCTTCCGCGGGAAGGGCGGCGGCTTCGTCGTTGGGGGAATGATACGAGCGCGCTGCGCTGATTGAGCGTCGCCCGGTGCGGGCGGACGATGCTGGTTCCTTCACCCGGACGGAGCCTCCCGATGACGACCTCCCTTATCCCCGCAGCGGCGGTCAGCCCGCTGCGCCAGCGCCTGATCGCCGACATGACGATGCGCCGCTTCTCGGCCGAGACGCAGCGCAACTATCTGCGCGACGTCGGACGCCTTGCCTCCTTCTTGGGACGTTCGCCCGACACGGCCAGCGGGGAGGACCTGCGTCGCTTCCAGATCGCACTCCAAGAGGCCGGTCTCTGCGTGCCGACGATGAATGCGGTCGTCTCGGCGTTGCGCTTCTTCTTCGTCCAGACGATCGATCGGCCCGACCTCGCCCGCAGGCTGGTGCGGCTGCGCTATCCCCGCAGCCTACCCGATGTTCTCAGCCCCGACGAGGTGCGCCGCCTGCTCGGCGCCACCGTCTGCCTGAAGCACCTGGCGGCGCTCTCGGTCGCCTACGGGGCGGGGCTGCGCGTCGCCGAGGTGGCGAGCCTGAAGGTCGGCGACGTCGACTCCACGCGGATGCTCCTGCGCGTCGAGCGAGGCAAGGGCGGGCGCGACCGCAACGCCATGCTCTCCGCCGACCTCCTCGCCCTCCTGCGCGAATGGTGGGTTGAGGGCCACCGGCAGGGCGTCCTGCACCGTGAGGGTTGGCTGTTCCCCGGGCAGAGCTGGGATCGACCGATCTCCACACGGCAACTTCACCGCATCGTCGTTGAGGCGGCGCGGGCGGCCGCCATCCCCAAGCGGGTCGGGCCACATACGCTGCGCCATTCCTTCGCGACGCACCTTCTCGAGGACGGCGTCGACATCCGCGTCATCCAGGTCCTGCTCGGCCACGCCAAGCTCGACACCACCGCGCTCTATGCCAAGGTCGCCGTGCGCACGGTGCGGGCCGTGGTCAGCCCGCTCGACCGGCTCGCCCTGGTTCCCCGCAAGGAGGCTTCGCCCGGCTGAGCCGATGGGCGCCTCCATCGAGGTCGCCGACATCCTGCGCATCGCCGGACCTGCGTTCCGGGCGACTCGCGCCGGGCACATAAGCCTGGCGGAGCTGAAGGTCATGTCGGCGATCGAGGCCTGCCGCACCGCAGCGCTTGGCGGTCATGTCGAGGGATGCGACGACTGCGGCCATCTGCGCGTCGCCTACAACTCCTGCCGCAACCGGCACTGTCCGCGATGCCAGGGCGCGGCGGCCCGCGACTGGCTGGCCGAGCGACAGGCCGACCTCCTGCCGGTCGGATATTTCCACGTCGTCTTCACGCTGCCCGCCGAGATCGGTAGCGTCGCGTTCCAGAACAAGCGGGCCGTCTACGACCTCCTGTTCCAGGCAGCGTCGCGAACCATGACGACGATCGCCGCCGATCCGAAGCATCTGGGTGCCCGGATCGGCCTGACCGCCGTGCTCCACACCTGGGGCTCGGCGATGACCCACCATCCCCACATCCACATGATCGTGCCCGGCGGCGGCCTGTCGCCGGACGGGGCGCGCTGGATCGCCTCACGTCCCGCCTTCCTCCTGCCCGTGCGCGTGCTCGGCGCCCTGTTCCGCCGCCTCTTCCTCGAAGGGCTCGTCGCCCTCCACAAGACGGCCAAGCTCGCCTTCCACGGCGCGCTCGCCCACCTCGCCGATCCACGCGCCTTCACCCGCCATCTCGCCCCGGCGCGCCGCAAGCGCTGGGTCGTCTACGCCAAGCCGCCCTTCACGGGGCCGGAGGCCGTTCTGGCCTACCTGTCGCGCTACACCCACCGCGTCGCCATCTCGTCGCGGCGCATCACCGCCTTCGACGGCCGCACCGTCACCTTCCGCGTCAAGGACTACCGCCAGGACGGCGCCGCCCGCTACCGCACCCTGACGCTGGAGGCGGACGAGTTCATTCGCCGTTTCCTCCTCCACGTCCTGCCGCGCGGCTTCCATCGCATCCGACACTACGGGTTCCTCACCGGGCCGGATCGGAAAGCCGGGCTTGAGCGCATCCGCTTGATGCTCGGCACGCCGCCCGCGCCTCAACCCGCCACCACGGCAGCGGACAAGCCCGAGCCGCCCGACATCCGCCCGCCTTGCCCGTGCTGCGGCGGAGCGATGCGCGTCGTCGGCCTCTTCCTGCGATGGCATCAGCCGCGAGGACCGCCGCCACGCCCGCCATCGAACCGGGAGCGATCGCCATGACCCCGAATGGCATGACATCCGCATCCGCCGAGAGCAGCACGCTCCCGGGGAGGTTCGCGTACGGCCATCGTGTCGGCACGAGCTGCCGCCGGCCCGTGGTCGCAGGATCAAAGGCCCGGTCGTCGGTGCCGGCGGCCGCCCCACGGGTCAACCTCGACCCGCAAGTCGCCCCGCTCCCGGATTGCAGCTCCACGCCCCGGCACGCCTGGCAGCCCAAAATCCCATAGCGCACCGAACGGCATCCCGCGGGTTCGTTCTTCCGCGACTTTCGTACGCCTCGCGGCGCCCGAAACTCTTCAGGTTTCCTGCCGGTCCGCTTCTAAATGTCAAATGCATCCAAGCGGACATAGCCGGGAGACCGGCGACGACCCGTTGCAGACGATTGACCCCTTTGTCGGCAGGAAGTTTTGCATGAACGAACACACGAGCATCCACGTGCGTCGCGCCGATCATGTCGGCTTCGCGGTCGCCTTCCTCGACGAGGCTCTTCGGTTCTGGGTCGATGGGCTCGGCGCAAAGCTTGTACTAACTGGCGAGATGGGTGGCGAGTTCCTTGGTCAGGTGACAGGCGCGCATGGGGCACAGGTTCGCATGGCGATCGTCTCGCTGGCGGATCAGACGATCGAACTTCTGGAATATCGGGGGCTGGATCGGCCAACCGTGCCGGCCAAGCCGTTCAACCGGGCTTTGCTCATCTGGCCCTTGTCGTCGATGACATCGACGCGCTCCTGGTGCGGATCGCCGCCTACGGCTGGAAACCGCAGGGCATTCCGCAGCCGATCGCAAGCGGTGCGCGGGCGGGAACGCGCGTGATCTATGCTGTTGGCCCTGACGGCGCGACGATCGAGTTCATGCAGCCGCCATCCTCTGTCCAAGATCTGTGACGACGCCGGGAGAGAGGTCGCTTGTCGCCCCGATCCGAAGTCGACAGGGCTGCGGCGAACGACCGCTTCAGGGAAGCCTCGACGGCAGTTCGGGCGACTGGGGTGGGTCGTTAGCGGATGGACCACTCCCAGGCGTCCTCCTTCCCATCAACGATCGGCACCATAAGGCGCATTGGAAACAGTCAGCTTCCCGGTCACTCTCGAGAATCGATGCTGTTCCAGATGATTTGAAGCCGACGTTGTTGAGCATTGGCAAGGGGAAATAGCATCTGAAGGGATGACAACGATACCCGCGTCAGCGGCCAACTTCAGACGCGTGCATTTACCGTTTTGCCATGGTCCACCCCCAACGTTCAAAGATGGCGGCTCCCTCGTCGCTCTCGAGGAACGTCATGAACTCGCGGGCCGCCGGCTGGGTCTTCCCCTTCTGCGTCGGGGCGATCCCCGTGTCGCGGTAGATACGGTACTCCGGCTCGACCTCGACGACGTCGGCAAGGTCCGGGCTCTCGCGCTCCCAAATGTTCCAGATAATCCAGGCGTCGAGGGACGCGTCCCCGGTCCAGGCCTTCTTGGCCTCCGCGCTGTTCGGCGCGAAGCCAACGATGTTGCCGCGCAGAGCGCGGACGGAGGCGATGTCGCCGAGGCGCCCGGCCATGTCCTCCCACAGGCCGTTCTGGCCCGCACCGTTGACGACGAGGACGCGATGCCCCGGCTCGAACAGGTCCTTCAGCCCTCGGATGCCCTTCGGGTTGCCGGGCCGCACGAGGATGGCGGACGGGCGGAGGTAGAGCGGGCGGACATCCTCCGAGCGGAGCTTGCCGTCCATCGCGGCGACGAAGTCCGTCATCATCGTCTCGGAGCCGCTGTAGACGAGGTCGGCGTCCATCAGGGCCTTCTCGATCCAGCGCGGCGTCGGACCCGCGGTGACCTCGACCTCGATGCCTCTGGCCTTGCCGAACGCCGCGGCCGCCTCCTTCATGGCCGGCGCCGGGCCGCCCGGACCGTAGACCCGGAGATCGGCCGCGAGCGAAACGGCGGGCGAGAGGATGCAGGCGAGAAGGCCTGCGGCGAGAAGGGAGCGGCTGCGCATCGGGAGGGGAGGTCCTTTCGGCTTGGGTGATCGTGGTTAAGGGAACGCGTCGGTCGCGCCGGCGGATCCCGCCTAGCCGTCCGCCGCGGTGCGGGTCGGCAGGAGACCGTAGATGTCCTGGCGGAAGTTGGCGGTGAGGTCGGTGCCCCCCGCCCAGGCGGTGACGTAGACGAAGTGGACGGGCACGGGTCGGGACAGCGAGACGTTGCGCCGGTCGCCGGACGAGATTGCGGACGCCACGGCGCGCTCGTCCCAGCCGGGCGTCTCGCGCAGGAGCCATGCGACGAAGGCGGGAATGTTCTGGATCCGGACGCACCCCGAGGAGTGGAAGCGGCTTGCGTCGCCGAACAGCCCCGGCTGGGGGGTGTCGTGGAGGTAGACCTGATGGTCGTTGGCGAAGTTGATGCGCACGCGCCCCAAGGCGTTGCGCGAGCCGGGATCTTGCCGAAAGAAGTAGGCCTCCGCCTCCGATCCGGTGAAGTCGAGCGTCGCGGGATCGATCTCGTTCCACGACCCGTCGAAGATCCGCATCCCCATCTCACGCAGGTAGTTCGGGTCCTTGCGGATGATCGGAAGGAGGTCCTTGCGCACGATGCTGCGCGGCACGGTCCAGGTCGGGTTGAAGTTGACCTCGTGGATGGCGCTGGACAGCAGCGGCGTGGAGCGGTCCGCCTTGCCGACCACGGCGGTGTGCCGGAAGGCGACGCGGCCGTCCTCGACGAGCTCGATCCCGGCGGAGGGCACGTTGACCGTGACCTGCCGCGCGTCGCTCACGAGCGCGTCACCGATTCGGGGAACGTTCGCTCTGAGCTGGCCGGCTCGCACACCGGCGGACACGTTCAGCGCCTCCTGCGTCGTGGGCCCGGCTACCCCGTCGACCCCGAGCCCGTGTCGGGCCTGCGCCCGGCGCACCGCCGCGTCGACGTAGCTGTCGAACACGTCGCCGTCCGCCATCTGCTGGGACAGGTCGCCGGTGGCGGCAAGACGCCGGCGGAGGTCGGCGACCTGGGGGTGCCGCGTGCCGAGGCTGAGCCTGGCCGACCACGGCACGGCGGGCCAGCCGCCGCTGGTTGCCATCGCCTCGTAGAGAGCGGCGGCCTCGTGTGTGGCAGCCAGGGTGCGTTGGCTGAGTATCGGGTCGTCGGTGAAGCGCGTCGAGAGCGTCGCGTTGTCCGTGTCGAACCCGTCCTCCCAGGCGCCGAAGGCCGGCGGGACGCATGCGAGCGAGGCGGCGGCGCCCATGGTGCGGCCGAGGAAGGCCCGTCTGCTCATCGTTCGCTTCTTCCCTGTTTCGGCCCCGCGGGCCTCGGAGATGGGCTGGGCGAACCCGGCGGCGTCGAGCGCGCCGCCGTAGACGCGCGTGCCGATCACGAAGGCCGGGGTCCCGAGAGTCCGAAACCGTCCGCCTGCGCCGCGTTGCGGGCAAGGATGCCGTCCACGAATGTCGATCGCCGCCGGTAGGTCGCAGCCATGGCTTCCGAATCGAGTCCGACGTCCCGCAGGGCGGCGTCGACCTCGACGAGCTGGAGCCGCGCCGGCGTCGCCATCAGGGCCTCGAGTCCCCTGGCGTAGTCCGGTGTTCCGGCGGCGCCGAGAACGAGGCGCGACGCCTCCACCGAAACGTCGCCGAAGATCGGCCAATCCTTGAGGACGAGGCGGACCTGTCCGTCCGGACCGCCTCATGCAGGACCGGATGCGCCTTCTTGCAGAACGGGCATTGGTAGTCGAAGTACTCGACGATAGTGACGTCGCCATCGGGGTTGCCGAGGACCGGAATGTCGGGGTCGTCGAACACCTCCGCGGGCGTCGGCATCCGCGTCGCCCCGGCCGACGGGGATGCCCCCGCGGCGACGCCGAGCAGGACCGCGGCCCCCGCGATGAGCGTCCGGCGGTCGAGAGTCGCCTGCGCCGCGCCCGTCCCGTTGCGGCCCGTCACCGGCGCCGTGCCCCGGCGACCGCCCGCTTCATGTCGGCGACATCCATCACGCCAGGGAAGAGCGTGGTGCCGACGATGTAGGCGGGCGTGCCCATGAGGTTGAAGTTCTCGGCCTGCACGCCGTTGCGCTCGATCAGGGCGTCGACGCGGGCCCTGTCCTTCCCGTAGGCGGCGTTCATGGCCTGCGGGTCGAGGCCCGCCTTCCGGAGCGTGGCGTCGATCTGCTCCGCCGTCAGGCGTCCGGGCGTCGCCATCAGCGCGTCCCGCGCCTTCGTGGAGTCCTTGCCCGCCCCCAGCACCAGGCGCGAGGCGTAGAGCGACGGCGGCCCGAAGATCGGCCAGTCCTTCATCACGTGCCGGATCCGTCCGTCCTCCCGGACGAGGCGCGCGACGTCGGGATGCGCCTTCTTGCAGTAGGGGCACTGGTAGTCGAAGAACTCGACGATCGTGACGTCGCCCTTCGGGTTTCCGAGGGCGGGCGCATCGGGATCGAAGAGGACGGCCTCCTTGGACATCGGGTCGGGCGCGGCGATCGCCCAGCGGGGGAGCGCGAGGGCCAGGCCGAGGCCAAGGCCAAGGCGAGCGAGGTCGCGGCGGTTCGGGTTCATGAAGTGGCTCCGGTGGCGGGCGCGCCTAGGACCACCACGCGAGTCTTCGGCGGCACGCGGTTGTTGAGGTCGATGACGTCCTGGTTCAGCATCCGGATGCAGCCGGACGAGACCGCCTTGCCGATCGACCACGCTTGGTTGGTCCCGTGGATGCGGAACAGCGTGTCCTGCCCGTCCTTGAACAGGTAGAGGGCACGTGCGCCGAGCGGATTCTGGATGCCTCCGTCCATGCCGTTGCGCAGCTCACCCCCGTACTTCTCGGGCTCGCGGCGGATCATGTCCGGCGTCGGGGTCCAGTGCGGCCACGCCGCCTTTCTCTGAATGATCCCCTCGCCGGTGAACTCGAGACCGGCCTTGCCCACCCCGACGCCGTAGCGCATCGCCCTGCCGCCCGGCATCACGAGGTAGAGGAACCGCGCACGCGGATCGACGACGACGGTCCCGACGGGCTCGTCGGTGCGGAAGTCCACGACCTGGCGCACATTGCGGGGGGCCATCTTCTTGAGGTCGGCGGCGGGGATGGTCCAGCCCCCGTCCTCGAGCGCGCCGTACATGCGGGCCGCATCCGCGTCGACCGCCGGTTCGGGCGCGTAGGCGACCGGCTTGGGGCCGCCCGCCGTCGTGCAGGCAGCCGCCGAGAGCCCGGCGGCGACAAGGGCAAGCGCCCTGAGGGAAGAGGCGAGATTCATGCGATACTCCGTACAGGGGGAAGGTCGGAAGGAACGGACGTTACGAGCCGGCGTCGTGGATCTTGGCGTCGAGGGTGGGGCGGTCGATCTCGCCGAAGTGCATGGTCCGCACGGTGCCCTCGGCGTCGAGGAAGAGCGTCGCGGGGTAACCCTGCACCGAGTAGTGCCGGGAAATCTCGAAGCCTTGGTCGAGAAGGAGTGCGGGCAGGTCGAGGCCGGACTGCGCGAGGTAGCGGATGATCGCGTCCGGTCCCTCGCCCTGGTTGGCGAAGACGAAGTTGACGTCGGACCGCTCGCCGGCGGCCTTCGCCAGCATCGGCATCTCGCGAGGGCAGGGCGGGCACCAGGTAGCCCACAGGTTGACTACCGTCGGCTTGCCGCGGAAGTCGTCGAGCCGTACCGCCTCGCCCTTCAGGATCGGGTATGCGGTGCGCGGGGCCGCGATGGCCTCGGTCGCCGTCGCGAGCTGCCAGCTCACCGTCCAGACGAGGACAACGGCCGACAGGGTGCCGAACGACCAGAGCCGCATCCGCCGGCCCCGCATGGCGTAAGCCGTGTAGGCCGCGACGGCCGCGAGCCCGACGGACAGCATCAGCCCGCCATCGGCTATGCGCAGGACCGCGACCGGGTCGTCGACGAAGCCGATCGGACGGGCCGCCATATGCCCGAGCCGTGCCGCAACGATGCCGATCGAGACGATGCTCATCGCCCACGTGCCGAGGCGGTCGTCGACGCGCAGCGACAGGATCATGCCCGCGACCAGCAGGAAGACAAGGGCAAGGAACAGCGCGAGGCGGTCGCCGGCGAAGGTGAACGGTCCGAGGGCCAGCGTCGCCATCTTAGCCGCCCGTCCCGAGCCGAGCCGAACGCAGGAACGTCTCGGCGTCGACCTCCCCGACAAGCCGCGAACCCCCGACCTCCCGCGCGTCGCGGTCGACGAACAGCATGGTCGGCGGCCCGACGACGCCGAGCTCGCGCATCAGCGCACGGCCGCCCGGTTCGTCCCGCGTCAGGTCCACCTTCAGGAGGCGGTAGCCGTTGAGACGCATTCGGACGGCCGGATTGGAGAACACCTCCCGCTCGATCACGTCGCAGGACACGCACCAGTCGGCCGTGAAGTAGAGGAGGGTCGGTCGCTTTGAGGATGCGATCGTGGACGACAGGTCCTGTGGGTCCGGGACGGTCTGGAAGCTGGCCGCTAGACCCTTCAGCGCATCCTGCCCGGCGTTGCCGAGGGCCAAGGGGCGCAGGGGCGACATCCCGCCGGACGAGGCACCGACCGCGAGGATTGCGCCGTAGAGTATGGCGAGGAGCCCGGTGGCCTTGGCGACCCGTTGGGCTGCCCCCGAGGCGGCCGTGAGGTGATCGAACGCGCCGAGGAACACGCCCGCTCCGATCAGGAGCGCGGACCAGAGGACGAGCGTGGCGGGGTGCGGCACGACGCGCGACAGCATCCAGACCGCCATGGCGAGGAAGGCGAAACCGTAGGCACGGGTCACGCCCGCCATCCACGGACCCGCCTTCGGAAGCACGCCCGCACCCAGCGTCCCGAACGCGACGAGTGGCACGCCCTGGCCGAGGCCGAGGGCGAACAGCGCCGCCGCACCGAGCGCGACGTCGCCCGACTGCGCGATGTAGATCAGCCCGCCCGCGAGCGGGGCGGTCACGCAAGGACCGACGATCAGCGCCGAGGTGAAGCCGAGCGCCGCGCTCGACGGCAGGCTCCCGCCAGCTCGACCGACGCTTCCCGCTACCGCATTGATCCAGGCGCCCGGCAAGCGCAGCTCGAACAGGCCAAACATGGACAGAGCAAGGCCGACGAAGACGGCGGACACGGCGACGACCGCCGCAGGTGACTGGAGGGCAAGCTGGAGGTTCTGTCCCGACCATGCCGCCACGATGCCGAGCAGTCCGAAGGCTGCGGCCATCGATAGGACGTAGACCAGGGAGAGCAAGAACCCTCGGGCAGGCGACACCGACCCGCCTCCACGCGAAAACTGCCCGGCGAGGATCGGGTACATCGGGAAGACGCAAGGGGTGAAGGCAAGCCCGAGGCCGAGGACGAAGAACGATGCGATCACCCACGGGGCACCGCCCTCGCCAAGAAGCGAGGCGACGAGCCCACCGGCCGACGTGTCGATCTGGATGCCCGACGCAGGCGAAGGGGGCGTCCCGACGTCATCGGGCAGGTTGCTGACGGTCGTCTCTATAGGTTCGGTCCCAGCTTTCCAGTTGCCCGTCGCAAGCGGTGAGGTCGAGGCTCCGGCATCCGGCCGGAGACCGACGGCGGGATCGAACGTCTTCGACACCGGACGGTAGCAGATGCCGCCTTCCTGGCAGCCCTGGTAGGAGACGGTGACTTCGGAAGGAGGGTTCGACGGCAGCGTCAGGCCGGCGAACACGGACCGATGGTAGACCTCGGTCGATCCGAAGTTCGGATCGTCCTTGTGATCGCCCGCCGGAAGCTCGAGCGACAACGCGGTTCCGGTCGGGGTTTTGACGGCGATCTTGTCCCGGTAGAGATAGTATCCGTCCGCGATCTCGAACGAGGCCGTCGTACGGAACCCTGCCGTTCCCGGCTGGACCGTCAGCTTGAACGCCTGGTCGACCGGCAGCGGCTCGGCGATCTGTGCCCCGGCGGGAACGACGACGAAGAGTGCCGCTACGAAGGGCAGGAGGCGGTGGAGCGGCATGGCGTCCCTCGGATGCGTTCGTTGCACCCCGGGTCGACCCGGCAGCTTAAGGCAGGCTTAAGGTGCCGCGCCCAGGTCGGGACGGAAGGAACCGAATGAAAGGCGCGTCCATGCGCATCCTCATCGTGGAGGACGACGACATCCTCGGGAGCGGTCTCAAGGTGGGCCTGGAAATGAACGGCTTTACCGCCGACCTCACGACGCGTTGCGACGAGGCAGAGGCGGCGCTGCGGGGCGGCGGGATCGACGCCGTCGTCCTCGACGTCATGCTGCCAGACGGCTCGGGGAGGGATCTGCTGCTACGCCTGCGTGCGAGAGGCGACTCGACGCCCGTCCTGTTCCTGACGGCGCTCGATTCCGTTGCCGACCGGATCGCGGGGCTCGACGCTGGCGCGGACGACCACCTTGGAAAGCCCTTCGACCTCGATGAGGTGTCGGCGCGGCTGCGCGCCCTCCTGCGGCGTGCCGTGCAGCGGCCGACGGCCTGCCTGACGTGGAACGGGGTGACGCTCGACCCGGCGGCGCTGACGGCACGCAACGCGGGGGGCGAAGTGCACCTGTCGCGCCGGGAGTTCCGAGTGCTCCACGCTTTGATGGAACGGCCCCGCTCGATCGTCTCGAAAGCACAGATCGAGGAGAAGCTCTACGGCTTCCAAGAGGGCGTCGAAAGCAACGCGGTCGAGGTCCACGTCCACAACCTGCGGGCCAAGCTCGGCAGCCGTTCCATCGAGACCGTGCGCGGCGTCGGATACCGGATGGCGGAGCCTGCGCGATGACCGGATCCCTGAAGGGACGCCTCTTCGTCATCCTCGTGCTCAGCACGGGACTCGTTTGGGCCTTCGCGACGGCCTGGATCTACCTCAGCACGCGGGCGGAGGTGGAGCGCGTCCTCGACGCGCGCCTGACCGAGGCGGCGCGCATGGTGTCGTCGCTCGTTGATAGCCAGGAGATCGACGTGACCGTGGCCTCGCTCGACGCGAGCACCATCCCGCCACGCCGGCACAGCGACTACGAACGGCAGATATCCTGCCAGATCTGGTCCCTGTCGGGTTCGCTCCTCGGACGGTCCGACGGTGCGCCGGAGACGCGCATGTCGGACGCGTCGGAAGGCTTCTCCGAGCGGGACATCGACGGTCGTGCCTGGCGCGTCTACGCGGTCCGCAACGAGGCGGCAGGGGTTCAGGTGCTGGTGGGCGACAACCTTGACATCCGCGCTCGTCTGGTGCGGGACGTCGTTAAGGGGCTGCTCCTGCCCATGCTTCTCGTCGTGCCTGCCCTTGGGGGACTCCTCTGGATCGGCGTCGGGCGCGGCATGCGTCCTCTCGACCGGCTGGCGGACGGGCTGGCGCGTCGCGCGGCGGACGACCTCCATCCCATCGCCTCGGAGGGCGCAGCCTCGGAGATACGCCCCGTCGTCACCGCCCTCAACGGCCTCTTCAGCCGTGTTCACGAGACGCGCGAGCGCGAGCGTCACTTCCTCGCCTACGCCGCCCACGAAATCCGCACCCCGCTCGCCGGACTGAAGACGCAGGCGGAGATCTCCCTGCGCACGGACCGGGAGGACGTCCGCCGGACGGCGCTAACGCAGATCGTGACGGCGGTGGAGCGGACCTCGCGCCTCGTCCGCCAGCTTCTCGACACGGCTGGTGCCGAGGCTGGCGTCGGCGAGCGGGCCGGGACGCAGGTGGACCTCGGCCAGATCGTGCGGGAGGTTTCGGACGAGCAGGCGGGCCGGGCGTCCGTCCGGGGCATCGGCATCACCCTGATGCCCCCCAAGGGAGCCGCCGATCCCGCCGTCGACGAGACCCTGGCGGTGCTGGCCGTTCGCAACCTCATCGAGAACGCCATCAACCATTCGCCGGACGGCGGCATGGTGACGGTGCGCTGGGACGCTTCTCGCCTCGAGGTCGTGGACGCTGGGGACGGCATGAAGGAGGAAGAGATCGGGCGGGCGGCCGAGCGCTTCTTCCGCGGGACGAACCGGACCGCGGTGGGAAGCGGGCTCGGCCTGACCATCGTGGAACTCTGCGCCCGGCGCATGGGCGCCGAACTCGTCCTCGCGAACCTTCCCCCTAGCGGGTTCTCGGCGATGTTGCGGTTCGGCGGCCGAAATCCGGAGGCTGCCCTTAAACCCTGAGAGTGCCTTGAGGTGGCGGGATTTAGGCCAGCGCTTCAGCGCCCCCATCCGGTCCATCGCCCAACGGCTCAGGGCACAAGAACCCAGCGGATGGCGAGTGCCACGACGGCAAGCGTGGCGACGCTGCCGACCCACAGGCCGACGAACCAGGCGAGCTGGCGCATGCGCGGTGGCAGGCGCTCGAAGGCGATGCGGGACATGATCCACCTTCAGTGGTGATGGGTGTGGTAGCCCTCGCCCTCAACGACCTTTCCCCGGAAGACCCAATAGGAATAGGCCGTGTAGGCGAGGATCGTCGGGATCAGGACGGCGGCTCCGACGAGGAGGAAGACGAGGCTGGAGTCCGGTGCCGCGGCCTGCCAGATCGTGAGCTCGGGCGGCAGGATATTCGGGTAGAACGAGATTCCGATGCCGATGAAGGACAGGACGAAGATCGCCAGTGCAGACAGAAACGGGCGGTAGTTCGAGACGTGGTCGCGAAGCGCCCTAAACAGGCTAAAGGCCGCTAGGGCGACGAGGAGCGGGATCGGCGCGACGAAGAGGATCTGCGGGACGGCGAACCAGCGCGAGAAGAAGGTCGGCTGGAGGAAGGGCATCCAGGCTGACACGAGCCCAACGGCGACGAGCGTACCGATCGCTAGGCCTATGGCGTAGCGGGCGGCCAGGCGGTTGAGCGGGCCGTCGGTCTTCATGACGATCCATGTCGCGCCGAGGAGCGCGTATCCGATCACGACCGCGACGCCCGTCGCGGCCGAGAACGGCGTCAGCCAGTCAAAGTTGCCGCCGGCATAGGCCCGGTCCGCGACCTCGATGCCCTGCACGATCGTGCCGAGCGAGACCCCTTGCGCGAAAGCCGCGACCACGGAGCCGACGAAGAAGGACAGATCCCAGACGCCGCGCCAGCGCACGGTCTTCCACCGGAACTCGAAGGCGACGCCTCGGAATATCAGGGCGAGCAGCATGGCGATGATCGGTGCGTAGAGGGCAGGCATGACGATCGCATAGGCGAGCGGGAACACGGCGAAGAGGCCGCCGCCGCCCAGCACCAGCCAGGTCTCGTTGCCGTCCCAGAAGGGGGCGATCGTGTTCATGGCCGTGTCACGGTTCTCGTGTCGCTTCAGGAACGGGAACAGGATGCCGATGCCGAGATCGAAGCCGTCGAGCACGACGTAGGCGAGGACGGCGAAGGCTAAAATGAAGGCCCAGATCAGGGGAAGGTCCATCGGTCGCCTCCTGTCAGATGCGGGCCCCGGAGACGGGGCCCTCCTGCGTGTCCATGGCCGGGCCCGGCGTGATGCCGGCGGTGCGGATCGGCTCGCGCGGATCCGGTCCCGTCTCGAAGACGCTGGGGCCGCGTCCCATCAGGCGCATGATGTAGTAGGTGCCGGCCCCGAAGACGGCGAAGTAGACGAGGACGAAGGCGACGAGCGAGGTGCCGACGGCCGCGGCTTCGATCGGCGAATGGCTCTCGGCCGTGCGCAGGAGGCCGTAGACCGTGTAGGGCTGCCGCCCGACCTCGGTGGTGAACCAGCCGCAGATCACCGCGACGAGCCCGGAAGGCCCCATGGCGACCATGGCGCGCTGGAGCCAGGGCGCGTCGTAGATCGTGCCCTTCCATCGGCGCCAGAGGCCCCAGAGGCCGATGCCGAGCATGGCGAAGCCGATGCCGACCATGATGCGGAAGGTGAAGAAGACGATCCAGACGTTGGGCCAGTCCTCCCTCGGGAACTGGTCGAGGCCGCGCACCTCTCCGTTCAGCGAGTGGGTCAGGATCAGCGAGCCGACGTTCGGGATGCCGATCTCGGCGCGCATGCGGCCTTCATCCATGTCCGGCAGGCCGAACAGGGTGAGGGGCATTCCGCCCTCGCGGTTCGTCTCGAAGTGCCCCTCCATGGCCGCGACCTTCATCGGCTGGTGCTCCAGCGTATTCAGCCCGTGGGCGTCCCCGGCGAAGATCTGAATCGGCGCGACGATCGTTGCCATCCAGAGGGCCATGGAGAACATCTTGCGGGCCGGGCCGTTGTGGCGGTTGCGCAGGAGATGGAAGGCGCCAACGGCGCCGACGATGAAGGCTGTCGTCAGGTAGGCCGCGAGCACGGTATGCCCGAGGCGATAAGGAAAGGACGGGTTGAAGACGATCGCCCACCAGTCCTCCGGGACGAACTGGCCGTTGGCGGCGACGGAGTAGCCGACCGGCGTCTGCATCCAGGAGTTCACCGACAGGATCCAGAAGGCCGAGCCCAGTGTGCCGACGGCGACCATGAGCGTTGCGAAGAAGTGCAGCCCCTTGCCGACGCGGTTTAGGCCGAACAGCATGACGCCGAGGAAGCCGGCCTCGAGGAAGAACGCCGACAGCACCTCGTAGCCCATCATCGGGCCGAGGATCGGTCCCGTCCGGTCGGAGAAGACGCTCCAGTTCGTGCCGAACTGGTAGCTCATGACGATGCCCGACACGACGCCCATGGCGAAGGACAGGGCGAAGATCTTCAGCCAGTACTGGAAGAGGGTGAGGTAGACCTGCCGCCCCGTTGCCAGCCACATCCCGTTGCAGACCGCCAGGAACGACGCGAGCCCGATCGAGAAGGCGGGGAAGATGAAGTGGAACGCGACCGTGAAGGCGAACTGGATCCGCGCGAGGAGGATGGGATCGAAGGTATCGAACATGAGGGGTGTCCCTTCGTCATGCGAAGACGCTCGGCGAGGCGTCGGCGGGATGTCGATGCGTCGGTTCCAGAAGTGCCGCCGTCATGAAACAGGATTCCATGTCGCTGGACCATTGGACGAAGCGTCCACGTCAGCCAATGAGACTTCCCGCGCTTCGGACCAGCATATAGACCGCGACGCAGCAGACGAGGCCCGCGAAGGCCACGTTGAGAACGCCCTTGCGGGTGGCCATGCGCTTGGCAAACAGGACGCCGACCAGGCCGCCCGCGATGCCCCCGGCGACGAAGACGAAGGCGAGGGGCCAGTCCACGAGGCCGGACAGGGCATAATTGACCGATGTTGTCAGGCCGAAGGCCGTGACGGCAACGAGCGACGAGCCGATGGCGTTGAGGATCGGCATGCCCGTCGAGGCTATGAGGCCGGGGACGATTAAGAAGCCGCCCCCGATCCCGAAGAACCCGGAGAAGATGCCCGTGGCGGCGCCGAAGCCCAAGACCTTGGGCGCCTTCTCCCGGTTGCACTCCGCGCCCGGCATCCCGACGTTGCCGCGCCCGCGGAACATCAGCACGGCCACGACCAGCATCAGGAGCGCGAAGAGAAACAGAAGCTTCTCGCCGTCGATCGCCTTGCCGATGGTCGAGCCGAGCGCGGCCCCCGCGATGCCGGCGACGCTGTAGAGCGCCGCGCAGCGCCACTTCACCGTGCCTTGCCTCGCATGGCTGGCAAGACCCGTTGCGGCGTTGGCGGCCACCGCGAACGCGCTGGTGCCGATTGCCATATGAGCGCTCGGCACGCCGACGAGGTAGACCATCAACGGAACGGCGAGGATCGACCCGCCGCCGCCGAACAGGCCGAGGGTGAAGCCGACGAGCGAGCCCGAGAAGGCACCGAGGCCATATTGCAGCGGTTCGAGGACCATCGGGGCCTCCAGTGTTCGGTAAAACGGGGAGCCAAACGGGCTCCCCAACGATGGCGGCCGCGTCAGGCCGCCGTCTTCAGCGGGGCATGGGCGGGCTTGGCCATGGGCTCGCGCCCCTTCAGCATGCCGCGCCAGTAGACCTGCGGGAGCAGGCGCTCCTTCAGAAGCCATGCCGCCTTCGAGGGCTTCAGGTCGTCGATGAACCATTTGGGGAAGCTCGGGACCCGCTTGCCGCCATAGGCGAACTCGGCGAGCACGACCTTGCCGCGTTCGACCGTCAACGGGCAGGACCCATAGCCGTCGTAGATCGCCACCGTCTTGACGTTCAGGCGTCCGAGGTCGCGCAGGAGGTTCTCGGCGACGACAGGGGCCTGCTTGCGGGCGGCAGCCATCGTCTTGGCATTGGTCGTGCAGGTCGCGTCGCCCAGCGCGTAGATGTTGGGGAAGCGAACATGACGCAGCGTCGACGGATCGATCTCGATCCAGCCTGCCTCATTGGCGAGCGGCGAGTTCCGGACGAAGCCTGGAGCGCGTTGCGGCGGCACGACGTGGAGCATGTCGAACTCGCGCTCCACCGTCTCGACCTGCCCGTCCTTGTCCTTCCGCTCGAACCAAGCCTTCTTCGCCGGCCCGTCCACCTTCACGAGGTTGTGGCCGAACGACAGGTCGATGCCGTAGGTTTCGACGTATTCCATCAGGGGCGGCACGTAGTCCGCGACGCCGAAGAGGACGGGACCCGCGTTCAGGAACTCCACCTTCATGGCGTTTAGCCAGCCTTCCGAGCGCCAGTGGTCGCAGGACAGGTACATGGCCTTCTGCGGCGCGCCGGCACACTTGATCGGCATCGGCGGCTGCGAGAACAAGGCCTTTCCGCCCTTCAGTTCCTGGACCAGTTTCCACGTGTAGGGAGCGAGGTCGTAGCGGTAGTTCGAGGTGACGCCGTTCCGGCCGAGCGTCTCCTCCAGACCCTCGATCGCCGACCAGTTCAGCTCGATGCCGGGCGCGGCGACCAGCTTCCGGTAAACGACCCTTCGGCCGTCCGACAGGACGACCGTGTCCGTCTCCGGCTCGAAGGCGGAAACGGACGCCTTGATCCAGGTGACGTCCTTGGGGATGAGGGACGCCATGTCACGCCGGGTCTCTTCCGGGGTGAAGACGCCTGCGCCGACAAGCGTCCAGCCGGGTTGATAGTAGTGCACGTCGGCCGGGTCGATGACGGCGATGTCGAGACCGGGAACGCGCGCCAGCATGCTGGCGGCCGCGGCGAGGCCGCCCGTTCCGGCGCCGACGATCACGATGTCATGGCGCATCTCCCCGTCCATCCTTGCTGGCGAAGCGGATGCCGGACGCGCGGCAAGAGACTTCGTCACGTCGTAGCCCGCCTGCCCGATGCGGGCGACGATCTCCTCCCGCTGCATCCGCCCGTCCTGTGCGAGCGCCCAGAGGGTCGCCGTGCGCGTGCCGGAACGGCAGTAGCCGAGAATGGGCTTCGGGAGCGCTTTCATAGCTTCGCGGAAGGCGCCCACGTCCGCCTGCGTCTGTTCTCCGGGACGGATCGGCACGTGGCGCGCCTCCATGCCCTCGGCACGGGCGGCCGCCTCGATCTCCGCGAAGCTCGGCTGTCCCGCCTCCTCGCCGTCCGGTCGGTCGACGATCACCGAGCGGAAGCCCTGTTCTCTCAACTTCGGCAGGTCGGCAACGGCGATTTGCGGAGAGACCGACAGGGCCTCGTCGAGCGTCTTGATGGTCATCTCGTGATCCTCCCAAGTGTTCCGTTCGTTCGATTCCGCCCGTCGCGGTTGCCGGCACGTGCGGCATGGCGCCGTCGCGTCGTTGCCCGATCAGGCCCCGGCGGCATCGTCCGTGCGTGGCGGCAGGCTGGCACCGACCCTGGCGAAGACCGCGGCACCGATGCTCGCCCTCGCGGTGGGGGGCGCGCCCGTATCCTGCCCAGCGCCCGTCGCCGATCGCCCTGGCGCGGGGCCGAAGAGGAGGTCGCAAAGATCGACCACCTTCTTGGCCCGATCGTCGGTCAGACGATACCGGACGGACTTCGCCTCCCGCCGAGCCTCGACGATTCCGCCCGCACGCAGGTCGGCGAGTTGCTGCGACAGGGACGGCTGGCGAAGTCCGAGCTCCGTTTCCATCTCCGCCACCGTCATCTCGCCCTCGCGCAGGCGGGCGACGATGGCCATGCGGCCTGGATTGCCGAGCCGCTTCAGGAACTCGGCGGCCCGTGCGGCGTCGTCCGGGCGGCGACCGAGCGGCGGCGACATCTCAGGCCGCCTCGTCCCACGGGGCCCCGCCCAGCGTATCCAGCGGAATCTTCAGGTAGCGCCGGCCGTTGTCCTCGGGCTCGGGCAGTCGCCCGCCGCTCATGTTGATCTGGAGCGAATGCAGGATGAGCTTGGGCATCGGCAACGTCCGGTCGCGGGCGTCGCGGATCGCGACGAACTCCGCTTCGGTCGATGCCTTCGATAGATGGATATTGGAGCGCTTCTGCTCGGCCACCGTCGATTCCCACATCGGCTCGCGACCGTCAGGCTGGTAGTCGTGGCCGACGAAGACGCGGGTGTCGTCGGGAAGCGCGAGGATCCCCTGGATCGAGTTCCAAAGGCGAGAGGCGCTGCCGCCGGGGAAGTCGGCACGCGCTGTTCCGCTGTCGGGCATGAACAGCGTGTCGTGCACGAAGGCCGCGTCGCCGATCACGTAGGTGATGGAGGCGAGCGTATGGCCCGGCGAGAAGAGGACATGCGCGTCGATCTCGCCGACGCGGAAGCGCTCGCCTTCTGCGAACAGCTTGTCCCACTGCGATCCATCTGTCGGGAAGGACGGCCAGTTGTAGTAGCCCTTCCAGAGCTTCTGAACCTCGATCACCTTTTCGCCGATCGCCGTCGGCGCGCCAGTGCGCTCCTTCAGGTAGCGAGCCGCAGAGAAATGGTCGGCGTGCGGGTGGGTGTCGAGGATCCACTCCACCTTGAGCCCCTCGGCCTCGATATAGTCCAGGATGGCATCGGCGCTGACCGTTCCGGTCGCGCCGGACTTCTCGTCGAAGTCGAGAACCGGGTCGATGATCGCGCATAGCTGGGTAACGGGGCAGGCGGCGACATACTGTATGGAGAAGGTCCGGGGATCGAAGAAACCCTTGACGATGGGAACGCTCATTCCGCAGCCTCCAGCTTGCGCGTTTGATAGAACCACTCCGCCACGTCACGACCGTCGCCGGTCTCGAACGCGGCCATCTCGATGACGTCCTCACCCGGCTGCCAGTTCTCCGGCGTCGACACGCCCTCGGCGTCGTGGACCTGGAGCGCGACCACCGTGCGCAGGATCTCCGCGACGTTCCGGCCCGTGGACATCGGATACCAGCAGGACATGCGGATGATGCCCTGCGGGTCGATGACGAAGCAGCCGCGCACCGTCGCGCTGTCGGCCGCGCCCGGATGGATCATGCCGTAGGCCGACGCGATGGCCATGGACGGGTCCTCGACGACCGGAAAGGGGACGGCGAGGCCGAAGCGCCGTTCGATCGTGCGCACCCAGGCGACGTGCGAGAACAGGCTGTCGACGGACAGGCCGAGGAGGTCGCAGCCGATCCGCTCGAAGTCCGGCGCTATCCGCGCGAAGGCGACGAACTCCGATGTGCAGACCGGGGTGAAGTCCGCAGGATGCGAGAAGAGGACGAGCCACCGCCCGCGATGGTCGGACAGGCGACGAACGCCGTGCGTGGTTCGGCATTCGAAGTCCGGCGCGATGTCGCCGATCATCGGCATGCGGCCGACCGTCTTCGAAGGGGATGCTGTGTTGTCGCTCATCGTTCGTCCGTTGTGTGTCGGAGACGAATGAACTCTTCCCCGATCTGCGGGGCAATCGGTCACTTGCACGAAATGCGAAATAACCGACGAAATTGAACTATCAGTCTACATTTTTGTAAAAAGATGGGCGACCGTCGGGGTCAGCCGGTTCGGCGTCTGCTGAGCCAGCGACCGGTGCGCAAGCGGTAAGCCGTGAATGCCTCTGGGAACCGAGCGCTGAGGTGGGCCTCCTCGTGCCGGATGGCGAGGTGTAGGGTCGCAAGCGCGCAGGCGACACCCGACAAAGCGAACCAGCCGTTCCCGGTCACCCCAACCAGGCCAAGAACGACCAGGACATTACCGAAATAGATCGGGTTGCGGCTCCAGCCGAAGATCCCCTGCGTGAGGAGGCGGTCGGCGGACCGATGCGGCAGGATGTTGGTACGAGCCTTGCGCATCGCGAGAACCGCTGCGACGTCGAAACCGATCCCTGTAAGGCAGGTGGCCGCGCCGAGCGTGCGGGAGATCCAGCCCGGTTCGAAGGCGAGGATCGGTAGGAAGCGCCCGAACACCATACCGCCGCCGATACTCGCGAGAAGGATCACCGGCGGCCAGGGAATGCGATTTGGTGGATGGGCTCCAGGGTTCATCGGCGACCTCTTCGGCCCTGCGTCAGGCATCTGCCGGCCGCTCCGGCGCGCCGACGTTCGTTCGGTTGGGCGGGACGAGGCGGAACAGGAGCATCCCGACGACCATGGCCGCGACGAAGACGATCGCAAGTGTCGGGGCCAGTCCGATCGCGGCGAGCGCCGGCCCCGGACACAGGCCGACGAGCCCCCAGCCGAGGCCGAAGATCGCGGCACCGGACAGAAGCCGGGCGTCGATGTCGTGGCGCGTCGGAATCTCGAAGCGCGGGGCGGCCAGTGGTCGTCCCATGCGCCGGGCAAGCGCAAAGGCGGGCGCCGAGACGAGGATCGCGCCGCCCATCACGAAAGCGAGGCTCGGGTCCCAGGTCCCGAACACGTCGAGGAAGCCGAGGACCTTCTCCGGGACGACCATCTGCGAGACGACGAGCCCGACGCCGAAGACGAGGCCGGACAGGAGGGCGAGGAGGATGCGGGCCATGGATCAGGCTCCGAGGACGTGGCGGACGATGAAGACGGTAACTGCGGCGCTCGCCATGAAGGCGAGCGTGGCGGCGATCGAGCGGCCCGACCCGCGTCCGATGCCGCAGACGCCGTGACCACTGGTGCAGCCCGAGCCGAGGCGGGTGCCGAAGCCGACAAGGATCCCGGCGAGCGCGACGACGGGAAGCGTCGCCTCGACGCGCACGGCCGGCAGCGCGTAGCCGGCAAGCGCCATCACGGGGACGGCGGCCAGCAGCCCGACGAGGAAGGCGAGCCGCCACGAGGTCTCTGACCCTCCGGGCTTGAGCGCTCCGTCGAGGATGCCGCTGATCCCGGCGATGCGCCCGTTCGCCAGAAGCAGGATCGCGGCAGAGAGCCCGATCAGGAGGCCGCCTCCGAGGGCGGATAGGGGAGTGAACTGGTCCATGGTCGCAGCGCCTCAGGCGGTGAACGTGTGCGAGGGGGGCGCGGCGGTGGCCCCGTCTTTCGGCGGGCAGAACAGACCCTGGAGCGCCCCGAACAACGCCTCGATCCGGGGATCGGCGATGCGGTACCAGAGCGTCTGGCTCTCGCGCCGGTAGGCGACGATGCCCTGCTCGCGCAGGACGGTGAGATGCTGGGAGAGCGCCGACTGCGAGAGGCCGACAGCGTCTGCCAGCGTGCCCACGTTCGCTTCGCCCATGTCGAGGAGCTTGCACAGAAGCATCAGGCGCCGCTCGTTGGCGACCGCCTTCAGGATCGCAGCGACCTCGCTCGCATTGGCTTCAAACGCCCGCATGCCGTGCACTTTCTTCCCCTCTAATTGTATTAGAGATATCTAATCTATAGATCTCTAATGTTCAAGGATGCAAGGGGCAGTGGGTTGCAAGTTCGTCTTCCATTACCCGAACGCGAAGCTCGAAGCTCGAAGCTCGAAGCTCGAAGCTCGAAGCTCGAAGCTCGAAGATCGAAGATCGACACGATCACCGCTCATTGCGGGATCCTGAGTCTTGAGGAAGCTTCCGGACTGTGCCGTCCTATAGGGCCGAGCCTCGATCAATGTGACTAGGTAGGGGACCCAACCAACATATTGCCCGAATTGGCAGATTCCATCCGGGATTGGGTCTTTGTATGGAGGCGATCATGCGCGATCTGTTCTGGCTGTCGGACGAAGCATGGGCGGTGTTGGAGCCGCACCTGCCGAAAAACCAGCCCGGTAAGCCACGGGTCGATGACCGGCGGGTGATTTCGGGCATCCTCCATATCTTGAAGACCGGCGGTCGCTGGCGGGATGTGCCGCCAGAGTACGGACCGGCCAAGACGATCTATAACCGCTACACTCGCTGGGCTCGGCGTGGAGTCTGGCAGCGGATCTTCGGCAAGGTCGCAGCCGCAGGTGCTGTCCCTGACGAGCTTTGCCTCGACAGCACCCATGTCAAAGCACACCGCTCGGCATCGGGCGGAAAAGGGGGGAGTTTGCCCAAGCGGTCGGCATCTCGCGCGGCGGCCGAACGACGAAAATCCATTGTTTGGCCGATGCTTGCGGCCGGATCGTTGCCCTTACCCTAACGCCCGGCAACATCGCAGACATCACCATGGCGCTCCCGCTTCTGGAGGCGATGAGACCGACCGAGCGGCTGATTGCGGACAAAGCCTACGACGCCGACAGGCTGCGAAACTGGCTCATCGACCGACAGATCGAGCCAGTCATTCCAGGACGGGCTGCCCGTGACGTGGTCTATCCGCTGAACAGAAGGGCCTATCGCCGCCGCAACGTCATCGAGCGCATGTTCGGCAGGCTCAAGAACTGGAAGCGCATCGCAACCCGGTACGACCGCCTCGCCATCAACTATCTGGCCGCCATAGCCCTGATCGCAACGGTCACGCAATGGCTTGGGTGAGTCCCCTACCTAGGCACCTCCGTCCGTCGCCGGCCCGCATCGTCGAGAGGCGTCGCACGGAAGAGGCGCGCCGCCGGATCACTGCCGAGGACGTCGATCAGAGTCACCGGCCCGAAGGCAGGGCATGACGCGCAGGATGATGACGAAGCTCGACCGCTACGCCGTGAAGCTCCAGGCGCGGATCCGCGAGCTGGAGGAAGAGAACGCCTGGCTCCGCTCGATGTCGAGCAGCGGATTCGCCCGCGAGGTGATCAAGGCGCCGCCCCGTACCGAATGGACCCCGAAAACCGAGCAGAAGGACCTGCTGTGACCGACACCATCACCACCGAGATCGCCGCCACCAACCGCTGGACCCCGCCCCGGGACGGCGTCCTCCGCGACCTGTTCGTCTTCGACGTCGCCGTTGCAGAGCTGCCGGACGACCGCTGGACGATCGAGGTCGTCCTCGTCGACGGCAGGCCCCAGGACCACAACGTGTTCCCGACCCGCGCCGCCGCGATTCGGGCGTCCGTGGCCCGGTTGATGAGGGAGGCCCGGACGCAGCATAGGACGCCCCGCGATCTGTACGACACGAACCCGGCCGTCGGGATGAACGCGAAGCAGCTGCGCGTCTACGTCGGCTGGCTGCGCAGTGTCGCGGCGGCGGAGGCATCCCGGACGCAGGCCGCCATCGAGAGATACTCTCGCGGCATCGCGAAGGCGGAGGTCTGGATCGTTGGCGAAGAGACCGAAGCCGGGGTATTCGGCATGGAACCGTCCGATCCCGCGTACCTCCGTCGGTGCGCGGCGGCGCAGCGGAAGATCGCCGAGTTCGAGGCGAAGCTCGCCGAGATCAGGAATTCCGTCGAGACCGCGCCGATCGCCCCTCTGAAGCGCATCTTCCTCGGCGCCCCCGCTGCCCCCACGGCCACGATCGCCGTCGCCCCGAACGGCGACGGCCGCTGGTCGCAGACATCCGCCGTCCACCTTGGCGTTCACAGCTACGACGACCCCGCTCTCGACGTCGTCCCGACCTACGCGACCGAAAATGCAGCTTGGGAAGCCGCGATCCGGCGAGTCCACGCTTTTCTGTCCGGCATCAAGAAGACCTCTGGCAAGACGCTGGAACACGCGCATGGCTGGATCGACGGCGTCGCGAGAATGCGGGGTATCGATCTGCGGGAAGGACCGGAGCCGGACCTTTTCGGAGCGGCGGCGTGACCCGCACCGTGGCTGATCATCAGGATGAGATATCCCGCGATCTGCGCGGCCGCACGCACGTAGTCCGGGTTGCGCACGGGGATACGTCGGAGGTCGTGCTCGGTCTCACGAGTGTTTTCGTAACGATCGAACCACAAGCCTACGAAGATAGCCTCGTCGTGTTTCCGGACCGGGTCGTTACGTACGGCGAAGGACGTCGCAACCGGTATCTGCCGATCGGCGTCCGATCCCGCATCCTGCCCTCGGGCCATGTCCTCCATGCCGTGGACTGTCTCAAGAAGAGAGGTGGCCGTGGTTACGAACTGCGACTTCTCTACGCTTTGAAGTGTCTCAAGGATGGGGAGTGGATAATCTCGCCGACGGAGCGAGGCGCCTTCCTCAGATTTTCGCGCTACGTTCCGGCCGACGAGGAAAATACTTCGATATTGTCTCCGATATCTTCGGAAGAAGAGTGTCTCGATGACCTCGCTCTCGATGGAGCGTTCGACTGATCAATCAGGCAATACCGTGCCTGATCTGCGCTCGTACGTTCACTATTCGTCGCCGAACGCCGAGTAGAACGCTTTCGGGCTGACGCCCGGGCACGCCTCCCACGTCGACGACCACGACACGCGCCCGGGCTCGAGATCGAAAATCCCGAACGCCTTCCCCTTCACCGTTCCGACCGCGATCCCATCCACTCGGCCGGCCGGTCCCATCGCCGCGCTGCCGATCTTCGCCGTCGCCGTGAACGCGCACTTCGGCACGGCGTCCAACAAGCGAGGGTCGGTCGCGGTCCAGCGTACGGTCCAGCCGCCGCGGCGGGGCTCGATGTCCAAGTCACAGACCAGATCGCCGCATTCGGCGGCGTAGCGGCCGGTGTAGGGGTCGGGCGCGCCGGCCGTGGCGATCGGCGTGCTCAGGACGAGCAAAAGGGTGGCGAGAAGGACTCGCATGCGGGATCTCCTGGTGGGGTTGTTCAGGTGTTGCGGGCTGCCGCCTCGAGCGCCGCGATGTAGGCCGGCGCCAGACCGTGGTTCTCGAGCGCGAAATCTACGAGTTCGTCGTCCGACATCGTGGCCGCCAGAAGCAGATCGCGGCGATTCTGCTCCCGGCGGACGTCTTCGCGTACCGTCCGCCAGTCGATGCCCTCGGCCTCCGCAAGGCCCTCGATCGCCGTCTCGTCGACGAGGGTGCAGCCGAGACGGCGGGCGTGGCGGAGGACGTTCGAAGCGGACTCGTCGGCGAGCCAGAGGCGCAAGACTTCGCGGTCGAGTTCAGTCATCGGTCGGCTCCCTGAGAATGGCGTCGCGGGCCTCGTTCCAGAGCTCGACGGGGATCTGCTCGGGCCACGCGACGGGCTGCGGACGCATGCGATGATGGACGAGCGCGACGTCGACGAATGAGACGCCGTGGCGGGCGGCGATCTGCGTGAACGGCATGATCGAGGCGAGATCGGCCTCGACGAGGCGGCGGGTTCCGTCGTCCATCAGCTCGGCGTCCGTCCGAACGGCCATTGGAAATCGCCGGGGCGATCGATGGCGACGTCGATGTTCGCGCCGGTCGCGAGCGGGCGCATGTCATCGGTGTCGATGATCAGTGCGGGATCGAACGACGCGTTCTCGATCTCGGCGGGGCGATGACGGCCGGCGGCGGCGCGGACGTAGCCTCGCGGATTCGCGATGATGCGGGTGGCGCCGAGCATGTAGTCTCGGCGTTCGTGAATGTGCCCGTGAATCCAGAAATCGGGCTGGTAGCCACGGATCAGAGGCTCAAGGTTCGAAGCGTAGCTGGCGTCGAGGGGCTCCGTGCAGCGGCCGCCGAGGAGCGAACGCCCGGACGGGGCATGGTGCGTCATGACGATCGTCGTGCCGTCGAACGGTGTCGCGAGGCGCTGCTCGATGAACGCCCGGTAGCGAGCATGCTCCTCGGCGAGCATCCAGCTCTTGAGGCGGCGCGTGTAGCCGCGGGTGCGGATCATGCGCATGTCGGTCATGTAACGCATGCCTTCCGCGTGCGCGGTGTAAGCGTCGCTGTAGATTTCGTAGTCCGTCCAGAGCGTCCCGCCCAAGATGCGGCAGCCCTGGATGATCAGCTCGTCGCCGTCGAGGAGGTGGATGCCTTCCTCGGCGCCCAGCCGATCGCGAAAGCGGGAGATCTCGGTGTCGAGGGACGAGCGCCAGAAATCGTGGTTGCCGGCGATGAGGACGATGGGCAGGCCGGTGCGGTCGCGTTGGCGGAGGAGCCAGCGGAGGCCGCGGCGGGAGAGGCGGCCGGAGATGTCGCCGGCGATGAGGATCGCGTCGGCGGCGAGATCGGTGGGGATGTCGTAGCTGGCGCCGGACCCGCTGCTGTAATCTTCGTGGATGTCGGAGATCGGATGGAATCGCATTCCTTCTGCTTTCCTCGCGGCGTCCTGCGGTGCGGCAGGGGCCGCGGCGGGTACGGGTCCGTTATCGCATGGCGGTGGTAGACAGGCGATGGACGGAATAGGTCCAATTCTAGCTGTTTCTCTATATTTTTGGCATGTTCGGCTTCCCGGCGCCGTCGGACGCGCTACTCGAGGACGGCGAGGAGATGCGCGGCCGCCGGACCCCAGTCGGTGACCGGGTCATTCATTCTGGGCGTCTCCGATGCGCGTCAGGATCTCGGGCAGCGTGACTGGACGGTAGCCCCAGGCGTCCACCCCGACGTCGCACGAACGACCGACGCCGGCGCGGCGCCCGTGGACGTGCCCGAAGAGGTGGACGCTGCCGCGCCAATAGGCAGGCCACTCGAGATGGGGGAAATGCGATAGGAACAGACGCTGCCCTCCGTCCGCGATCTCCGCCGATTCCTGTACCGACGCCCAGCCGTCCAGCTCCCGCGTGCGTGGCGAGTCATGGTTTCCGCGAACCAGATGCTTCGTCCCATGCAGCCGATCCAGGATCTCGCCGGGATGGCGGGGGCTGCGGTACGCGAAATCGCCGAGGTGCCACACGACGTCGGCTGGACGGACGGCGGCGTTCCATGCCGCGATCATCGCCTCGTCCATCTCGTCGACGGAAGCGAAGGGGCGACGGCAGAGCTCAATGATGCGGGCGTGACCGAAGTGGTGGTCTGCGGTGAACCAGGTCGTCATGAGGCACCTCCATTCCAGTGGCGGGCGACGACGAGCTGCATAGCGGCGAGGCCAAGGATGCGGCGTTCGTCCGCGGTCAGGACGGACCATACGGCGACGGCTTGATGAACGAGCTCGACGTCGGGGACGCCTTCCTCGTCTTCAATGGCGCGGAGGCGGGCGGCGACGTCGCGTGAGAATGTGAGCACCATGCGATACGCCTCCATCACTGCATCGTCCGCGAGGCTTCGCGGTGATCGATAGCGGCCTCCACCGCGACGCGCAGCTTGCGCAGTGACCCGCCGCCCCATGCCGCACCGACGACCTCGACCTCGTCCGGCGCCAGCGTCTGGTAGAACCCCGTCGGCGTCCCGCGTTCGTGCAAAACGTCGAGCGTCACGCCGTCGACGAGCGCGTCGAGGTGCTCCAGGGTCGCGTCCGGCATCGTGATGATGCGGAAGCGGTCGCGGAGCGGGTCCGACAGCGCCGACAGGTCGTTCGCCGTCGCAAGGAAATTCACGGCCGACAGATCGACGGACAGCTCCAGCGCGGTCTCGAAATACGACTCCGCCGAATGGCGCTCGAGCATGGGCAGCAATGCGTGGACCAAGCTGCCGTTGGCCGCCGAGACTCCGGTCTTCTCGAGCTCGTCGAGGATCACAGCCGGATTCGCCCGTCCGGACGAACGGATCAGCTGCAGTGGTGTGGACGCTCGGCGGGTATGCCATTGCGCCGGTGTTCCTCCGAACGACCCGTCGGAGACCGACGCGCACGGGAAGACGACGCTCGGCAGCCCGAGGCGGCGGGCGACGGAGCCGAGCAGCGAGGTCTTGCCGCAGCCGGGCTTGCCGACTAGCAGGATCGGACGCATGCGGACGGGCTCGCCGTCGCGGACGTCGGCGAGGATGCGGTGGACCACATTCGCGGCGTGCGGCCACATCTCGACGAGACCAGCGGCGATCTTCGCGACCCCGTTCGCGACGACGAGGGGCGTACCGACGTTCGCGAGGGCCGAAAAGCCCTTCGCGAACGAGCGCTGGTCGCCGGTCCCGACGTCGGGCAGCGGGCCGAGGACACGAAGCTTCGGACGGCCGAGAAGCTCGCCGATCGTCTTCGTCCCCAGGGCCTCGGCGGCGCGGCGGACGTCGTCGTCGATGACGTTCCCGGACTCGTCGAGGCCCGTCTGCCCCTCGGCGGCGAGGCGCTGGGCGCGGGCGAGACGGACTTCGACGTCGTGCAGCAGGGGCTGGTCGGCCGGCGTTTCGGAAGGAGGCTCCGGTTCCGCAGACATCTCGGTGGTGGCTGGGTTGGCGAGCGCGAAAAGTTCGCTGCGCTGCAGCTTGCCGCGGGTGAACAGACGGACCTGCTGGTGGTGCTCGCGCATCCAATCGACGACCTCTACCGCAACCGCGAGGCGGCGCAGGATCAGATGGCCGTCGGCGGAGATGTCCGACTGCCGTCCGGCCTTCCACTGCGACGCGTGGCCGAGGCTGTCCACCGACAGCTCCAGTCCGCAGCGGTACGCGACGCGGCGATGATCGGTGTCGCGGTATGGTGCGAACAACTCGCGGCGCAGGCGCGGGACGCCGAAGATGGCGCCGTACCATGCCGCCCGTGCCCAGACGGCATGCAGCCCGCGCTCGTCGAAGTCCTCGACGTCGATCGCCTTGACGGCGTCGACGATGCGGATCGAACCATCGGCGCAGGGCCAGGTATGAAAATCGCGCAGGTCGTCGCGGAGGCTCTCCGGCAGACCGGAGATCTGACGGCTGCGGGCGACGAAGACCTCGATGTCGGCGGCGAGGTCGTCGCGGAACGGAGGGTGGCCGTCGAGCAGCTGCGCGATGGTCGGGAAGATCTTGCCGGCGCGGATGGCGTCGGAAAGGGCGTCGAAGGCCTTGGCCTCGCGCATGTACGCGGAAGCGGTGCGGGCGACGGAATCCTCGGTGGCGCGCCAGTCGTCCGCTTCGTCGACGGATATATCGTTGAACATCATTGGGGATGGCCTCTGCCATCTACGCTTCCCGTGGCGGCCCGTGCCGGCGTGGGAGAGCTCTCGAAATCGTCCGCGGATGCGGGGTCGATCCCGATGACGGTATTCTAGCGCAATCCTTCGGAGAATGGGTTAACGGCCGGTGTAATTCTTTAGAGAACCCGCGTTTCCTTACTCTCGGACCGGTTCGGGCTTCGGCGGCGGCGCGTCTGAGAGGCGTTTCGTATACTCTCTTATATGTAGCCGCAGAAGATTTTCCGGCACGCCGTCTGCCTTGAAGTTCGCGACGACGGCATCAAGCTCGGCGTCGAGTTCGGCGATCAGCGGTTTCAGGCGCTGGAGTTCGGAGACGACGCGAGGGGGGAAAGTCGAATCTCCGCTGATCCAGCGCTCGGCATTCCGTTTCGAGACCCCGAGCCATGTCACCAGGCGGTCGGGTGCGAGGCTGCTGAGGACGTCGTTCACCAGGACCAGGATGTCGTCGAGGGGGAGGATGTTCTCGCGGCGGGGGCGGGGG
>NZ_BBWS01000043.1:0-2589 GCF_001463925.1 Aureimonas sp. N4 | reverse complement strand
CGCGGCGGGGGCGGGGGGCGTCGTCGGTCATGGGGCGGCATTCCTCGCCGGTGGGGATCGGCCGGCATTGTCTGCGACCGGCGTTAACCAAGGCTGAATTCTGGGCTGGACTATGCCAGTCCCCCTCGTCGATGAAGGGTCACCAGGATGGCGAGGAAAGCCGTCCTCCACCCGCCGGCGCACTGAGCGTCGGAACGACGAGGAAGGAAAGGCTTCATGGCGAAGCAGAAGGAAGCACGACTCTATCTGGTGCCCGAGCGCCGCGACAAGAACGGCTGGATCAAGCAGAACGCGGTCTACATGATCCGGGACGGCAAGACCCGGATCCTCACCGGTCTCGGACCCGATCAGCGCGACGAGGCCAACCTGCGGCTCGCGCAGTATGTCCTCGATCGGCACCGGAAGGCGGGTCCGGGCATCAACCGCGCCGCGGCCGACGTGGAGATCTCCGACGTGCTCGCGCACTACCGTTCGGAGGCCGGGAAGGACATCGCCCGCCCCAAGGAGCTGACGGCCCGTCTATCCCGGCTCGAGGCGTTCTGGGGCGGCAAGAAGCTCTCGGAGGTCACCGGCTACACGTGCAAGTCCTACGCCCGACAGCGCTCGACGCCCGGCGCGGCGAGGCGGGAGCTCGAGGACTTCAAGGCGGCGATCCGGCTCTACTGCGAGGACGGCCTCTGCCGCGAGCTCGTCGTCGTCAAGCTTCCGCCCAAGGGCGAGAGCCGGAAGGGTTGGTTCACCCGCGACCAGGTCGCGGCGCTCCTCTGGTTCCTGCTGACGTACCGGACGACGCAGCGCGGTCGGAAGACGAAGCGTCGCTCGCTCCGTCACATCGTCCCGTTCGTCCTGATGGCGGTCTACACCGGCTCGCGGTCTTCGCGCATCTGGAACGCGTCGTTCGAGCGCGAGGACGGCCGGCCGTGGATCGACCTCGACGAGGGCATCTTCTACCGCGTCGGCGAGGCCGAGAAGCGCTACGACAACAAGAGGGCGGACCCGATCCGGCTGCCGCAGCGTCTGGTGCACCTTCTCCGTATCTGGCGGAAGGGCCCGTTCGCACGGGATGGTCGGCGGCAACCCCGGCGCTACCTCGTTGAGTGGCAGGGCAGGGCGGTCGATCCGAAGAAGGGCCTTGTCTTCGCGATGAAGGAAATCTTCGGCGAGGACCATGGCTTCGTCAGGCACAGTTTCCGGCACACCTGCGCATCCTGGCTGATCCAGGACCCCGACCAGGATGAGAAGCAGATCGCGGGCTACCTGAGCATGTCCGTGGACGTCCTGCGCAAGGTCTACGGGCACCTCCATCCCGACGCCGATCGCGACGTCGGGCAGGCGTTCTCCTCCGGACGGGCCGGCCGGCGAGGGCAGCCCCGCGGCCATCGGTTCGGCCGCGGCGCCACGAAGCGGGAGATGGAGGACGCTTAAGCCGCGTCCGCGTAGTCCCGAAGATCGATCTCCTCGACGCGGACCCACATCGGCGTCGGCTTCGGCTTGCGGGGGCGGTACGGCCCCCGCGTCAGCCTTCCCGCGACGAGCTCGCCGGCGGCAGCCCTGCGGTTCGACGCGATCGGAAAGTTCAGGCGGGCGAACTCGCCACGCATCTCCAGAGCGGCCGCGTCGTAGGCACGTGCAGCCTCCGCCGCCGTATCGAACGCCCCCAGGAACCGGTTCTTCTGCCCATCTTTGATCTGCGCGTTCCAGCGGCCGCTCTTGTGGTGCCGGACGACGCCCTTGTAGCCCGACGTGTTCGTGATGGGCAGCTTCCGGTTCGACGAGTTCTGCGACGGCGTCGAGAGGCGCAGGTTGTCGATGCGGTTGTCGTCCGGATCGCCGTTGGCATGGTCGACGATCTGCTCGGGCCATTCGCCCTTCTTGATCAGCCAGGCCAGATGATGCGCCCTGTACGTCCGGCCGCCGTGGCAGATCACGCGGTAGCCGTCCTTGTCGATGCTGCCGGCGCGGCGCCCGGCGGGACGGCCGCGGAGCGTGTTCGTCCAGACGATGACGCCCGTGGCGGGGTCGTAGCGGAGGACGGAAAGGAGTTCGGCGGGAGGCGGGGAAGGATTTCGGCCTGGCATCGAGGGACGTCTCCATTGAAGAGACGTCCGAGCGTACGAATGGGCAAGAAAGAGAGTATCGGAATCGCCATTCCGCAGGGGTTCGGCAGGGAGTGCCGAAAAGGAGGTTCAATTAGGGGTGCGGGAAGGGTAGTCCGGCGGTTTCAAAACCCTTGCAATGCAGGGGTTAGGGACGTGGTGGGCGATGACAGGCTCGAACTGCCGACATCCTCGGTGTAAACGAGGCGCTCTACCAACTGAGCTAATCGCCCGACGCCGCATCGGATAAGCGGTCTCGACCGGAAAAGCAAGGCGTCCCTGGTGCGATTCGAAGATCGCGTTTTCACCTTGCTCCTCGTTCGCTCGATTCGTCATCAGCCTTTGGTGATTCCGTCGTACGCCCGCCATGCAGCCTCGCGTCCGACCCATAAGCCGTTGATCTCGAAGGACCGATAGAATCACGTTGACACCCCCGGCGGCAGGCCTTAAACGACCGCTCATGCCGCTGAACGAGACGACAGCGATATGAGGA
>NZ_BBWS01000042.1:0-229334 GCF_001463925.1 Aureimonas sp. N4 | reverse complement strand
TTCTTTCAGCTACGCACTGCCTGACGGTTCGCTTCCGCTCCGTGAGCGATGCTTTTCAAGCTTGCACGAAGTGGGTGCGCAGCGACGTTTGATACCTTGCTTCTAGTTTGGGAAGAGTCTAATTCTCGCCTCGATTTGATGAGGCGGAAGCGGCTTCGAGATATTCGATGGCTTGGGCAACGTGGTTTTAACGCTGCTGAAAGTAGAGCTGCTTCAAGCTGTTATCTGGTCGCGACAGGGTCGCGATATGGAGAGTTAGGCTTGTGAACGAGCTCCTTGGTTCTTATCTCCCGATTGTGATTTTCGTTGGCGTCGCGCTGCTGATCGGTCTCGCCCTTCTGGTGTCGCCGTTCCTTCTTGCGTTCCGAGCGCCGGACGATGAGAAGCTCTCGGCGTACGAGTGCGGTTTCGATGCGTTCGATGATTCCCGAATGAAGTTCGACGTTCGATTCTATCTCGTGTCGATCCTGTTCATCATCTTCGACCTTGAGGTCGCATTCCTGTTCCCATGGGCTGCGTCCTTTGGTGAACTCGGCTGGGCCGGTCTTTGGTCTATGATGGTGTTCCTCGGCGTGCTGACCGTCGGCTTCGTCTACGAATGGAAGAAAGGTGCTTTGGAATGGGATTGAATCCCTCTTCCTCTTCGCTGGGGTCTCGCTCGAATCTCCAGGTCAGCCCCGCTGCTGATCCGTTCGTTGCCGATGTCAGCACCGAGCTCGCCGATAAGGGCTTCATCGTCACGTCGACCGAAGACCTTATCCAATGGGCCCGCACGGGTTCGCTGATGTGGATGACGTTTGGTCTCGCGTGCTGCGCCGTCGAGATGATGCAAATGTCGATGCCGCGCTATGATGGCGAGCGCTTCGGCTTTGCTCCTCGCGCGTCGCCTCGCCAGTCCGATTTGATGATCGTGGCGGGGACGCTGACCAATAAGATGGCGCCCGCGCTGCGCAAGGTTTACGATCAGATGCCGGAGCCTCGGTATGTGATTTCCATGGGTTCGTGCGCGAATGGGGGTGGCTACTACCACTATTCGTACTCGGTCGTGCGCGGTTGCGACCGCGTGGTGCCGGTGGACGTTTATGTTCCTGGTTGCCCGCCAACCGCCGAAGCGCTGCTTTACGGCATGTTGCTGCTTCAGAAGAAGATTCGCCGTCTTGGAACAATCGAGCGCTGATATGAGTACAAGCGAGCTCTCCGATTTTCTGGGCGAAGCGTTGGGTGGGAAAATCGTCGACCGCAAACTCGCCTATGGTGAGTTGACGCTCGTAATTCGTCCCTCCGATGTTTTGGACGTTGTCACGTTTCTGCGCGACCATCCTCAATGTCAGTTCAAGAATTTCATTGATGTCGCAGGGGTCGATTACCCCAATCGGGTTGATCGGTTCGAAGTCGTTTATCACTTTCTCTCCCCGTATCTGAATCAGCGGATCCGTGTGAAGGTGACGACGAATGAGGATCGCCCTGTGCCGTCCATCACGGGGATCTTTCCGGGAGCAGATTGGTTCGAGCGGGAGGCCTACGACCTCTACGGGATCCTCTTCACCGGGCATCCGGATCTTCGTCGCATCCTGACGGATTATGGTTTTGAGGGGCATCCGCTTCGGAAGGATTTCCCTCTGACCGGCTTTGTCGAAGTGCATTACGACGAGGAGCGCAAGCAGGTGGTCTACGAGCCCGTCGAGCTGCGCCAGGAGTTCCGCAATTTCGATTTCCTGTCGCCTTGGGAGGGAACGGACTACGTTCTTCCGGGGGATGAGAAGGCAAAGGCGGATTGAGATGCCGTCGGGGCGAGAAGCTGAGGCGAGGGAGCGCCATGTTTTGCGCGCTCCGCTTCGGAGCTCGCCCGACGAAACGTGCATTCGGCTTTCGTCATGGCGAGATGTGTCGCCGATGGGGTGGTTGTGATTTTACCGTCACCCCAGGCGAAAGCGTATCAAAGCTGACTCAGTCGGAGATGGTCGGTATCTATCCGTCGTCGAACGGCAGCGAGTGGCTGGTTTGCCGAGACGGTGGATCGAGCATCGCGTGGCGTCCTCGTGACGGTTTCCAACATGCCGAAGCCGTCCAGGTGTCGGATGATCTGAGCAGGTTCGTGTCTGCGGAAAAAGTATTCGTGGACGCGAAACCCTCGATGTATGACCGCGCCTATCCTACGCATAAGCTGACGGGCGCCACCGCTATGGCGCAATCTGCAAACGAACAAGGGGCCTGACCGTGGCCGAGATCGACGTCCGAAACTTCAATATCAATTTCGGTCCGCAGCACCCGGCTGCGCACGGTGTGCTTCGCCTCGTTCTGGAATTGGACGGCGAAAACGTCGAGCGAGTCGATCCCCATATCGGGCTTCTGCATCGGGGCACCGAGAAACTGATCGAACAGAAGACATACCTGCAGGCCATCCCTTATTTCGATCGTCTCGATTATGTCGCGCCGATGAATCAGGAGCATGCCTTCTGTCTGGCGGTCGAGCGTCTGGCGGATGTCGAGGTCCCGATCCGGGGCCAGCTGATCCGTGTTCTGTACTGCGAAATCGGCCGTATCCTTTCGCATCTTCTCAACGTGACGACCCAGGCGATGGATGTCGGTGCGCTGACGCCTCCGCTCTGGGGTTTCGAAGAGCGCGAAAAGCTGATGGTCTTCTATGAGCGGGCAAGTGGTGCTCGTCTCCATGCGGCTTATTTCCGCCCGGGTGGCGTCCATCAGGATCTGGACGCACGATTGGTCGATGACATCGGCGCGTGGTGCGATCCTTTCCTCAAGGCTCTTGCCGACATCGATGAGCTGCTGACCGAAAACCGGATCTTCAAGCAGCGTAACGTTGATATCGGCGTCGTATCGCTGGAAGACGCATTCGCGCTCGGTTTCACCGGTGTCATGGTTCGCGGCTCCGGCGCTGCATGGGATTTGCGCAAGTCGCAGCCCTACGAATGCTACGATCAGATGCAGTTCGACATTCCGATCGGCAAGAATGGGGATTGCTACGACCGCTATCTGATCCGCATGGAAGAGATGCGCCAGTCCACTGCGATCATGAAGCAGTGCATCGAGCGTCTGGCGGGGAGGGATCGTGTCGGCCCCGTCTCGTCGACGCAGGGCAAGGTCGTCCCGCCGAAACGTGGCGAGATGAAGCGTTCGATGGAAGCGCTTATCCATCATTTTAAGCTCTACACCGAAGGCTTCCACGTCCCGGAAGGCGAGGTTTATGCGGCGGTCGAAGCCCCCAAGGGTGAATTCGGCGTCTATCTCGTCTCCGATGGAACGAACAAGCCCTATCGCTGCAAGATTCGCGCTCCGGGCTTCGCCCATCTTCAGGCTCTGGATTTCCTCTGCCGCAATCATATGCTCGCCGACGTTTCCGCGATCCTGGGATCGTGCGACATCGTTTTCGGCGAAGTCGACCGCTGAAACGAAGCGAGGCTTTCCGCAGCCTCGCTTCGCCCTTGCCGTCTAGCGTTCCAGCGCTCGCGTCCACGTGAAGTCGCTGGCCTTTTATGCATTCTATGTTAGAACGCGCCGCAACATAAGCATGTTGGAACCGTTCTGAAGTCGAGGTCCAATGTCTGTCCGACGCCTTGCGGAAGATGCCGTTCAACCCCAGAGCTTCGCGTTCTCGGATGAAAACGAACGGTGGGCTCTCGCAACTATCCAGAAATATCCGGAAGGCCGCCAGCAATCGGCGGTCATCCCGCTGCTGATGCGCGCTCAGGATCAGGAAGGCTGGGTGACCAAGGCGACGATCGAGCATGTCGCTGATCGCCTGCGCATGCCGATGATCCGAGTATTGGAAGTCGCCACCTTCTACACTCAGTTTCAGCTGAAACCCGTTGGTACGCGCGCGCATATCCAAGTCTGTGGAACGACGCCCTGTATGCTGCGCGGCGCGGAAGATCTGAAAGCTGTTTGTCGCGAGCATATTCACCCGGAGCCGCTCCACACGAACGCGAGCGGTACGCTTTCGTGGGAAGAGGTGGAGTGCCTTGGTGCGTGCGTCAATGCGCCCATGGTGATGATTTTCAAAGATACATACGAGGATCTGACGCCGGAGCGGCTCGAGCAGATCATCGATGCGTTCGAGAACGGTCAGGGTGGTCAGGTGAAGGTCGGTCCGCAAATCGACCGCCATCTGTCCGTACCAGTCGGCGGACTGACCACTCTGAATTCCTTCAAAGAGGAAGCGGCGTCGGACTCAGTGGGTCCTGCGGCCGAGAACACGTCGTCGGAAGGTCTCGCGTCGCCGTCTCAATCCGGACGGGTCGATACGCATGCGGCCGAGACGGACCCGAGCCTTCAGACACCGGGAAAAGCGCCTACTGCAGCGTCTTCCTCGCCTAGCCAAGAGCACGAGAGCGACGACGCGGCTGAAATTCGAGAGGAGTCGGCTGACGGGTCGACTGGCGGCACACAGCGAGGCCCGACGGGACAGAAAGAGCGGGATGAGGCCGAGTTCGGTTCAGCCTCTGGCTCGACGTCGGGAAAGCCTCGTAGCGACGGGCCTTTGAGTTCCAAAGGTGTGGCGGCGGAGGACGCGGTCGTTTCCGACGCTCAACGCGTCCCCGGAGACGCTGCGATGCCAGGCGTGACCAACGCAGATTTGTCCAATCGCGCTGCGTCGCCCTCCAACCGTTTAGAAGGCGAGCGTACCGAAACATCCGATACCGCGCCCAATCCGACGAGTGATCGTGGGGCATCGGGCAGCGAAAATCGCAGTGTCCCCGACACTGGCGAAAGCAAGCGCTGAGAAGCGGAGAGGCGAACATGCTGCAAGATCAGGATCGCATCTTCACCAATATCTACGGCCTTCGCGACAAGAGCTTAAAGGGTGCGATGCGACGCGGCCATTTCGATGGCACGGACGAGATCATCGCCAAGGGGCGCGACTGGATCATCAACGAGATGAAGGCGTCCGGCCTTCGCGGACGTGGTGGTGCCGGCTTCCCGACCGGTCTCAAATGGTCCTTCATGCCGAAAGAGGTCGGTGATCGGCCGCATTATCTCGTCGTGAATGCCGACGAGTCCGAGCCCGGTACGTGCAAGGACCGCGAAATCCTCCGCAACGACCCATTCACGCTGATTGAGGGCTGCATCATCGCGAGCTTCGCGATGGGGGCTCACGCGGCTTACATCTATGTCCGTGGCGAGTACGTTCGTGAGCGCGAAGCCCTGCAGCGTGCGATCGATGAATGCTACGATGCTGGTCTGCTCGGTCGAGATAACAAGTGCGGCTGGGATATGGACGTGTTTGTCCATCACGGTGCCGGCGCTTATATCTGCGGCGAAGAGACAGCTCTGCTCGAAAGCCTCGAAGGCAAGAAGGGCCAGCCGCGCCTGAAGCCTCCGTTCCCCGCCAATATGGGTCTCTACGGATGCCCGACCACCGTTAACAACGTTGAGTCTATCGCTGTTGCTCCGACGATTCTGCGTCGGGGCGGTGCCTGGTTCGCGGGCTTCGGTCGCCCGAACAACACGGGCACTAAGCTGTTTTCTATTTCCGGCCACGTCAACCAGCCGTGCACCGTCGAAGAGACGATGGGCATCTCGTTCCGCGAACTGATCGACCGCCATTGCGGTGGCGTTCGCGGCGGATATGGCAATCTGCTGGCGGTCATTCCCGGCGGTTCGTCTTGCCCACTCGTGCCAGGCGAGCAAATGGTTGACGCGCTCATGGACTTCGACGGCATGCGCGAAGTCAAGTCGTCCTTCGGGACTGCCGCCGTGATCGTCATGGACAAGTCGACGGACATTGTCCGCGCGATCGCTCGTCTTGCTTACTTCTACAAGCACGAGAGCTGCGGTCAGTGCACGCCCTGCCGCGAAGGTACGGGCTGGATGTGGCGCGTTATGGAGCGCATGGTGGTCGGCAACGCCCATAAGCGCGAAATCGATATGCTTCTCGACGTCACCAAGCAGGTCGAAGGTCATACGATTTGTGCGCTTGGCGATGCCGCGGCATGGCCGATTCAGGGGCTCGTTCGGCATTTCCGCCCTGAAATCGAGCGGCGGATCGACGAGTTTTCACGCAACGCCGATAAGGATCGGCCCGCAGTCCTGCAGGCTGCGGAATAATCGATCGACGCGAAGCGGGGCAGGGCGCCGGCAGAGCTGGGAACGGCCGCCGGAACTGAGAAAAGTCAGATGGCAAAGATCAAAGTCGACGGAAACGAGATCGAAGTCCCGGATCACTACACGCTGCTCCAGGCAGCGGAGGAGGCGGGCGCTGAGGTTCCCCGCTTCTGCTTCCACGAGCGACTGTCGGTGGCAGGCAATTGTCGCATGTGCCTCGTCGAGGTGAAGGGCGGCCCGCCGAAGCCAGCGGCGTCCTGCGCTATGGGCGTTCGTGATCTTCGTCCCGGGCCTAACGGCGAGGCGCCCGAAATCTTCACCAACACGCCGATGGTGAAGAAGGCGCGCGAAGGTGTGATGGAGTTCCTCCTCATCAACCATCCGCTCGACTGCCCCATCTGCGATCAGGGCGGCGAATGCGATCTGCAAGATCAGGCCATGGCCTTCGGTGTGGATTCGTCGCGCTACACCGAAAACAAGCGCGCCGTCGAAGACAAATATATCGGCCCCCTCGTCAAGACGATCATGACGCGCTGCATCCACTGCACGCGCTGCGTTCGCTTCACGACGGAAGTGGCGGGCATCTCGGAGTTGGGCTTGATCGGGCGGGGCGAAGACGCCGAGATCACGACCTATCTCGAGCAGGCGATGACGTCCGAACTTCAGGGCAACGTGATCGATCTTTGCCCTGTCGGTGCGCTGACCTCTCGTCCCTACGCGTTCCAGGCTCGTCCTTGGGAACTGACCAAGACGGAAACCGTAGACGTCATGGATGCCGTCGGCTCGGCCATCCGCGTAGACACGCGGGGACGCGAAGTCATGCGTATCCTGCCGCGTACCAATGAGCTTGTGAACGAAGAATGGATCTCGGATAAGACCCGCTTCGTTTGGGACGGTCTACGTACGCAGCGGCTTGATCGCCCCTACATTCGTCGGGATGGTCGTCTGCAGCCGGCGAGCTGGTCGGAGGCATTCGACACGATCAAGGCTCGCTTGGCATCGGTCGACGGTTCCCGGATCGGGGCAATTGCCGGTGATCTGGCCAATGTCGAAGAGATGTGGGCGCTGAAGCGTCTGATGGGTCTCCTCGGCTCGAACAACCTCGATTGCCGCCAGGATGGGTCCAAGATCGATCCGGCGGACGGGCGTACTTCTTACATCTTCAATACGACGATCGCTGGTATCGAAAACGCGGACGCGCTTCTGATCATCGGGGCCAATCCACGATTCGAAGCGCCTGTTCTGAACGCCCGCATCCGAAAGCGCTGGCGGCGCGGTGGTTTCCCGGTCGGGTTGATCGGCGAGCCGGTCGACCTGCGCTATGCCGTAACGCATCTCGGGGCCGGCCCTCAGACGCTGGGCGAAATCGAGACCGTCAATCGGGACTTCTACGAGGCGCTCCGCAAGGCCGAGCGTCCCATGATCATACTGGGGCAGGGACCGCTTGCTGGGGCGAACGGCGCGGACGTTCTGAATTCGGTCGCGGCGCTGGCTCGCGAGATCGGAGCGGTAACCGAGGGTTGGAACGGCTTCAACATCCTCCACACCGCAGCCTCGCGTGTCGGTGGTTTGGACATCGGCTTCGTCCCGCAAGAGGGCGGCCTGGATGCCGCGCGCATCGCTTCAGGCGGCGTCGAGGTCGTATTCAATCTTGGCGCGGACGAGATCGAAATCGCTCCCGGCGCTTTCGTGATTTATATCGGAACGCACGGCGATCATGGCGCACACCGCGCAGACGTAATTCTACCCGGCGCGGCCTACACCGAGAAGGCCGGGACCTACGTCAACACGGAAGGCCGCGTGCAGTCTGGGAGCCGCGCTTCGTTCCCACCGGGAGATGCCAAGGAAGATTGGGCCATCCTGCGCGCCCTTTCGGCCGTGCTGAACAAGACGTTGCCGTTCGACTCGCTGGGTCAGCTCCGGGCAGACCTTTTCGCTCAGGTTCCCCACCTGTCGATCGAAGAACTGTCGAACGTCGATGCGGCGGCCATTACGACATTGGCAGATCGGGCAGGGCCGCTCAGCGGAGACATTTTCCGTTCGCGGATTGGTGACTTCTATCTGACAAACCCCATCGCCCGAGCCTCGAAGGTGATGGCGGAGTGCTCTCGCCTCGCTCGCGGCGAGCAGCTTCAAGCGGCCGAGTAAGGAAGACGAGACACATGGACATCTTCACGTCCTATATCTGGCCGGCGCTGGTGATCCTGGGGCAGAGCCTTCTCTTCCTCGTGGTCCTACTGGTTCTGATCGCGTACATTCTGCTGGCTGACCGAAAAATCTGGGCGGCTGTCCAGATGCGGCGCGGCCCGAATGTGGTTGGGCCTTTCGGTCTGTTTCAATCCTTTGCCGACCTGCTCAAATTCGTTCTGAAGGAGCCGGTCATCCCGGCTTCGTCCGATAAGGTCGTCTTCCTCGTCGCCCCCCTTGTGGCGGTCACCTTGGCTCTCGCGACATTCGCCGTTGTTCCCGTCGCCGACGGTTGGGTCATCGCGAATATCAATCTCGGTATCCTCTACATCTTCGCCATCTCCTCGCTCGAGGTGTACGGCGTGATCATGGGTGGCTGGGCTTCCAATTCGAAATACGCATTCCTCGGCGCCCTCCGTTCGGCGGCGCAGATGGTTTCGTACGAAGTCTCGATCGGTTTCGTGATCGTCACGGTCTTGCTCTGCGTTGGGTCGCTGAACCTCACGGACATCGTGATCTCGCAGAACGATGGCTTGGGGACGATGTTGGGATTGCCTTCCAGCTTCCTGGACTGGCACTGGCTGTCGCTCTTCCCAATGTTCGTGATCTTTTTCATTTCGGCTCTGGCTGAAACCAACAGACCACCGTTCGACCTTCCCGAGGCGGAGTCCGAACTCGTGGCCGGCTTTATGGTCGAGTATGGTTCGACCCCTTACATGATGTTCATGCTCGGCGAGTATGCTGCCATCACCCTGATGTGCTCGCTCATGACGATCCTGTTCCTTGGGGGATGGCTGCCGCCATTGGCCTTCGCACCTTTCACGTGGGTTCCGGGCGTCATCTGGTTCCTAATCAAGGTCACATTCTGCTTCTTCCTGTTCGCGATGGTGAAGGCTTTCGTCCCCCGCTACCGCTACGATCAGTTGATGCGACTGGGCTGGAAGGTCTTCCTTCCGATCTCGCTGGCCATGGTGGTGATCGTCGCCTTCGTTCTTCAGTTGACCGGTTGGGCTCAGGCCTGATCTTGCGGGGGGGCGGCGTCGTAGCCGCCTCGCCATCATGCGCAAGCCCCGCACGGCGCAGGGGTGAGGGCCGGCCCCATTTCTCTCCGAATATCGGAGGCAAGGTTTAAGATGAGCGCTCTGACGCAGACTATCCGATCGCTGTTCCTGCTGGAGTTCCTGGCGGCTTTCCGTCTTTCGATGCGCTATTTTTTCGCGCCGAAATCGACCGTCAACTATCCTTTCGAGAAGGGACCTGTGAGTCCGCGCTTCCGCGGTGAGCATGCGCTGCGTCGGTATCCGAACGGGCAGGAACGCTGCATTGCCTGCAAACTCTGCGAGGCGATCTGCCCCGCGCAGGCCATCACAATCGAAGCTGGACCGCGCCGAAACGACGGAACACGCCGAACGGTCCGATATGACATCGATATGGTGAAGTGCATCTACTGCGGCTTCTGCCAGGAGGCCTGCCCCGTCGACGCGATCGTTGAAGGTCCGAATTTCGAGTTTTCGACCGAGACACGTGAAGAGCTCTACTACGACAAGGAAAAGCTGCTCGCGAACGGCGATCGCTGGGAACGTGAGATCGCTCGCAATATCGCTCTCGATGCGCCGTACCGTTAATCGTTAGAGGTTGTCGCCTGCGACATCCGGGGATCCAACCGAGGCGGCGAGGGACGTTTACGATCCTCGTCCGCCGTTGAACCGCACCTTTTTGGGGGAGCCCGCCACGATGGGCCTACAGTCGTTTTTCTTCTATCTCTTCGCCATTGTCAGCGTCGGTTCGGCGCTCATGGTCGTTGTTTCCCGAAATCCGGTTCACTCGGTTCTGTTTCTCATTCTCACCTTCGTGGCGTCCGCTGGTCTGTTCCTTCTGACCGGGGCGGAGTTTCTCGCGCTGATCCTGATCGTCGTTTATGTCGGCGCCGTCGCGATCCTCTTCCTGTTCGTCGTGATGATGCTGGATTTGGACTTCGGTCGAATGAAGCAGGGCGCGCTGAAATATGCGCCGATCGGCGCGATCATCGGACTTGTTCTGCTGGCTCAACTGATCATCGCCGTCTCGGGCGGTTACTTCCAGCCCACGCCGAGCGCCGGGACGGTGCTGCCGACGCCTCCGCTCGAGACCATGTCGAACATTGAGGCCATCGGGCAGGTCCTCTACACGCGCTACGTCTTCTTCTTCCAGATGGCCGGTCTGGTTCTGTTTGTGGCCATGGTCGGTGCGATCGTCCTGACGCTGCGCCATAAGCCCGGCCTGAAGCGCCAATCCATCCCTCAGCAGGTCGCTCGCAATCCGGCGACGTCCATCGAGGTCGTCAAGGTCGAAACCGGTCGCGGTATCTGAGCGGGCTCCAAGGAATAGACATCATGGCCGTTGGTCTAGGACATTACCTTACGGTTGCCGCCATCCTGTTTGTGATCGGCGTCTTCGGCATCTTCATGAACCGGAAGAATATCATCACGATCCTCATGTCGGTCGAGCTGATCCTCCTTTCGGTGAATCTTAACCTCGTCGCGTTCTCAGGTTTCCTGAACGACCTCGCAGGCCAGATTTTCGCTTTGTTCATTCTGACCGTCGCAGCTGCTGAAGCGGCGATCGGTCTTGCAATTCTGGTCGTCTTCTTCCGCAACCGCGGCTCCATCGCGGTCGAAGACGTCAATACGATGAAAGGCTGAAGGCGAGGATGTATACCCTCATCGTTCTACTCCCGCTAATCGGCTTTCTGGTCGCGGGCCTCGCCGGCCCGACGATCGGGCATAAGGCGTCCGAGTACGCCACGACCGGCCTGCTTGTTCTGGCCGCAATCCTCTCCTGGATTGCGTTCATCTCGTTCGGATTCGGAAACGGCGAAACACTGCATCTCAACGTCCTGCACTGGATGCAGGCCGGTGCTCTGGATGTGTCCTGGGCTTTGCGCATCGATCGCCTGACCTTGGTCATGTTGGTCGTGGTGAACACGGTCTCCTCGCTCGTGCATATCTACTCGATAGGGTACATGCATCACGACGAGTCCCGCTCGCGCTTCTTCGCCTATCTGTCGCTCTTTACCTTCGCCATGTTGACGCTGGTGACGGCGGACAACCTCGTCCAGATGTTCTTCGGCTGGGAAGGCGTGGGTCTCGCCTCGTACTTGCTGATCGGCTTCTGGTACAAGAAGCCGTCCGCGAATGCCGCTGCGATGAAGGCGTTCGTCGTCAACCGCGTGGGCGATTTCGGCTTCCTGCTCGGGATTTTCGGTCTGTTCGTAGTGTTCGGATCGGTCAGCTTCGAGACCATCTTCGCCGGCGCGCGACAGCTGGGCGAGAGCCTGGCCGGGGAGGCGACAGGCAACGGAGAGGCCGTGCTGCACTTTGCCGGTTATTCGCTCGGTGCCGCCGGCGCGATGACCGCCATTTGTTTGCTTCTCTTCATGGGCGCTATGGGTAAGTCCGCCCAGATCGGCCTGCACACCTGGTTGCCCGATGCTATGGAAGGCCCGACCCCAGTGTCGGCTCTGATCCATGCGGCCACGATGGTGACGGCGGGCGTCTTCATGCTGGCGCGCATGTCGCCCGTTTTCGAACTCAGCCACTCCGCGCTGACATTCGTTACGTTCATCGGCGCGACGACGGCCTTTTTCGCGGCGACGATCGGTCTCGTTCAGAACGACATCAAGCGCGTCATCGCCTATTCGACCTGTTCGCAGCTCGGCTACATGTTCGTGGCACTGGGTGTCGGCGCTTATGGCGCGGCCGTGTTCCATCTCTTTACCCACGCGTTCTTCAAGGCGCTGCTGTTCCTCGGTGCCGGTTCGGTGATCCATGCCGTGTCGGACGAGCAGGATATGCGCCGTATGGGTGGCCTGCGTCGGCACATTCCCATGACATACTGGATGATGATCGTCGGAACGCTCGCGCTGACGGGCTTCCCGTTCACGGCTGGCTACTATTCGAAGGACGCGATCATCGAGAGCGCGTTCGTGGGTGAGAACGCTTTCGCCATGTACGGTTACATCATGACCGTCATCGCGGCGCTGCTGACGAGCTTCTATTCCTGGCGTCTCATCTTCATGACGTTTCACGGCAAGCCTCGCGCATCGCATGAGGTCATGCACCATATCCATGAGTCGCCCCCGGTCATGCTGGTGCCGCTCTATGTCCTGGCGGCTGGGGCGCTGCTGGCGGGTATCGTTTTCTACCCGTTCTTCCTTGGCGAAGGATACGAAAGCTTCTGGCATACGGCGATCTTCACGGGACCAGAGAACCACGTGCTTCACGAAGCACACCACGTCTCCGCTCTGGTGGCCTACTCGCCGACCATCGCCATGGCGATCGGGTTCGTGCTGGCCTACATCATGTATATCCGCTCTCCGGAGAAGGCTTCGCAGCTCGCGGCCCGCAATCCGGGGCTCTACAAGTTCCTGCTCAACAAGTGGTATTTCGACGAGCTCTACGACTTCATCTTCGTTCAGAATGCAAAGCGCCTTGGGCGGTTCCTATGGAAGACCGGTGATACGAAGGTCATCGACGGTCTTGGCCCGAATGCCATTTCGGCCCGCGTCCTCGATGTGACCAGCCGCGTCGTCCAGATGCAGACGGGTTATCTTTATCACTACGCCTTCGCCATGTTGATCGGCGTCGCGGCGCTCGTCACCTTCATGATGTTCCGGGGAACCATCTGATGTCCGGTTGGCCGATCTTATCGACCGTCACGTTTCTCCCACTCGTCGGCGTTCTGATCATCCTCTTCACGCGCGACGACAGCGAGCTCGCGCGCCGAAACATCCGCAACGTCGCTCTTTTGGTGACGATCTTCAATTTCCTTCTATCGCTTCTCATCTGGGTCGGCTTCGACAAGAGCAATGCCGGCTTCCAGATGGTGGAGCACGTCGAGTGGCTGGAAGGCGGCATCTCCTATCATATGGGCGTGGACGGTATTTCCATGCTCTTCGTCATCCTGACGACCTTCCTGCTGCCGATCTGCATCCTGGCCAGCCGGGATTCCATCACCGTCCGGGTGAAGGAATATATGATGGCTTTTCTGGTGCTGGAGACGCTGGTGATCGGCGTGTTCTGCGCGCTGGATATCGTTCTCTTCTACCTCTTCTTCGAAGGCTCCCTGATCCCGATGTTCCTCATCATCGGCGTCTGGGGGGGCAAGCGTCGCGTCTACGCGTCCTATAAGTTCTTCCTCTATACGTTCCTCGGCTCGGTCTTCATGCTCGTTGCCATCATGGCGATGTATTGGACGAGCGGTACGACCTCCATCCCTGAACTTCTAGCCTATCAATTCCCAGCCGGGATGCAGAACTGGCTCTGGTTCGCCTTCTTCGCGTCCTTCGCTGTCAAGATGCCGATGTGGCCTGTCCACACTTGGCTTCCCGACGCTCACGTCGAGGCGCCGACGGCGGGTTCGGTGATCCTGGCCGGCATCCTTCTGAAACTCGGCGGCTACGGATTCCTGCGCTTCTCGCTGCCGATGTTTCCGCTGGCGTCGGCGGAATTCGCTCCGCTCGTCTACACACTCTCCGTCGTTGCCATCATCTACACCTCGCTGGTGGCGCTCATGCAGGACGACATCAAGAAACTGATTGCTTACTCATCCGTCGCTCACATGGGCTTCGTCACCATGGGCATCTTCGCCGCGAACGAACAGGGTGTGCAGGGCGCGATCTTCCAGATGCTGTCGCACGGACTGATTTCCGGCGCTTTGTTCCTTTGCGTCGGCGTGGTTTACGACCGGATGCATACCCGCGAGATCTCGGCCTATGGTGGTCTGGTCAACCGGATGCCGGCCTATGCCGCTATGATGCTGCTCTTCACCATGGGCAATGTCGGGCTACCGGGCACCAGCGGCTTCGTGGGCGAGTTCCTGACCTTGATGGGCGTATTCCGCGTGAACTCCTGGGTCTCGATCTTCGCGGCAACGGGCGTCATCTTGTCCGCAGCCTATGCATTGTGGCTCTACCGTCGCGTGATCCTCGGCAGCCTCGATAAGGAGAACCTGAAGGCGATCCTCGATCTGACGCCGCGAGAAAAGGTCCTGCTCTATCCGCTAGCTGTTCTGACGGTCTTCTTCGGCGTCTATCCGATGCCCGTCTTCAATGTGACCTCGGCGTCCGTCGAGCATCTCCTGGGCGGCTATACGGCTGCGCTGCAAGCTGCAGCCAGCGTCGCCTCCCTGCACTAACCGACCGGGGCTACACAGATCATGTTTTCCCAATTCGTGGCTCAAAGCCTCCCTATCGTCGGTCCTGAACTGATCCTGTCGGTCGGGGCGATGCTCCTGCTGATGATCGGCACGTTTCAAGGCGAGCGCAGCGGCGGTTTCGTCATGTCGCTGGCCGTCGGTCTACTCGTCTTCGCGGCCGGCTGGCTCTGTTTCGTCACGCCGAACGGCGTGGCGTTCGGCGGATCCATTATTCTCGATCCGTTCGCTCGCTTCATGAAGGTGCTGGTGCTGATCGCATCAGCTGCCGCTCTTCTCATGTCGAACGCCTTCGCAAAGCGCGAACGCTTCGATAAGTTCGAGTTTCCCGTCCTGATCGTGCTGTGCACGGTCGGTATGCTGGTTATGGTATCGGCCGGAGATCTGATCGCGCTCTATATGGGCTTGGAACTTCAGTCTCTCGCCATCTATGTCATTGCGGCGATCGCTCGTGACCACATCAAGTCGACGGAAGCCGGCTTGAAGTACTTCGTTCTCGGCGCGCTTTCGTCCGGCATGCTGCTTTACGGCGCCTCGCTGGTCTATGGTTTCACAGGCCAGATTGGCTTCCACGAGATCGCGCTCGCCGTCGCGTCTCAAGAAACTCGTTCGACCGGTTTGCTGATTGGTCTGGTCTTCGTTCTGGCGGGTCTAGCATTCAAGATTTCGGCCGTGCCATTCCATATGTGGACACCTGACGTGTATGAGGGCGCACCCACGCCGGTCACGGCTCTTTTGGCTGGCGCGCCGAAGGTCGCGGCAGTGGCCTTGCTGACCCGCCTCACGGTTCAAGGCTTCGGCCCGATGACGGCGGATTGGCAGCAGGTCATCATCTTCATTTCGATTGCTTCGATGCTGTTGGGCTCTTTCGCGGCGATCGGCCAGCGCAACATCAAGCGTCTGATGGCCTATTCCTCCATCGGCCACATGGGGTACGTTCTTGTCGGCCTTGCCGCAGGCAATGAGGCGGGCGTGCGCGGCGTTCTGATCTATATGGCGACTTATGTCGCGATGACGCTCGGCACGTTCGCTGTGATCCTGTCGATGCGTCGCCACGACGAGATGATCGAAGACGTGTACGAACTCGCCGGCTTGTCCCGCAGCAATCCGATCCTGGCTCTAGCTCTGACGACGCTGATGCTGTCGCTGGCAGGTCTGCCTCCGCTTCTCGGCTTCTGGGGCAAGTACTACGTCTTCGTCGCCGCTGTCGGCGCTGGACTGGTGCCTTTGGCAGTGATCGGCGTCGTCGCATCGACGGTCGGCCTGTTCTACTACCTTCGCGTCGTGAAGGTCATGTGGTTCGACGAGCCTGTCGGTGGTTTCGAGCCCATGGGGACCGAACTGAAGATCGTTCTAGGTGCCGCAACTCTGTTTGTCTTCCCTGCCTACATTTTCGTGGCGGGGCCGATGTTCGCTGCCGCCGCCAACGCAGCGCGCGGCTTCTTCCTCTGATCAATGCCCCGAACCGGACCTTCGACGCGCCGCCATCTCGCTCTCGGGCAGGTCACTTCGACCAATACGATAGCGCTTGAGGCGGCGCGTTCAGGTGATCCCGGAGCGCTTTGGATTACGGCTGAAAGTCAGTCGGCGGGAAGAGGGCGGCGTGGCCGCCCTTGGTCGTCTCAGCAGGGCAATCTCTACGCGAGTCTCCTGTTGGTGGACCCCGCGCCCGTGCATGCGATGGGTCAAATTCCTCTTGTCATTGCGGTCGGTTTGCGGGACGGGCTGCTTAAACTGCCCGGTGCCGATCCCGCTGCGATCCGGATCAAATGGCCCAACGATCTTCTCATAGATGGTGCCAAATGCGTTGGCATCCTGGTCGAGAGCGAGCGTACGCCTGACGGGCGTCAAGCCGTCGTCATTGGATTTGGTGTGAACGTCGTGTCCGCTCCCGATGGTGCGCCCTATGCTGTGACGACGCTTCACAAAGCCGGTATCGTCGCTGGCGTGCGTGATGTGTTCCTGTCCGTTGCGACCGGAATCGAGGACGCTCTGGACTTATGGCGCCAAGGCGCCCATTTTTCTGATATTCGTCGCCATTGGCTGTCGGGTGCGGCGGGGATCGGTGGTCCGTGCCGCGTCAATCTTCCCAATGAGACAATCGAAGGGCGTTTCGCTGATTTGGATTCCTCGGGTCGTCTGGTGCTGGATTTGCCGGACGGGTCTCGCCGCGAGGTGTCGGCTGGAGACGTCTTCTTACTGCCGCGCGGTGATGCAGCGGCGGTGCTGTGAGTTTGCAGGTAACCCCTGCCTTTTTGAAAGTCGGCGCCGCCTTGCGGCTTGTAGGAAAGCGATAGTGCATTGAACGAATTGGTATTCGTGCCGCTGGGCGGCATTGGCGAGATCGGTATGAATCTCGCGCTGTATGGCTATGGTCCGGCCGATAATCGCGAATGGATCGCAATCGATTGTGGCGTTTCCTTCGCCGGCCCCGAGATGCCGGGCGTAGATTTGATTCTGCCGGATACGACATTCCTGGAGTCCGAGCGCCATTCTCTTAAGGCTCTCATCATCACCCACGCGCACGAGGACCATTACGGGGCCGTTCTCGATCTCTGGCCACGTTTGAAGGCCCCGGTTTATGCGACGCCTTTCACGGCAGCGCTTCTCGCCGCAAAGCGTGAGGGCGAGCCGGGCGCACCGAAAGTGCCGGTCACCATTTTCAAGGCGGGGGATCGATTCGATGTTGGTCCGTTCTCGATCGAAGCGATCAACGTGACGCATTCGATCCCCGAGCCCGTGGCCCTCGCGATCCGGACGCCGTTGGGTACGGTTCTGCATACGGGCGACTGGAAGATCGATCCGACACCCGGTTTGGGTCAGCCGACCGACGAGGCACGTCTGCGCGAGATTGGCGACGAGGGCGTGCTCGCTCTCGTCTGCGACTCGACCAATGCGATGCGCGAAGGCGAGTCGCCGAGCGAGAAGCAGGTCTCGGCGTCCTTGTCCGAGATCATTCAGGCGGCCAAGGGCCGCGTAGCTGTTACAACCTTCTCGTCCAATGTCGGTCGCATTCGCTCGATCGCGCAGGCAGCCGAAGTCGCCGGGCGGCAAGTTCTGCTGATGGGCCGGTCCATGAAGCGCGTCGCCGATGTCGCGTCGGAACTTGGCTATCTCGAGTCGCTGGCGCCCTTCGTGGGCGAGCAGGATTTCGGCTACATCCCGCGGGAAAAGGCGGTCATCGTTCTGACCGGTAGTCAGGGCGAGCCGAGGGCCGCTTTGTCGAAGCTGTCGAAGGACGAGCATCCGGCCGTCGCCCTGTCTCGCGACGACACGGTGATCTTTTCATCGCGCAGTATTCCTGGGAACGAGAAGGCGATCAACGACATCAAGAACGCGTTGATCGAACGCGGCATCATCGTGATCGAAGATCACGACAAGCTGGTTCACGTGTCGGGCCACCCGAGGCGTTCAGAGCTGCGCCGCATGTATGAATGGACGCGTCCGAAGATCGCCGTACCCGCGCATGGCGAGCCAGCGCATCTCGTGGCACATGCTCAACTCGCGAAGGATCTCGGCGTACCCGACGTAGTTTCGCTGCGGAACGGGAAGATGGTGCGTCTCGCGCCGGGGCCGGCCGCCATTATCGATGAAGTGCCCGTTGGGCGGTTCTACAAGGACGGCTTCCTGATCGGCGGCACGAAGGAAATGGGCATCGACGAGCGCCGACGTCTGGCGTTCGCGGGACACGTTTCCGTTCTGGTCGAACTCAGCGCGAAGCTGGAACTGGACGTCGATCCCGAAATCGTTGCCATGGGGCTTCCCGAGCGCGATGAGAACGGCGACGAAATGGTCGAAATCCTGCTCGACGCCGCCGCTGGTGCGGTAGAGAGTATCCCTCGGGGCCGCCGCAAGGATGTCGAGCTCGTGCGCGAGGCCGTTCGTCGTGCTGTTCGCAGCGAGGCGCATGATGCATGGGGCAAGAAGCCATCGGTGACGGTGTTCGTCGTCAAGGGCTGAAATCTTTCCGCCTTAGAATACGTTGAGGAAGATATCAGATGAGCATCGTCACCTATGTTGCGATCTATTTCGTGATCTGGTGGACGGTGCTCTTCATCGTTCTGCCGATCGGCATGCGATCACAAATCGACGATGGCGATATCGTTCTCGGCACGGCCCACAGCGCGCCGAGCCGGTTCAAGGTTGGGCAAGCGGCGCTCCGCACGACGCTTCTCGCCTTCGCGGTCTTCGCAGTCTTTTATCTCGTCACGGAGGTCTGGGGATACAGCATCGACATGATTCCCCATATCGTGCCGGGAACCTGAGTGAGATTTCGGAGGGCCAGGCGATATAAAGCTGCCTAAAGGGAAGGCGCAGGCAAAAAAAATGCGAGGCCATGCCTCGCATTTTAGATCACAAACCTGGACCTTGCATCGACCCTTAAGTCGAGGCTGCGCGTTAGCGCGCCGAAGGTCACGTCCTCCCAAACGCGGTCTGCGGAAGTATGCGTCGTTCGACGCTTTTTGATGGACAGAACTTAGACTCGAAATCGTGGTGCTGTCGAGTGCGAATGGCAGAAATGTGACGATTTCTTTCTCATCGCGCCTAGGACTTGAGCATGGCATGCCTCGCGCAAGCTTCGTGCTCGCCGGATACGGTGCGATCCGGTTTGATGGACGGCCTGTCCTAGCTTCGCTTTGCATTCGGTGTTCGAGCCATTAAGAAGCCGGGGTAGGGTATCCCTTCTCCTTTCTCGCCGAGCTTCGAGTTCTCATGCGTCTGTCTCGCTACTTTCTGCCGATCCTCAAGGAAACCCCGAAGGAAGCGGAGATCGTCTCGCACCGTCTCATGCTGCGCGCCGGGATGATCCGCCAGCAGGCGGCCGGGCTTTATTCCTGGCTGCCGCTCGGTAAGCGTGTTCTGGACAAGGTCTCGCGTGTCATTCGCGAAGAGCAGGACCGCTCCGGCGCGATAGAGATGCTGATGCCGACGATTCAGTCGGCCGATCTCTGGCGCGAGAGCGGGCGCTACGACGATTACGGCAAGGAGATGCTGCGAATCGAGGACCGCCACGAGCGGGAGCTTTTGTTCGGTCCGACGAACGAAGAGATGATCACGGACATTTTCCGCTCCTATGTCCGCTCCTACAAGGACCTGCCGCTTAACCTCTACCATATTCAGTGGAAGTTCCGGGACGAGGTGCGTCCGCGCTTCGGCGTGATGCGCTCACGCGAATTTCTGATGAAGGACGCTTATTCGTTCGACATCGATTATGAGTCCTCGAAGACGGCCTATGACCGGATGTTCGTGGCGTATCTGCGCACCTTCGAGCGGATGGGCTTGAAGGCCATCCCCATGCGCGCCGATACAGGCCCGATCGGCGGCAAGCTCAGCCACGAATTCATCATCTTGGCCTCCACTGGTGAGAGCGAAGTCTTCTGCCATCGCGATTATCTCGATATGGCGGCACCGGGCGAGGGCGTCGATTTCACCGATGCCGCGGCCCTCGCCGACATCGTGAACACCTGGACCACGCCCTATGCGGCAACCGAAGAGATGCACGACGAAGCCGCTTGGAGCGCTGTGCCTGAGGGCGAAAGGGTCGCAGCCCGAGGCATCGAAGTCGGGCACATCTTCCATTTCGGTACGAAATATTCCGAGCCGATGAAAGCCTATGTCACCGGGCCTGATGGGAAGGACGCGCCGGTCTTCATGGGTTCCTACGGTATCGGCCCGAGCCGGTTGATCGCGGCCATCATCGAAGCGTCTCACGACGAGAACGGTATCATCTGGCCGAAGGGCGTTGCGCCCTTCGATGTCGGTCTCATCAATATGAAGCCGGGCGACGCCGAATGCGATGCGGTCTGCGAGCGTCTTTATGCCGAGCTGCAGGCAGCGGGGCAGGATGTCCTTTACGACGATCAGGACACGCGAGCGGGCGCGAAATTCGCAACGATGGACCTGATCGGCCTGCCGGTGCAGATCATTGTCGGGCCGCGCGGTGCCAAAGCCGGCGAGGTCGAATTGAAGCTGCGCGCCGGTGGCGAGCGCCAGACGCTGCCCGTGGGCGACGTCCTGCGTCGTCTCTCGGCTTGACGATCGGCGCCCGATGACGGTCGGTCCCGCAGCCGGCATCGCTCCGGAGCCCTTCATGAAGACCAAGCCTTTCTCGCGCTTCGAATGGATGATCGCGGGCCGGTATCTCCGGTCACGTCGGCGAGATGCGGGTGTCTCCGTCATCGCCGGCTTCTCCTTCGTGGGCATCATGCTCGGCGTGGCGGCGCTGATCATCGTCATGTCGGTGATGAATGGATTTCGAGGGGAGTTGCTGACGCGCATTCTGGGTGTCAACGGGCATGTCATCATGCAGCCCATGGATCAGCCGCTGACCGACTATGACGAGGTGGCCAAGCGCATCGCAGCTGTGCCCGGCGTCGCCTTCACCATGCCCTTGGTGCAAGGACAGGTTCTGGCAACGGGCACAAACAATGCCAGCACCGGCGCTCTGGTGAAAGGCGTTCGAGGGGCCGATCTCCTGCGGCTGAAGCCCATCGCGTCGAATATCAAACTCGGGACAATCGAGAATTTCGACACCAGCCAGGGTGTCGCGATCGGAAGCCGTCTGGCGGACTCGCTCGGGCTGCGCCTCGGCGACTCCATCACGCTCGTTTCGCCTGAAGGTGACGTGACGCCGCTGGGTGTCACGCCACGCGTCAAAGCCTATCCGATCGTCGCGATCTTCGAGATTGGTCTGTCGGAGTATGATGCCGCTTATGTCTATATGCCGCTCAACGAAGCGCAGCTCTTCTTCAATTCGGAAAACCAAGCGCAGTCGATCGAGATCTTCGTGAACGACCCAGATAAGGTGTCGGCCATGCAGGCGCAGATCGAGCAGGCGGCCGGACGGCCGAATTACACCATCACATGGCAGCGTCAGAACGAGAGCTTCTTTTCGGCTCTGGAGGTCGAGCGCAACGTCATGTTCATCATCCTGACCCTGATCGTTCTGGTCGCCGCGCTGAACATCATCTCCGGTCTCTTCATGCTGGTGAAGGACAAGGGCCGGGACATCGCGATCATGCGAACCATGGGGGCTACGCGTGGATCGATCATGCGCGTGTTTCTGATCACGGGCGCCTCGATCGGGATTTCGGGAACGCTGGCGGGCTTCGTTCTGGGTACGGTTTTCTGCCTGAATATCGAAAATCTCCGTCAGTTCTTTTCGTGGGTCTCGGGCACGACCTTGTTCAATCCCGAATTCTACTTCCTCAGCCGGCTGCCGGCCGAGATCGATGCCCGTGAGGTCGCGACAGTCGTGCTCATGGCGGTCGGTTTGTCCTTTCTCGCGACGATCTTCCCCTCGTGGCAGGCATCGAAGCTCGATCCCGTCGAGGCATTGCGTTACGAATGATGGATCAGGCTTCTCTTCGACTGGAGCGCGTCGAACGCCATTTCGCGCAAGGGGACGCTCGTCTCACGATCCTGGATCAGGCGGACCTCGCGATCATGCCGGGCGAGATGGTGGCGCTTGTCGCACCGTCGGGCTCGGGTAAATCCACACTTCTGCACATTGCCGGCTTGCTGGAGCGGCCAGACGCTGGGGACGTGGTCGTCAACGGGCAATCCTGCGGCGCGCTTGACGACGCCGGGCGCACGACCATGCGGCGCTCCGCCATCGGGTTCGTCTATCAGTTCCACCATCTCCTGCCGGAATTCTCGGCCCTGGAGAACGTCATGCTGCCCCAGATGATCGGCGGTCTTCGCCGGGATCTGGCGGCGGATCGGGCACGGGAACTGCTCGATTATATGCGGCTGGGCCATCGCACCAAACATCGCCCCTCCGAACTCTCGGGCGGCGAGCAGCAGCGGGTCGCGATCGCTCGAGCGGTCGCCAACAATCCCTTTGTGCTTCTGGCGGACGAGCCGACCGGTAATCTCGATCCGACCACGTCGAACTATGTGTTCGACGCCATGACCGCGCTGGTGCGCCAGTCCGGTGTGGCAGCGCTGATCGCGACACACAATCACGATCTGGCTCGTCGAATGGACCGCGCCGTGACGCTGTCCGAAGGGAAGATTCGGGATCATCGTCTCTGAGACAACAGGTTCGTCGCCCTGCGAGGGGCGGCGGCTCCTGCATCATGCGGCAACTTGCCGAGCGATCCGATGCAGCGTTTTCGCATCCACGTAGTTAGACGGCCACATTCGAACCGTTCCAACTGCGTTAGGACCTGCCTTTGTCCACTGCGTCCTCGATCGATACGCCGTCTCGATCTTTCCCTCTTTGCACCGATCTTGTTCCGCCGGAGCGCGTCAGCGATCAGCTGAAAGCTGAGCTGTTTCGACGAGCTTTGCCCGACGATCCTGCCACTGTGCCCCGTTCGTTCGACCAACGACAGTTGGACACCTTGCGAGCGATGGTCTCCCGTATTCTCCCCGATGCGGAAGCCTACGGCATCGACCTCGCGCTGCGCCTCGACGCGATGATGGCGGATCAAGAGGGAAACGGCTGGCGCTACGAAGCTCTCCCGACCGATCCAGACGCCTATCGCGCCGGCCTCGACACGTTGAACGCCTTGGCCGAGGCGAAGACCGGGCAGGGGTTCGATCTCCTGCCGGAAGCGGCGAGGGACGAATTGCTGGAAACGATCGGCCAGGGCAATGCCGTCTCCCCAATGCCGGCAGGACGCTTCGATGCCGAGCAGATGAAGCTCTGGTTCGAAGAAGTCCGATCTGACGCGGTTCGTCATTATGTCGCGCATCCCGCCATCATGGCGCGGATTGGCTACTCCGGCTTTGCGAATGGCGGCGGCACCGGATCGGCGTTCCAAGGCTTCGAGAACGTCGGCATCGACGAACGCGAGGCTTGGGAGCCTGAGCCGGTCTTATCGTTCGACCAATCGGAGCGCGCACGATGAAGCTCGACCGAATGGCACGTTATGGGCTGAACGAGGTCGTGGACGCTGTGATCATCGGGACGGGTGCCGGTGGATCGCCCCTTCTGGCGCGGCTGGCCGCAGCGGGCCTGCGCGTCGTAGCGCTGGAAGCCGGATCGAACCGAGACCCGAAAGAATACGCGGCGGACGAGGCGATGTCGTCCGATCTCTATTGGATGGATGAGCGCGTCAGCGGTGGCTCGATGCCGGAAGCGTTTGGTGCCAACAATAGCGGTGTAGGTGTCGGCGGCTCGATGCTGCATTGGGGCGCCTTCGTGCCGCGCGCCGACGCGCGCGATCTGCGCCTAGCGAGCGAGACCGGGAAGGGTCGAGATTGGCCTTTGTCACTCGACGAACTCATTCCCTACTATGAGGAAGTGGAGTCCTTCGTCGGCGTGTCAGGACCGGCATCTTATCCGTGGGACGCATCGCGCCGCTATGCGCTGCCGCCCGTTCTGCGGAACGCACCTGCGCAGGTTATGGCGAAAGGATGCGAGGCCGTTGGGGCGAAGGCGAGCGATGGTCCTGTCGCGGTCGTGTCACGTCGGTTCGAGCAACCGGACGCGCCAGTACGCGAGCCTTGCGTGAATTGCGGCTATTGCCATCAGGGCTGTCGCAATGGTGCCAAGACGTCGATGGACGTCACCTATCTTCCCCTTGCCGTCGCGCGGGGCGCGGAAATCCGGCCTGAGAGCTTCGCGGATCATTTCGAGTTTGACAGCCGAGGGCGGATCGTTGCGGTCGTCTACTGGCAGGCCGGGACCATGATGCGCCAGAAATGCGCACAGGTGTTTCTCTGCGCGGGGGCGATCGAGACGCCGCGCCTTCTCCTGCGGGAGGGGATCGCCAATTCCAGCGGTCAGGTGGGGCGCAACTATACAGCGCATGTCGCAACGCAGGTCTGGGGAACGTTCCCGCACGAGATGCGGATGAACAAAGGCTATCCGTCCTCGCTGATCACCGAAGATATGGTCCGGCCGAACGGAGCGGAATTTGCCGGCGGCTATCTCGTTCAAAGCCTGGGCGTGGTGCTCCAGACATGGGCGGACCAGGTGGCTCGCGGGCGAGGCCTCTGGGGACAGAAGCTCACCGACTATCTCGACCGCTACAACCACGTCGCCGGCATCGGCATCAATGGCGAATGCCTTCCGAGCGACGAGAACGTGATGACTCTATCGGACGAGCTGGATGGGAGGGGTATGCCCAAGCCGCTGATCCGCTTCGGGTACGGCGAGAATGAAAAGGCGCTCCGCGCCCACGCGGTTCGATTCATGACATCGGTCTGGGAAGCCGCCGGGGCGAGCGACATCTGGGTGCTCGATCGCACCGCCCATACGATCGGAACCTGCCGGATGGGCGTCGATGCGGGAGATAGCGTGGTCGATCCCTATGGCCGCAGCTTCGATGTGCCCAATCTCTGGATTGCCGACAATTCGGTCTTCCCCTCGGCGCTCGCAGCAAATCCGGCGCTGACCATCATGGCGCTGAGCCTTCGGACGGCGGACCGCTTTCTCGGGCGTTTGAACGGCTGAAGAGCGTCCATCCCAACCGCAAGCTTTCGAAGCCCCGCCCTGAATGCGGGGCTTTGTCATTTCAGCAACCATAATGGGCTTGTTCTTATTTTGTTCTTGCGTATCGCCAGGGAATGGAACAAATTGGGAACACAGATCGACGGAGGTTGTCATGCTGGTTCTCAGAGAAATCGCTTCGCTCACGGCCGTAGCCGCTTTCATCGCGAGCTTTGCCTTGATCCTTCATCTGATCTGACCCCACGCTTGCGGGAATGGTGAACAAGTCCGGATCAGGTCTGGACTCCGGCTCATGAATTGGAACACTGACGAATTCCTGGCTGCGGACATCGAAACCGAATCGATCCTCAATCCGGATTGCGAGCTTCGGCCTGACGGGTCTCTCAACGAGGTCCGTGCGGAAATCGGGAATATCGTCATGGCCGAAGAGAAGGCGGGCGCAGCGGCGCCCCTGCGTTTCATCCATCTTCGGGTGCACAGCGCCTTTTCTCTGCTCGAAGGCGCGCTGCGCGTCGACCAGATCGTCAAATTCGCCAAGAGCGATGGAGCGCCGGCAATCGGGATTGCCGATACAGGCAATCTTTTCGGGGCGCTGGAGTTTTCGGAAAAAGCGGCGAAATCCGGCATCCAGCCAATCATCGGGTGTCAGATCGAGGTCGATTTCCGCGACGTCGAGGGCAATCCGCGCGATCGCTCCGGCTTTGGATCGACGGGGTCGATCGTTCTTATCGCGGCGACGGAGCGCGGCTACGAGAACGTCGTGGAGCTCGTGTCCCGCTCCTATTTGGAACATGATGGAAACACGCGTCCGCACGTTCTGGCGGAATGGCTGGCCGAGCATTCGGAAGGCGTGATCGCGCTGACCGGTGGTCCGCTCGGACCGATCGGAGCCGCCATCGCGTCGGGCCAAAGCGTCGTCGCGCGTGCTCGTTTGGAAATGCTGGCCTCCGCCTTTGGCGATCGGCTCTATGTCGAATTGCAGCGCCATGAGGGCCGTGCCCGGCGTACGGAGCCCGAAACCTGCGCGCTGGCCTACGAACTGAATCTCCCGCTTGTCGCGACCAACGAGCCGTTCTTCTTCTGCAATGAAGATTTCGATGCGCATGACGCGTTGATTGCCGTCGCTTCGAACCGGCTCGTCAGCCACGAGGATCGCCGGCGCCTGACGCGGGATCACTGCCTGAAATCACAGGAGCAGATGGCGTTGCTCTTCGCCGATCTGCCCGAGGCGATCGAGAACACGATCGAGATCGCGCGGCGCTGTTCGTATCGCGTGCGCACCCGCAAGCCCATCTTGCCCCGTTTCGCTGGCGCCGATGCCGATGCGAGCGAGGCCGAGCTCGCCGAAGCGGCGGAGCTGCGCGCCCAAGCCGAAGCCGGGCTCGAGGCGCGATTGTCAGCGCACGGTCCCGCACCGGGCCAGACCGTCGAGACCTACCGCGAGCGGCTTGAGTTCGAACTCTCGGTCATCGAGCGGATGAAGTTCCCCGGCTACTTCCTGATCGTGTCGGACTTCATCAAATGGGCGAAGGCGCAGGGCATCCCGGTCGGACCCGGCCGTGGTTCGGGCGCGGGCTCGCTCGTCGCCTATTCGCTGACCATCACCGATCTCGATCCTCTCCGTTTCGCGCTTCTTTTCGAGCGCTTCCTCAATCCCGACCGCGTCTCGATGCCCGATTTCGACATCGACTTCTGCCAGGATCGGCGCGAGGAGGTCATCCGCTACGTTCAGCAAAAATATGGGCGCGAGCAGGTGGCCCAGATCATCACCTTCGGTTCCATGCAGGCGCGCGCCGTGCTGCGCGACGTCGGGCGTGTTTTGGAGATGAGCTACGGCCATGTGGACAAGCTCTGCAAGCTCGTGCCTCAAAACCCTGCCAATCCGGTGACGCTTGCGCAGGCACTGGAGGACGAACCGCGCCTTCAGGAAGAGCGGCGCAAGGAGGAGGTGGTGGACCGCCTTCTCAGCATCGCGCTGAAACTCGAAGGTCTCTACCGCCACGCCTCGACCCACGCCGCCGGTATCGTGATCGGCGACCGGCCCCTGTCGAAGCTCGTGCCGATGTATCGAGATCCCAGATCCGATATGCCGGTCACCCAGTTCAACATGAAATGGGTGGAGCAGGCCGGGCTCGTGAAGTTCGATTTCCTCGGCCTGAAGACGCTGACGACGCTGAAGACCGCTGTCGACCTGATCGCCCGGCGCGGTGAAAGGATCGATCTCGGCGCTGTTCCTCTGGAGGACAAGCCGACCTACGAACTCCTGACGCGCGGCGAGACGGTCGGCGTGTTTCAGGTGGAATCGGTTGGCATGCGCAAGGCGCTGATCGGCATGAAACCCGATCGGTTCGAGGATATCGTCGCTCTCGTCGCGCTCTATCGCCCCGGCCCGATGGAGAATATCCCGGTCTACAACGCCCGCAAGCACAAGGAGGAAGAGGTCGAGATCATCCACCCGAAGATCGAACCGATCCTTCGGGAAACGCAGGGCGTCATCATCTACCAGGAACAGGTGATGCAGATCGCGCAGGTTCTGTCCGGCTATACGCTGGGCGAGGCCGATCTGCTGCGCCGCGCCATGGGCAAGAAGATCCGCGCTGAAATGGATATCCAGCGCGTGCGCTTCGTGGATGGCTGCGTGAAGAACGGCATTCCCAAGGCGCAGGCCGATACGATCTTCGATCTTCTGGCGAAGTTCGCCGACTATGGCTTCAACAAGAGCCATGCGGCGGCCTATGCGCTGGTCTCCTATCATACGGCCTATCTGAAGGCGAACTACCCGGTCGAGTTCTTGGCCGCGTCGATGACGCTCGATATGGGCAATACGGACAAGCTCAACGACTTCCGACTCGACGCCAAGCGTCTGGGCATTCCCGTCGTGCCGCCGTCGGTGCAGCTTTCGCACCGGCCTTTCGAGGTGCGGGACGGGAAGATCATCTACGCGCTGGCGGCTATCAAGGGCGTCGGCGAGCAGGCGGTGGATCATATCGTCGAAAAGCGCGAGGAAGGCGGGACCTTCAAAAGTCTCGAGGATTTCTGCGCGCGGATCGATCCCAAGATCGTCAACAAGCGCACGCTCGAACATCTGATCGCGGCCGGCGCGCTGGACTGTTTCGGCATCGACCGTGCTCGCTTGTGCGGCAATCTCGAGAAGCTCTCCGCCTATGCCGCGCTGGCGCAGGCTGGCCGCACGTCCGGCCAGCATGATATGTTCGGTGGTGGCGGGGAGCCCGAACCGCTGAGGCTGGACGAGGTATCGGGATGGAGCACGGCGGAAAAGCTGCTGCGGGAGTTCCAGTCGATCGGCTTCTATCTGTCCGCTCATCCGCTGGACGAATACAAGGACGCCATGAAGCGTCTGAAGGTTCAGACCTACGCGGAAGTCGTCGCTGGCGTCCGCAAGGGGCAGACGGCAGGTCGCCTGGCCGGAACGGTGACATCGAGGCAGGAGCGCAAGACGCGCACCGGCGGCAAGATCGGCATCGTCCAACTCTCCGACCCGACCGGGCAATATGAGATCGTGTTGTTCACCGAAACGCTCATCACCTTCCGTGACAAGCTGGAGCCCGGCGCTTCGGTGATCGTCACGGTCTCGGCAGAAGATCGGCCGGAGGGCATCTCGTTGCGCGCGTCCGGCGTTCAGTCGCTGGAAGCCGAGGCCGAGAAGATGCAGAAGGCGCTGCGCATCTTCATGCGCGACGCCAAGCCGTTTTCGCTGTTCCAGAGTCAATTGCGCCAAGGCGGAGACAGCGACATCTCGCTGATCCTGTTGCGCGACGATGGCGACCGCGAAGTGGAGATCACCCTGCCGGGCAAGTTCCGCGTTTCGCCGCAGATGGCGAGTGTGATCAAGGCGGCGCCCGGCGTTCTCGACGTCGAGCTGGCGTAAGGCGGGAGCGCCGTTCGGAGCCGTTACCAACGTGGCACCGGATCGGCCGGATAGAATTCAGCCTGCCAGAAGGCGCTGGATCAGCCCTGCGGCCTCTGACCAGTTGTCGGCTCTCACGGTTCCCTTCGGCATCAATGGAAGGTGAGCGCGGAACTCACGGTTCGGCATGAGATGGACGAGATGAATATCCGGCGCGCTGCGCCGGGCTCCCTCCAGGTTGGGCGGGAGATCGTCCACAAACACGATCGGCCCCTTCCAGCGCTGGCGCATTTCGGCGAGGAGGCCACCTTTGGATCGCTCGGTGGCGATCATTGGATCGGTCAGCCCATGCTGATCGAGGAGGGTACGGCGCTGCGCGTAATAGTGCGGCGTCATCGCCGTCAGGAACACGATGTCGGCGCTTTCGCGAAGCTCACTCAGCGCTTCGGCGACACCCGCCACCGGCCGCTGCCGCTCGACCTGCTCGGTGTAGAGAAGGTCGGTGATGCGATCGAGCTCATGACCGGAGACGGCCGCGCCCGTCGAAAGCGATCGGACATTCCCGGTCAGCCGAAAGCTTTCGAAATGCAGTTGCGCGCCATGCTCGGCCAAGAGTTCACAGAAGGGCGCGATGAAATGCAGCACGACCTCATCGACATCCAGGACGAGCAAGGCGTCATGGCGCTTGGGCAGCGCATCGATCGAAGGACCGATCGTCGTCATCAGGAATAGGACTCCGCGTAGGGAAGTGCCAGGACGCGGCGCGCGGCCGAGATCCGCACGGCTGGGATGTCGAGATGGGCGGCGAGGTCCGTAACGAGTTTTTCGTCTGAAAGAACGAAATCCAGAACGCCCGCAAGAAACGCCGGCTCGCCCGCGGCTTGCCGAAGATTCTCGAGTTCGAGCCCGGTGAGGCGCAGAAACCGATTGAACAGAAGTCGATCGGTTGAGATGAATGTCAGGGCTTCGATCGCGAGACCGGCCGCCGTCTGTTCCAGATCGTCGCTTCCGCTGCGGTAGGTCTTGTTAATCATAACTGATTCCTTTCGCGGTCGAAGGACCGAATTGCCGAATTGTTAAATCAAATTACCCTAGCTTTGCCTATTGAAGGTCGGGAAACCGGACGAGTCACGTTCGGAAGAGGGTATTCGTATGACCAAGACCGTCATGATCGTCGAAGACAACGAGCTGAATATGAAGCTCTTTCGCGATCTGATCGAGGCTCACGGTTACCGCACGGTCCAAACCCGTTCGGGTTTGACGGCTGTCGATCTGGCGCGCGAGCATCGTCCGGACCTGATTCTGATGGATATCCAACTGCCTGAGGTCTCCGGGCTGGATGTCACGCGAGATTTGAAGGCCGATCCTGAACTGCGCTCGATTCCCGTTATTGCCGTCACGGCCTTCGCGATGAAGGGCGATGAAGAGCGCATTCGGAAGGGCGGTTGCGAAGCTTATATCTCCAAGCCCATCTCGGTTCTGAAATTCATCGAGACCATCAAGTCCTTCCTTGGCGATGCTTAACGCATGTCCGCCCGGATTCTGATCGTCGATGATATGCCCGTCAATTTGCGCCTGATGCAGGCGCAGTTGGCGGAAGAATATTACGACGTTCTCCTCGCGACGTCCGGGCAGGAGGCGCTGGATATATGCGGCCGCGAGATGATCGATCTCGTTCTGCTCGACGTGATGATGCCGGGCATGGATGGTTTCGAAGTTTGTCGGCGGCTTAAAAGCGATCCGCGCACCATGCATCTGCCTGTCGTGCTCGTGACGGCGCTGGACCAGCAGCAGGACCGTGTCCGGGGGCTGGAAGCTGGCGCCGACGATTTCTTGACCAAGCCGGTGCGCGGCCTGCCGCTTTTCTCCCGAATCAGAAGTCTCACCCGTCTCAAGATGTTGACGGACGAGCTGCGGATGCGCGCCGAGACGAGCACGAAGCTGACGGCGGCGCTCCAGCCCGCTCCCCCTCTCGATTCGGGGCTCAAGGGTCGAGTCTACGCCATTCTGGATGCGCCGGATCAGTCGCAGCGGCTGGCCCGCCTGATCGGCACCGAGCATAATTTGATCGTGATGAGCGAGCCGGACGCGGCGGTACAGCCCAAAGAAACGGTGGATCTTTTTATCATCGACCTGCGCTCGACCGGGTTCGACCCTCTGCGCCTGTGTTCGCGGCTGCGCTCTCAGGAAGCGACGCGGCAAATCCCCATTCTGTTGTTGGCCGCTCCGGAAGATGAGGCGCGGGTGGGGCGTGGTCTGGAACTCGGCGCCAATGACTACTGCCAGACGCCGCTCGACAAGAACGAGCTTCTGGCCCGTATCCGCACGCAGGTGCGTCGCCGGCGCTATGATGAAGGTCTGCGCCGCAGCTTTCAATCGACGCTCGAACTCGCGATCACGGACCCTTTGACGGGCTTGCACAACAGGCGCTTCTTCGACACCCATCTCAGGCCATTGATCGATCAATCCCGCCAGAGCGGACGGCCGCTCTGCGTCATGATGCTCGACATTGACCACTTCAAACACATTAATGACGCGTTCGGCCACGATGCCGGTGACGAGGTGCTGCGGCAGTTCGCCCATCGCATTCTCGCCAATTCTCGGGGAAGCGACTTGGCGGCGCGGATGGGGGGCGAGGAGTTTGCCCTCCTCATGCCCGATCTCAGCGAGGATGAGGCGTTGCAGGCCGCCGACCGTCTGCGTGAGGTCATTGCGGCGAGCCCCTTTGGTGCGGGAGACAAGGAGCTCCCCGTGACGGCAAGTTTTGGGCTGGCCATGTGGGCGGGGGAAGAGCCGCGCGAGTTTCTCAAGCGGGCTGATCTGGCCCTTTACCAAGCCAAGCGGGAAGGCCGCAATCGCGTGGTCCGGTCCACGCTTACAAGTATGATCTAGCTTTAACCATTCCTGAATAGATCAGGATCAATTTTCAGCTTCTGGATTGATTCCCTGCCGATTCTCGGCAAGTCTACGAAGCAGGGCGATATCAATAGACAGGCGAAAGCCTGATCTCTGGTTCCCCCATGGAATGCTCAGGTCCGCCGCATCTCCTGGGTCCCGTGGGGCGGTCGGTCGGCAGCTGGTCATATGCGGTATCCTCGTGCCGCGATCGGCAGTCGGCCGACCACTTTCGAGCGTCGCGCGTGCGCCCCATCCCCAACCGCTAATTCGAACGGCTGCGACGCAAGCGTATCATGCGGTGTGTCGTCGTGCTGTCAGGCACAAACGAAAACGCCGCCCCGAAAGGGAGCGGCGCATCGTCAGTCTATGAGACAGATCTTACTTGATCTTGGTCTCGCGGAACTCGACATGCTTGCGAGCAACCGGATCGTACTTCGTCTTGACCATCTTGTCGGTCATCGTACGGCTGTTCTTCGTCGTGACGTAGAAGAAGCCCGTGTCAGCCGTGCTGAGCAGCTTGATCTTGATCGTTGTAGCCTTGGCCATTGTGCGTCCATCCTGGCGTATCGTGGCCCTGCGTCTGACGGCGGGCCGGGCAGGCGTCGCACGGGGCATGCAGGACATGAGAGATTGTGTCTGGTCCATACCGCCGAAGCGGACAGAACCGAACGGAAGCGTGAAACCACGTTTCCTTATCGTCGCGGACACTACGCATGGGAGCGGCGAAGTCAAGATGCAGGCCTCGTGGGCCGAGCTTTCAGGCGTCGCTTTCCTCCGATCGGCCTCCGAAACCATGCATTCGCATGGCCCATTGCAGACCGATCGTCGCGCCTTTTAACGGGCGCAGGAGCACCAGTGACAAGGCGATCGTTACGGGAATCCAGATCGCCAGATGCGCCCAGAGCGGCAGGTCGCTCACCTTTTCCACGCCCATGAAAAGGGCGACCACGAGATGGCCGACGATGAAGATCGTGAGATACGGCGGCAGATCGTCGGCGCGGTGATGATGGAACACCTCGTCGCAGGCCTCACACTTGTCCACGCTTTTCAGGAAGCCGTGGAAGAGCGGCCCGCGTCCGCAGCGAGGGCAGCGCATCAGGAAGCCACGCGCCATGGCTTGGAGCGTGTCCCGCGGCTCGCCCAGATCTGCTATAGCTTCAGCGAGATGAGGATCGTCCGCTGGATGATCCGAAACGTTCATCGCTTTTTCCTCCCGCCCTTGCCGGCGATCTTGGGCTGGCGGCCGGGCCTGTGCAAGCGATGCGAACGTCGCGCTGCTTTGTGGAAGGAGCCGGTCGTTGCTGGCAAGTCGCGGGCTTCGGACAGCATTTCGAAGCGCATGGAGCCTGCCAGGGGAATCGCCTCGACCAGTTTGACCTCGACCGTATCGCCCAGCCGGAAGCCGCGCTTGGTGCGCTCCCCGATCAGGGCATGTCCCACTTCGTCATAGTGGTAATAGTCGGTGCCGAGCGTCGAGATTGGAATGAAGCCGTCCGCGCCGAAGGTCGGCAACTGGACGAAAAGCCCCGACTTCGTGACACCCTGAATCTTGCCCGTGAACTGGTCGCCCAGCCGCTCGGCCAGATGATGCGCGATCAGACGGTCTATCGTGTCGCGCTCGGCGGCCATGGCGCGGCGCTCGGCCTGGCTGATGGCTTCGGCCGTTTCCTCGAGATGCTCTTCGTCCTCCTTGGACAGGCTGCCGTCTCCGAGGCCCAAGGCTTTCACCAGAGCGCGGTGCACGATCAGATCGGCGTAGCGTCGGATCGGCGAGGTAAAATGCGCGTAGCGCGCGAGGTTGAGCCCGAAATGCCCCAGATTGTTTTGCGCGTACACGGCTTGGCTTTGTGAACGGAGGATCACCTCGTTCACAAGGCTCTCGTGCTCGGTCTCTTTCACGGCATGGAGAATGCCGTTGAAATGCGAGGGCCGCAGCGCGCCGGCCTTGGCCAATGGCAGGTCCAGCGTCCGTAGGAAGTCCCGAAGCGTTTCCAGGCGGGCGAGGGAGGGTGAGTCGTGCACGCGGTAGATCAACGCCTGTTTGCGTTGCTCCAGCACTTCGGCAGCCGCGACATTGGCTTGGATCATGAACTCTTCGATGAGCTTATGCGCATCGAGCCGCTCCGGTAGAATGACCCGATCAACCCGCCCGGCCGCGTTCAGAAGGATTTTGCGCTCGGGCAGGTCGAGGTCGAGCGGGCCACGCTGGTCGCGGGCCCGCTTCAAAGCCGCGTAGGCTGACCAGAGTGGGCGAAGAACAGTCTCGACGATGGTGGGGTCGACGAGATCCGGCGCTCCATCGATCGCCCCTTGAGCATCCTGATAGGCGATCTTGGCATGGCTTCGCATCATGATGCGGTGGAAGCGATGATCGCGCTTATGCCCGTCGCGATCGAAGATCATGCGGACGGCGAGGGCAGGGCGATCCACGCCGTCGCGCAGCGAGCAGAGATCGTTGGAGATTTGCTCCGGCAGCATAGGAACCACCCGGTCTGGAAAATAGACCGAGTTGCCGCGCAGCTTGGCTTCGGCGTCGAGCTTGGAGCCGGGTCGGATATACCAGGAGACATCGGCGATCGCGACGGTCACGACGAAGCCGCCGGGATTGGACGGGTCGGTATCATCAGCCGCGTGAACGGCGTCATCATGATCCTTCGCGTCCCGCGGGTCGATGGTGACGAGCGGCAGCGCGCGCCAATCCTCCCGATCCTGCATGCTGGCCGGTCCGGCTGCTTCGGCTTCCGCCAGCACGGATTTGGGAAACACGTGCGGGATCGAATGCGCGTGAAGCGCGATGGTGGAGATCGCCTTCTCCGTATGGAGGGAGCCGATGACCTCGGCAACGGAGCCGAGCGGCAGGCCCGATTTGACACGCGACGAGGGCTCGATCTCGACCAGATCTCCGTCCTTGGCGCCGCGCGTTTCTCCAGCCCCGATCAGATACTCGCTCTGCCGCCGCTCCACGGGCTCGACGCGGCCACCGCCGCCCGGCGCCGCGCGGAAGACGCCGAGCGCGCGAGCGGTCTTTCGCTCCAAGAGCCGAATGACATGAGCGAGCGGACCGTCCGGCGCCTCGAAGTCGAGCTGCGCGAGGACGCGATCCCCGACGCCCGCAATGGTGGCTTGGTCGCGCTTCTGACGAATGGCGAAGCGAGGGCGCGGGCCGAGATCGTTCTCGTCCCATCCGACGGGATCGGCCAGCAGACCGCCTTCATCGTCACGGTCTCGGATTTCCAGAACCGTCATCGTGGGAAGGGCACCCGGCTGGGTGAACTGCTTGCGCGTTCCCGCCAGGAGACCTTCCGACTGAAGATCCGCGATAATATCCTTCAACGTCACCCGCGCCGCGCCCTTGACCCCGAAGGCCTTGGCGAGATCGCGTTTCGTCGCCCGTTGCGGATTGTCCGCGATGAAACGCAGAACGGCTTCCCGGCTCAGCGAGCGCTCGTCGGTGGTCGGGATCGCTCGCTTGGCCATGGAACTCCTTACGTCGCCTTCTTGGCTTTGATCAGTTCGGTCTTGGGCGCAGCGGCTCTCGGTGCCGCCGCCTCTTTATCTGCAGTCTTGGGCGCGGACTTGCGCGTGGTGGCGCGCTTGGGCTTCTCCGCGGCCTCGCCATCGGCGGCTGCGGCCTTCTTCGTGCTCGCTTTCTTCGGTGCGGCCTTTTTCGGCGCCTTGCCCGACTTTTCGGCGCGCTCGTTCAGAAGCTGAATCGCCTCCTCCAGCGTGACGGACGCGGGGTCCTTGGACTTCGGCAGGGTCGCGTTCACCTTGCCGACATTCACGTAAGGACCGAAGCGACCCTCGCGCACCGTGATCGTGCCCCCGAAATCGGGGTGCTCGCCCAGCGTCGCCAAAGCGGCCGGGGTCGAGCGGCTGCGTCCGCCCTTTTCCTTCTTCTCGGCGATCACGGTCACGGCGCGGTTGAGGCCGATCGTCAGAACGTCCTCGACGGTTTCCAGATTGGCATAGGCGCCATCGTGCTGGAGGAAGGGGCCGTAACGGCCAAGGCCGGCCAGGATCGGTTTGCCGGATTCGGGATGCAAACCCACCTCACGCGGGAGCGAGAGAAGCTGGCGGGCCTTTTCGAAATCGATATCGGCGACCTGCCAGCCCTTGGGCAGCGAAGAGCGCTTGGCCTCCTTGCCGTCGCCGCGCTGGACATAGGGGCCGAAGCGCCCCGAGCGAAGCGTGACAGGTTCGCCGGATTCGGGATCGACACCCAGATCCTTCGGCTCGTTCAGCCCGCCATCGCCCTCTGCCGCCTCGGCCGAAAGATTGGAGCCGAGCTGACGCGTGAAGCCGCATTCAGGATAGTTCGAGCATCCGACGAAAGCCCCGAACTTGCCGAGCTTGAGGCTCAACTTGCCGTTGCCGCAGCGCGGGCACGCGCGTGGGTCGGTCCCGTCGCCGCGATCCGGGAAGACGAGCGGCGCGAGTTCCTCGTTCAGCGCATCGAGAACATCGGTGACGCGGAGTTCCTTGGTCCCGTCGATCTGGGCCGAGAAATCCTTCCAGAACTCGCGCAGGACCTCCTTCCAGGACAACTCGCCGGAGGAAATGCCGTCGAGCTTGCCTTCGAGGTCGGCCGTGAAATCGTACTCGACATACTTCTCGAAGAAATTGTGCAGGAAGGCCGTGACGAGCCGTCCCTTGGAATCGGGCAGAAGCTTGCGCTTGTCCTGCACGATATATTGACGGTCCTGCAGTGTCTGAAGCGTTGCGGCATAGGTCGACGGGCGACCGATCCCGAGTTCTTCCATCCGCTTGATCAGCGACGCTTCCGAGAAACGCGGCGGGGGTTCGGTGAAGTGCTGGCTCGGGTCGATCGAAAGCTTCTTCAGCGGCTCCTGAGCGAGGATTTCCGGTAGGCGAGCGGAATCATCGTCATCCGATTCCTGCTCGGCCGGGGCCTTCGAGTCGTCGCGGTGGTCCTGATAGGCGCCGATGAAGCCTTCGAAGCGGATGACGGAGCCTGTGGCGCGCAGTTGCGCCTTCTGACCACCGTTCTCCGCCACGATCTCGGCCGTCGTGCGCTCGATCTCGGCGGACGCCATCTGGCTGGCGATGGCGCGCTTCCAGATCAGGTCATAGAGCCGTGCCTGATCACGATCGAGAAAGCGCTCCATGTCCTTGGGGTGGCGCATGAAGCTGGTGGGGCGGATCGCCTCGTGAGCTTCCTGCGCGTTCTTCGCCTTGGTGGAATAAGCACGCGGCTTCTCCGGCACGTAGCGCGCGCCGAAGGTCTCCGCGATCGCAGAGCGGGCAGCATCGATGGCTTCAGGCGCCATCTGCACGCCGTCGGTTCGCATGTAAGTGATGAGACCGACCGTCTCGCCGCCGATGTCCATGCCCTCGTACAGGCGCTGCGCGATCTGCATCGTGCGGGACGCGCCGAAGCCGAGCTTGGCGGAGGCCGCCTGCTGGAGGCTCGAGGTTGTGAAAGGCGGGGAGGGGTTGCGCTTGGTCGGCTTGGCCTCGACGCTCACAGCCCGGAACGAGGCACCGTTCAGCATGTCGCGAATGGCGAAAGCGCGCGCTTCGTTGTTGATCGAAAGGCGCTGGAGGCGCTCGCCCTCGAAGCCGGTCAGGCGAGCCTCGAAATCATCATCGCGCGGCGTCGCGAGCTTGGCGGCGATCTGCCAATATTCCTCGGAGTTGAACCGCTCGATTTCGCTTTCACGGTCGCAGACAAGACGTAGCGCGACGGACTGGACGCGGCCCGCCGAGCGCGCCCCCGGCAGCTTGCGCCAGAGAACGGGCGACAGGTTGAAGCCGACGAGATAGTCGAGCGCCCGGCGCGCCAGATAGGCGTCCACCAGCGGCGCGTCGATCTCGCGCGGATTGGCCATCGCGTCGAGCACCGCCTTCTTGGTGATGGCGTTGAAGACGACGCGGCTGACGGGCTTGTCCTTCAGAACCTTCTTCTGGCGCAGAACTTCGAGCACGTGCCAGGAAATCGCCTCTCCTTCGCGATCCGGGTCGGTCGCGAGGATCAAGGCGTCGGCGTTTTTCACGGCCTGGGCGATCTCGGTAAGGCGCTTCTGCGAAGGCTTGTCGACCTCCCAGTCCATGGAGAAGTCTTCGTCCGGGCGCACGGAGCCGTCTTTCGCCGGGAGATCCCGAACGTGCCCGAAGGAGGCCAGCACCGTGTAGTTGCTGCCCAGATATTTATTGATCGTCTTCGCTTTTGCAGGCGATTCGACGATGACCACTTCCATGTGCACGTCCCGGAAAGGGCGGCCGGCCGGTGCCGACGCGCCGTAATATCGCTTTGTTCACATGGACAGCCGAGCCGCGTGGGTCAACCCATCGGCTGCAACAGGCGAGCTTCGTGTCAGGCCGGTGTCAAGGAAGAAGCGAGATTCGCCCGCCCGAATGACGCTCCAGGCGCCCGGCGAGTTCGAGTTCCAGAAGCGTCATATGGACCGTCGACGGCGATACGGAGCTGTGAAGGATCAGATCGTCGAGAGAGACGGGAGCGACCCCGAGCGAGCGAAGGATGCGCGCCCGCTCGCCTGCATCCGCCTCGTGTGTATCGCCACTGTCATCGGGATGGAGAAGCGCTTGAACAGGTGAGGGGCGGCGGGCCATCGGCTCCAGAGCCTGCAGGATGTCCGCCGTCTCCGTGGCGAGTTGAGCGCCATCCTTCAGAAGCATGTTGGTGCCGGCCGAACGCGGTTCGAGCGGTGAGCCGGGGACGGCGAAGACAAGGCGGCCCAGCTCGCCGCCGAGACGCGCGCTGATCAGCGAGCCCGACCGCAGAGACGCTTCCACCACCAGAACAGCCAGGGAGAGGCCTACGACGATGCGATTGCGCCGGGGAAAGTCTACGGCGCGTGGCTCCCAGCCGAACGGCATTTCCGTCGCAAGACAACCGCCCTCATCCACGATCCGGCGCATCAGAGGCTTGTTCTGCGGCGGATAAGGGCGGTCGAGTCCGCCCGCGAAGATGCCGACCGTGCCGCTGGCCAGAGCCGCCTCATGGGCGACCGTATCGATGCCGCGCGCAAGGCCGGAGGTCACGACGTAGCCGGCCTCGCCAAGTTCCGAGGCGAACATGCGCGTGAGCCGCGCCCCGGCGGCGGAGGCGCTGCGCGACCCAACGATCGCGACACTGGGTTGGGTGAGGCGAGCGGCATCGCCCATCACGGAGAGAAGTGGCGGCGAGCCTTCGGCGGCGCGCAGGGCCGGCGAGAAATCCGGCTCGTCGTGGCAGATCAGTCGCGCGCCGAAGCGGGCCAAGCGCGCAAGTTCCGCTTCGGCGGTACCCGGGTCGCAAAGCTGGATGCGGCGCTTGCCGCCCTTGGCCGCGAGGGCGGGGATCTCCGGGAGGGCGGCTTGCGCCGTGCCGAAGCGGCGCAGGAGCCCATGATAGGTCACGGGACCGATGTTTTCGCTGCGGATCAGACGCAGACGGGCGAGGCGCTCGCTATCGGAGATTCCTTCGCGCCCGCCTATGGGATTCATCAGCCTTTCGACCCGATCCGGCTTTCCGTGCCCGCGAGGAGCCGTCGGATATTCGGGATATGCTTGAGATAGACCAACACGGTCAGAACCGCCGTCAAAGCCGCCGCCATGCTGTTGCCGATGATGAGATAGATGACGGGCACCAGGAGCGTTGCGGTAAGTGCGGCGAGAGAGGAGTAGCGGAAGATCTTGGCCATGCCGAGCCAGGCGGCGGCAAAGACCAGAACGCCGATCGGCGCAAACCCCAAGAGAACGCCGATATAGGTCGCCACACCCTTGCCGCCCTTGAAGCCGAGCCAGACCGGAAAGAGATGGCCGAGAAAGGCCCCGAAGCCTGCGGCGGCAGCGGCAGGCGCGCCCCATTTCCAGGCCACCCAGATCGGCACCGTGGCCTTCAGAAGGTCGCCGAGCAGCGTCATCGCCGCGACCTTCTTGTTGCCCGTGCGCAGGACATTGGTCGCGCCGATATTGCCCGACCCTATAGAACGCAGATCACCCAAGCCGAAGAGCTTGGTGAGGATCAACCCGAAGGCGATCGTTCCGCAGAGATAGCCGAGGATCAGAAAGACGATGACCGCCGTCGGATCGCTATGGTCCCAGGTCATATCGATCCTCACACCGTTCCATCGGTTGCATCGAACACGGTTCGACCCGCGACGACCGTTCGCATTACTTCGCCCTGGAAGCGCGCATTCTCGAAGGCCGAATTTTTCGAGCGCGAACGGATTCGCGACTTGTCAAAAATAAAGGGAGCATCGAGATCCACCAAGGTGAAATCCGACGGCCGGCCGGGCATCAAGGTTCCGCGATCGAGCTTCAGAAGCGCGGCCGGTGCCGAGGTAAGGCATTCCACCACGCGCGAGAGCGACACGCGGCCCGAATGATAGAGGCGCAGGGCAGCCGGCAGCAGCGTCTCCAGACCGACCGATCCGGCCTCCGCTTCCGAGAAGGGGCGACGTTTCCCGTCGGCATCCTGCGGATCGTGGGAGGAGACGATGATGTCCAAGGCACCGTCCGCGATCCCTTCGATCATCGCCTGACGGTCGTCTTCGGAGCGCAGCGGCGGGGACAGGCGGAAGAAGGTTCGGTATTCGCCGATGTCGTTTTCGTTGAGCGACAGCGAATTGATCGAGACGCCCGCCGTCACAAGCGGGTTCTCGGCTTTGGCTCGGCGCAGAACGTCGAGGGACGGAGCGGTCGAGAGTTTGGCCGCGTGGTATCGGCAGCGCGTCAGGGCCGCCAGTCTCAAATCGCGCTCGAGCGGAATGATCTCCGCCTCGCGCGGAATGCCGGGAAGGCCGAGCCAGGAGGCGAGGAGGCCTTCGTTCATGACACCGGAGCCGGTCAGGTCGGCATCCTGCGTCTCGTGCATGAAGAGAGCGTCGAAATCTCGGATATAGGTCATGATCCGGCGGATCAGCGCGGGATCGTGCAGGGTCTTGCGCCCTTCGGTGAAGGCGGGAACACCGGCCTGCGTCAAGACACCGATCTCCGTCATCTCCTTGCCGAGCAGGCCCTTTGTCAGGGCGGCAGACGGGAAGACGTTCACGATGGCCGTTTCGCGCGCCGTGCGGCTGACAAATTGGGCCAGCGCCACGTCGTCGATCACCGGGTCGGTGTCGGGCATGGTGAGAATGGACGTGACGCCTCCGGCGGCCGCCGCACGCGAGACCGAGCGGATGGTCTCGCGGTGCTCGCCGCCGGGCTCGCCCATGAAGACGCGCGCGTCCACGACGCCCGGGATGAGGAGCAGGCCCTTGGCGTCGATGATTTCGGCGCCATCCGGGCGGCCTTGTTGACGCGCCGAAGCGCCGGCGGCACGGATGACGCCGTCTTCGGCGATCAGCGTGCCGATCTCGTCGATCCCTCGGGACGGGTCAAGAATTCGAGCGTTTTCGACAACCAGGGGAGGATGAGTGTCCGCCTTCATGCACGCATCTCCGCATGGTCTCCGACCAGCCATTCCATGACGGCCATGCGCACGGCCACGCCCATCTCGACTTGTTCCTCGATGACGCTCTGAGGCCCATCGGCAATATCGGACGCGATTTCGACGCCTCGATTCATCGGGCCGGGATGCATGACGAGCGCGTCCGGTTTGGCGCGCGCGAGTTTTTGGGCATCGAGGCCGAAGAAGCGGAAATATTCGCGGACCGAAGGCACGAAGGAGCCTTCCATCCGCTCGCGCTGAAGCCGCAGCATCATCACGACATCGGCCCCCTTCAATCCGTCTTCCATGTTTCGGAAGACCGTGACGCCCATCTGCTCGATTCCGGCCGGCAGCAGCGTCGAGGGCGCGACGACTCGGACATCCGCCCCGAGGGCATTCAGGAGAAGGATGTTGGAGCGGGCCACTCGGCTGTGCAGAACATCGCCGCAGATGGCGACGACCAGCCGCGCCACCCGGCCCTTGCGGCGTCGAATGGTGAGGGCGTCGAGAAGGGCCTGGGTCGGATGCTCGTGCGCGCCGTCGCCGGCATTCACCACCGAGCAGCCGACCTTCTGCGCGAGAAGCGCCACAGCCCCGGCCGCGTGATGCCGGACGACAAGAAGGTCCGGACGCATGGCGTTCAGCGTCATCGCTGTGTCGATGAGCGTTTCGCCCTTCTTCACCGACGAGTTGGCGACCGACATGTTCATCACGTCGGCGCCAAGCCGTTTGCCGGCCAACTCGAAGGATGCCTGCGTGCGGGTCGAGGCTTCGAAGAAGAGGTTGATCTGGGTCCGCCCTCGAAGGGCGGACTTCTTCTTGTCCCGGCCAAGGCTCACGGCGATCTCGCTCTCGGCGAGATCCATGAGCTGGTGAATATCGGGGAGCGACAACCCGGCAATGCCGAGAAGATGTCGACGGGCGAGCGGAGTGGGCGAGGGCGCTGACATGTCGAGATCCGCCTATAGGAGAAAGCCCTCGTCGCCACAAGGGAAAGCGGCTCGCAGGCGCGGCCGTTAACCCTAACAATGTCTTTCGTTTGCGTCCAACGAACGAGTGCGGGACTAACTTCGTTAAGAAAGCGCTAACGATAGGAGCCGCAGGATGACCAAGGTCGCTTCCAGTTTCGCATTGAGCCTGTGGCTGGGGTTCTACGCCGTCACCGGCTTATCCGAGCTCGCCCATCTGGCCGGCATCGACCATATCGGCTCCCAGGCGCTGGAGCCCGCGGCCGGCGGTACCGCGGCACAGTCCGCTTTCGTCGCCCTCGTGGCGTTGAGCGCGGCGGGCGTCATGGCCGCCACCTTGGCCTTCCTGCGCTCCAGCAACGTGCGTATTGCAAGGCGGGGCGAGGCGTTCGCCTTCGGTTCGATCGGTCTGGCGTCGGCGACCGTTGTGGCCGCCTATCTCTTCGGCGCGCCGTTCTCACATGTTTTCGACAGGGTTGATCTGGCGTTTTGGGCGCTCTTCCTAAGTGTGGTGGCGCTCGTGTTCGACCATGCCGTCGCGATCCGGGACGATGCGGATGACGATATGGCGTTCCGCAAGGCTCTCGCAGCCTTGGAGCGGCCATCGGATCATCGCTCGGCCATCGGCCGATCGCACGAGAAGGATCGCGGCTGATGCGCTGGCTTCTCAGCCTCTGGTTCACACCGATCGCAATCCTTGTCACCTGGCTGGTGCTGGCCTCGCGCGATCTGAGCTTCGGACTCTTTTTCCTGACGCGGGATTTCTACGATCTCGTTTTCTCGATCTACGCGCAGACGCTTGGGATTCCGGCCGAAGAGCTTCCTCCGCTGGTGGTTCGCGCGCTGATCGTCGATAGTGCGATCGTACTCGGCCTTTATGCTCTGCGTCGTCGCAAGCGCATCCAAGCCCTCGTCATGCAGGCCTATTCGAAACTCTCGTCTTCGGCCCGCGCGGCCAGTGCGGAGAGCCTGTCGAGCGCGCCCTGAAGAATGAACGATGCGGCGGCCGAGTCGATTCGCTCCGCCCGCTTCGCCCGCGACACATCCATTTCCAACATGCCGCGCTCCGCGGCGACCGTGGACAGACGCTCGTCCCAGAATGCAATGGGGCGGGCGTCGAGTTGTGTGTAGTTTCGCACGAAAGCGCGGGTCGATTGCGCACGTGGACCCTCGCTCCCATCCATGTTGAAGGGCAGACCAATGATGACGCCGCCGCATTCGGCTTCGTCCAGAAGCTTGCGAAGGGCTGCGGCGTCGATCCCGAATTTGACGCGGCGGATGACCGGGCGGGGCGAGGCGAATCGCCAGCTGAGGTCGGAGACCGAAAGGCCGATGGTCTTGGTACCGAGATCCAGCCCGGCCAAGGTCCGGCCTTCACCGACCAGCGTATTCAGCTCTTCGATGCCTACCAATGCCACCGGCTTCTCCTTGACCTGATACCGAGCGCGCTACCTAATCGCCCGCGAACACGATCCCCGGCCGAGCGGCATCGGCGAGGCGACGGAGACCCATAACATGAAGATGACCTATTTCGGCCATTCGGCCTTTCGGATCGAAACCGGCGAGTCGGTGATTCTGATCGACCCGTTTCTGACCGGCAATCCGCATTTCAAAGGTGACGTCACTCACGCGACCGAAGGCGTGACGCATATCCTGCTTTCGCATGGTCATTCCGATCACGTGGGCGACACGATCGAGATTGCCAAGCGGACGGGAGCCAAAGTCGTCGGAACTTTCGAGCTGGTCCAGTGGCTGAAATCGAAGGGCGTCGAGACGATCGAGCCGGCCAATACGGGCGGCACCGTGAAGTTCGGCGACTTCTCGGTGACGCTGACTCAGGCCTTCCATTCGTCCGCTTCGATCGAGGAAAACGGACGCATCACCTATCTTGGGATGCCGAACGGGTTGGTGCTACACTTCGCCGATGGTCAAAGCGTCTATCACATGGGCGACACCGACATTTTCAGCGACATGGCCCTGATCGAGGAACTGCACCATCCTCGGATCGGGCTGGTGCCGATCGGTGATCGTCTGACGATGGGCGCTGCGGTCGCAGCGCTCGCATGCCGACGCTATTTCAACTTCGAGACGATCATCCCGCTGCATTGGGGAACGATGCCGATCCTCGACCCCAGCCCGGACGCGTTCATCGAAGCGATGGAGGACGAGGCGAGTCAGGTTCGCTTGCCGGAGATCGGCGTTCCCTTCGACATCTGACGCCACTGAGATCTAACACCCCTGGGCCGGCCGACATTGCGTCGCGCCGGCCCTGCCGATATAGCGTTGGACGCAAGCTCTCCGCTTCAAGAGGTCCAATGTCTGTCGATACCGCCACCGTTCGCCGTGTCGCGCGCCTTGCGCGCATTGCCGTCAGCGACGAAGACGTCGCGACGATGGAAGGCGAGCTGAACGCCATTCTCGGCTTCGTGGAGCAATTGCGCGAGGTGGATGTCACGGGAATCGCGCCGATGACCTCCGTCATCCCCATGCAGATGAAGAAGCGGCAGGACGCGGTGACCGACGGGCACAAGTCCGATGACATCGTGGCCAACGCGCCCGCGACCGAAGATCATTATTTCCTCGTTCCCAAAGTGGTCGAGTAGCCGTGTCTTTCGTTGATATCCGCGAAGAGTCGCCGCTTCAGGATGATGTGCGCGCGCTGATCGCGGAACTCAACGAGGTGCTGCTGGCGCTGACCCCGTCTGAATTCTGCTTTCATATGACGGCCGACGAAATGGCCGAGAGGGCCACCACCGTTTGGATCGCACGTCGCGACGGCGAGGCCATCGGCTGCGGAGCGCTGAAGCGCCACGATGGCCATCTGGCCGAAGTGAAGCGGATGTATGTGCGCCCTGCCGAACAGGGACATGGCATTGGCGGCGCTCTTCTGAATGAGATCGTCTCGCGTGCGGCCCAGGAGGGAATCGCTGTTTTGAAACTCGAAACCGGCGACCAACACCCCGCCGCTTGGAGAGTTTACGAGCGCGCGGGTTTCCAGCGTTGCGGTGCTTTCGCCGATTACCCGGAAAGCACTTATTCCGTTTTTTATGAGAAGCCGCTCACCGCGCGCCCTGCCGCAGCCTGAGTCGCAGAACCGACCGAACAAGAGCTCATGACCGATCTCACCGCCCTTACGATCGCCGAAGCCCGAGACGCGCTGAAGGCCAAGCAATTTTCCGCCGTTGAACTGACGGACGCTTATCTTTCTGCCATCGACGCCGCGAACGCGACGCTGAATGCCTATGTCGCGACAACGCCCGATCAGGCGCGCGCGATGGCTGCGGCTGCCGACGAGCGGTTGGCCAAGGGCGAGGCGCGATCCCTCGAAGGAATCCCGCTCGGCGTGAAGGATCTGTTTGCCACCGAGGGCGTGCACACGCAGGCCTGTTCCCATATTCTGGATGGGTTCAAGCCGCGCTACGAATCCACCGTCACCGCCAATCTCTGGGCCGATGGCGCCGTCATGCTCGGCAAGCTCAATATGGACGAGTTTGCCATGGGCTCGTCCAACGAGAGCAGCTATTACGGCCCCGTCATCAATCCCTGGCGCCGCAACGGCTCCGATCTCGCGCTCGTTCCAGGTGGCTCGTCGGGTGGCTCATCGGCAGCCGTGGCCGCGCGGCTTTGCGCTGGAGCAACTGCGACCGATACGGGCGGCTCCATCCGTCAGCCTGCCGCCTTCACTGCGACGGTCGGCATCAAGCCGACCTATGGCCGTTGCTCGCGCTGGGGCGTCGTCGCCTATGCGTCGTCGCTGGATCAGGCCGGGCCGGTGGCGCGCGACGTGCGGGATGCCGCAATCCTTTTGAAATCGATGGCGTCGGTCGATGCGAAGGACACGACATCGGTCGATCTTCCTGTGCCGGATTACGAGGCGGCGGTCGGTCGCTCGCTCAAGGGCCTGCGCATCGGTATTCCCAAGGAATACCGCGTCGACGGAATGCCCGCCGAGATTGAGGCGCTCTGGGCTCAAGGCATTGCCTGGGCCAAGGAGGCCGGCGCCGAGATCGTGGAAGTCTCGCTGCCGCATACGAAGTATGCGCTGCCGGCCTATTACATTGTCGCCATGGCGGAAGCATCCTCGAACCTGGCGCGGTATGACGGCGTTCGATACGGCCTGCGCGTCCCCGGCCGCGACATTGCTGATATGTATGAGCAGACTCGCGCTGCGGGTTTCGGCCGCGAGGTCAAGCGCCGCATCATGATCGGTACCTACGTTCTTTCGGCCGGCTATTACGATGCCTATTATCTGCAAGCGCAGAAGGTTCGCACGCTCATCAAGCGGGATTTCGAACTGGCGTTCGAGGCAGGTGTCGATGCCCTGCTGACCCCTGCGACGCCGTCCGCAGCCTTTGCAATCAACGACCAGACGCTCGCGGCCGATCCGGTCGCCATGTATCTGAACGACGTCTTCACGGTAACCGTCAACCTGGCGGGCCTTCCGGCGATTTCCGTTCCCGCCGGCCTGTCGAGCGAGGGAACGCCGCTGGGACTCCAACTGATCGGACGCCCCTTCGGCGAAGAAACGCTGTTCACCGCCGCGTCCGTCATCGAAAAGGCCGCTGGCCGCTTTGAGCCGAAGCGCTGGTGGTAAGCTTTCGCCGCCTCTCGTTCGCCTCTGCCGCTGATATTCTGATCAGAGTTCGCCCATGACCCTCGTCGATACCCGCACGCCCGATCCGCGAAAGTTCATCTCCGGCCTCACCGGAGACTGGGAAATCGTCATCGGCATGGAAGTCCATGCGCAGGTCCTGTCCGAGGCCAAGCTGTTTTCGGGAGCCAGCACCCAGTTTGGCTCCGAGCCCAACGACAACGTGTCGCTGGTCGACGCGGCGATGCCTGGGATGCTCCCGGTCATCAACGAGGAATGCGTGCGGCAGGCCGTGCGCACGGGTCTCGGTCTGAAGGCGGCGATCAACAATCGCTCGGTCTTCGATCGCAAGAACTATTTCTACCCCGACCTGCCGCAGGGCTATCAGATCTCGCAATTCAAGGATCCGATCGTCGGCGAGGGCAATGTTATCGTCTCGGTCGGGCCGGACTCCAAAGGGCAGTTCGAGGATATCGAAGTCGGCGTCGAGCGCCTGCATCTGGAACAGGATGCCGGCAAGTCATTGCATGACCAGCATCCGACCATGTCCTTCGTGGACCTGAACCGGTCCGGCGTCGCGCTGATGGAGATCGTCTCCAAGCCGGACATGCGCTCGGCCGATGAGGCGAAGGCCTATCTGACTAAGCTGCGCACGATCCTGCGCTATCTCGGCACCTGCGACGGTAACATGGACGAAGGCTCGATGCGCGCCGACGTCAACGTGTCGGTTCGCCGGCCAGGCGGCGAATTCGGAACGCGCTGTGAAATCAAGAATGTGAACTCGATCCGTTTCGTGGGGCAGGCCATCGAATCCGAAGCGCGTCGTCAGATCGCGCTGATCGAGGATGGCGGGAGCGTCGATCAGGAAACGCGGCTCTTCGATCCTGTGAAGGGTGAAACGCGGGCCATGCGCTCCAAGGAAGACGCGCATGACTATCGCTATTTCCCCGACCCGGACCTTCTGCCGCTCGAGTTCGATGACGCCTTTGTCGAAGCTTTGAAGGCGGAGCTGCCGGAGCTTCCCGATGACAAGCGACAGCGCTTGATGGACGTGGCGGGCCTGTCAGCCTACGACGCGTCGATCCTCGTTTCCGAAAAGGCGATCGCCGACTTCTTCGAAAAGACGGCGGCCGGCCGCGACGCGAAGCAGGCGGCCAACTGGGTTATCAACGATCTTCTGGGCGCGCTGAACAAGTCCGGCAGGACGATCGAGGACACGCCCGTTTCCGCCGAGCAACTCGGCGCCATTCTCGATCTCATCCGCGAGGAGGTCATCTCGGGCAAGATCGCCAAGGATCTCTTCGAAATCGTTTGGAACGAGGGCGGCGACCCGCGCGAGCTGGTGGAAAGCCGCGGCATGAAGCAGGTCACGGACACCGGCGCCATCGAGAAAGCCGTGGACGACATCATCGCCGCCAACCCGGACAAGGTGGCGCAGGCGCAGGCCAAGCCGACCCTCGCCGGCTGGTTCGTCGGGCAGGTGATGCGCGCCATGGGCGGCAAAGCCAATCCGCAGGCCGTCAACGATCTGGTCAAGGCCAAGCTCGGCCTGGAGTAAGCCCGGTTTGCGATGGACAATCCATTCGCACGCGATCATAACCCTTGCCGATGCGAGGAACGAGCCCGATGAGTAAAGTGAACCCTCTGCTCCTACAGATCTTCACCTGGTGGAACGGCCAGACGATCGGCACACGTTTCTATACGTGGCGCTTCGGCCAGCCGGTCGGCGAGGATGAACGGGGCAACCGCTTCTATCAGACGGCCGATGGCCAACGCCGCTGGGTGATCTACAAGGGAGCCGCCGAGCCGACATCGATCGGGCCAGGTTGGCACGGTTGGATGCATCATCGCGTCGATACCCCGCCTTCCAAGGAAGATTACCGCGCGCATGGGTGGGAGCAGCCGCATCAGGAAAATCTGACAGGCACCGGCCGCGCCTATCGGCCGAAGGGCTCGCTTCTCAATACCGCCGAGCGTCCGCGCGTGTCGGGCGACTACGATGCGTGGCAGCCCTGATTGGGCTGAAGGACCTCATGACATCGCGCATTCTGGGCCGGCTCCTATCGGCCGGTCTCCTTACGTTGGCGCTGCTGCCCGCACCGGCATCGGCTGAACGCATCGCCAATAAAGTGGCGGTGTTTTCGGGGCTCGACAAGATCACCGGCCGTATCACGACCTTCGACGTCTATGTGAATGAGACGGTGCAGTTCGGCACGCTGCAGGTGACCCCGCGCGCCTGCTACACGCGCTCGCAGAACGAATCGCCGAAAACCGACAGTTTCGTGGAAGTGGACGAGATCACGTTGGATCGACAGATCAGGCGGATCTTTTCCGGTTGGATGTTTGCGGACTCGCCCGGTCTCAACGCGGTCGAGCATCCCGTCTACGACGTCTGGCTCAAAGATTGCAAAACAGAGTCCAGCGTTCCAGCGCCGGCCGGATAGAAGGTCGCGTTGCGTTCCAGCGCTTCGTCCAACATGAGACGATAATCCGCGCGCGGAATTTCGGTGGCCCCGAAGCGCGAGAGATGCGCGGTGATGAATTGCGTGTCGAGCAGCGTATAGCCGCCGCGCCTCAGTCGATCCCAGAGATAGACAAGCGGGATTTTCGAGGCATCGGTGCAGCGGGAGAACATGCTCTCGCCGAAGAAGGCGCCGCCGAGGCTGACGCCGTAAAGCCCGCCCACCAGTTGGCCATCCATCCAGGCTTCGATGCAATGAGCATATCCCATTGCGTGTAGCGAGAGATAGAGGTCGCGAATCTGGGCGTTGATCCAGGTGTGCTCGCGGCCGGGCGCGGGCTCAGCGCATCCATCCAGAACAGCCGCAAAAGCCGTGTCGACCCGAACATCGAACGGCTGTCGTTTGATCGTCTTGATCAAGCTGCGCGGGACGTGGAACCCATCCAAAGGCAGGATGCCGCGCATGGTGGGATCGACCCAGTAGATCGAATCGTCGTCGGCATCTTCCGCCATGGGGAAGATGCCGGCCGCATAGGCTCTCAACAGGATTTCCGGCGTGAGCCGGAAATCATCGTCGCGCCGTCCGGAGGCCAAATCCGCCTCAAGCCGCCGGAGCGGATCGAGCGAGATACTGTTCCAACCAGTGAATGTCGTACTGGCCGGCTTGGATGTCCGGGTTCTCCACCAGATCCTGGAACAAGGGCAGGGTGGTCTTCACACCGTCGACGACGATCTCGTCCAAGGCACGCCGAAGACGCATCAGGCACTCATTGCGCGTGCGGCCATGAACGATCAGCTTGCCGATCAAGCTGTCGTAGAAGGGCGGGATCGAGTAGCCCTGATAGACACCCGAATCGACGCGAATGCCAAGGCCACCCGGCGCGTGATAATAGGTGATCTGCCCGGGCGATGGCGCGAAGGTTCGTGGGTCTTCCGCATTGATGCGGCATTCGATCGCGTGGCCGAGAAAGTTGATATCGGACTGCTGCACGGACAAGCCGAGGCCGGCCGCCACTCGAATCTGCTCATGCACGAGATCGAGACCGGTGATCGCCTCCGTCACGGGATGCTCGACCTGAAGGCGGGTGTTCATTTCGATGAAATAGAACTCGCCATTCTCGTAAAGGAACTCGATCGTGCCGGCGCCTCGATAGCGCATTTCCGCCATGGCGTTGGCGCAGATCTCGCCGATCCGCTTGCGCTGGGCATCATCGAGAGCCGGAGAGCGCGCCTCTTCCCAGACCTTCTGATGCCGGCGCTGAAGCGAGCAGTCGCGCTCGCCCAAATGAATGGCTTTGCCCATTCCGTCGCCGAAAACCTGCACCTCGATATGGCGAGGCTTCTCCAGATATTTCTCGATATAGACTGCGTCGTCACCGAAGGCCGCGCCCGCTTCGGAGCGGGCCGTGGCCAGAGCGACCGAGAGATCGGCCGCCGTCTTGGCCACCTTCATGCCGCGCCCACCGCCGCCAGCCGAGGCCTTGATGATGACGGGGAAGCCGATTTCCGTCGCGATCCGGGCTGCCTCGCCATCGTCCGTCACTGCGCCGGCCGAGCCGGGCACCACCGGAATGCCCAGCTTCTGGGCCGTCCGCTTGGCTTCGATCTTGTCGCCCATCACGCGGATATGGTCGGCCGTCGGGCCAATGAAGGTAATGTTGTGGGCGTCGAGAATATCGGCAAAGCGCGCGTTTTCCGACAGAAAGCCGTAACCTGGATGAACGGCGTCCGCCCCGGAGATTTCGCAGGCTGCAAGGATCTGCGGAATGTTCAGGTAGCTGTCGCGAGCGGGCGGGGGGCCGATGCAAACGCTTTCGTCCGCTAGGCGGACATGCATCGCGGCGTTGTCGGCGGTCGAGTGGACCGCGACGGTGGCGATGCCGAGCTCCTTGCAGGCGCGCAGAACGCGCAACGCGATCTCGCCACGGTTGGCGATCAGAACCTTGTTGAACATGACGGGCCTTTCATCGGTCGGCTGGGCACTGAGTGCGGGAGGCAGGATCGGCTCAGCCGATCACCACCAGCGCTTCGCCGTATTCGACGGGCTGTCCATTATCGACGCAGATGCGCTTGATCGTTCCCGAGCGCGGCGCCGGAATCTGATTCATCGTCTTCATGGCTTCGATGATCAGCAGCGTGTCCCCCTCGTTCACCGACTGGCCGATCTCGATGAAGGCTTTCGCGCCTGGTGCGGGCGAGAGATAGGCCGTACCAACCATGGGCGAGGGGACGGAGCCGACCTCGGGACCGGCGGAAGGCGCTGGTGTGCCAGGGGCGGCCGTAGGAGTGGCGGCCGGCATGGCAGGCGCGGCAACCGGCATCGGGATGCTCGCGGCGTAGCCGCCTTGGATATATTCTTTCTTGCGAGAGACCCGAATTCGAAGCTCACCCTGTTCGATTTCGATCTCCGTCAGATCGGTGTCGTTCAGAATGTCGGCGAGTTCGCGGACGAGAGACCGATCGACTTTCGTTTCCGGGTTCTGCATGGGGATCCTTCGAAATGAAATCATGGGAGGTCGCGGCGACGTCGCCGCGCAGCGGTTGCGGTGTCGATCCCGTCCAGAAAACGGCCCCGTGCTCTGGGGCTTTTCTGGTGGGGGATCGGTTCGTCTCGTTCGCATCCGCGCGCCACGTCCGGTCAGGCCGCGATCCTGTCTCCCACGGCGTATAGACCGGGGCAGGTTGCGGGAAAAGCTCCCTTTTTACGCCTTTGGCAAGGAATCTTAGCAGGAGGCTTTCCCGCATTGGCGCACATTGGCGATTTTCTGAGCCAAGGCATCAGCTCCAACCGCGCCTGCGACCACTTCATCCCCGACGACGTAGCTGGGGGTTCCGTCGATGCCGAGGGCCATGGCCAAGGCGCCGGCCTGTTGCAGTTCCGTCTGAATGCTGGAGCTCTGGAGAAGCGGCTTCAAAGCGGATGCCTCGACGCCGAAGTCTTTGGCCACCTGCAGGGCACGCGCCTCATCGACCTGTGCCTTGCTCGCCAGCAACTGGCGTTGGAACGCGCCATAGCTTTCAGGCTTCAGAGAACGAAACGCGAGGCTGACACGGCTCGCAGCCTCGGATGCAGGCCCGAGCACGGGAATTTCCTTCAGAACCACGCGAAGCTTCTTGTCGCTGTCGAGCAGCACTTCCATATCGCTGGCCGCGCGTTTGCAGTAGCCACAATTGTAGTCGAAGAACTCCACCAGCGTGACGTCGCTGTTCTTCGCGCCGAGCGCGGTGCCAGCGGGCGTGGATTCCAAGGCGGCTCGGGACGTTTCGATCGTTTGGCGGCGGCTATGGGTTTCCTCGGCCGTACGTTTGGCCTCTAGAGCCTGCATCGATTCGATCAGGACTTCCGGGTGCGTCAGCAGATAGTTGCGCACGATCCCTTCGATGTCCTTGGTCTGGGCGTCATCGAACGCTCGGGCGGGGACCGCGCTCGCGACGAACGTCAGCGCCAGAAGAAGAGAGCCGGCTCGGCGAAGGCGAGTCGACGAGCGGCGTGGAGATGTCATGGACGCTTGACCTTTGTGACGAGGATATCCTGTGCCCTTCGCCATTGCGGCGAGTTCGGGCGGAATTTTTGCTGAGCGCGAGCCGCGAAGACCTTCGCGTCCTTGAAGTTGCCGGCCTCCCAGTAGCCCTCGGCGGTCGCGAGTTCTGCGTCCCCGATCTGGCCGAGCTTGCCATAGGCCATGGCCAGGAAGCGGTAGGCGGACGAGTTGCCGGGATCGGCTTCCAAGCCGCGCTGGATCTGGGCGACGGCGTCCTTCATCTTCTCGGGCCGGCCCCCGGTGACGATGGCTTGACCAATGGAGGCTTGAATGAGCCCGGACTTCGAAGGGTCGAGTTTGGCCGCCTTGGTAAAGGCAGCTTCGGCCTCGTTGGCGCGACCAGCGGTCATCAGAATTTCACCGCGAAATTCGTGAAACCAAGGATTATTCGGCTGCTTGACGATGAGAGCGTCGATCTTGTCGAGCGCCGCTTTCGGCGAGCCCGCCAGATGCGTTGCGATCGCGTCGCCGTAGAGGGCGGGAAGGGAGTGAAGCTGCCGTCCGAAGCTGCGACGCACCTGCGCGGCACCACCATTATAGGCGGCGATCTTGGCGCGGGCGAAGTCGTGTCGCAACTGGAGGTCTGGCGAGTCTTTCTTGTCGAAGAAAGGGCTCTCGTGCGCAGCCGTCTGCAGGAAGCCGATCCGGTCCTGCGGAGCCGGATGCGAGGAAAGATAAGTGTCGCGCGAGATGCCAGCGAGCATGTTCTTGCGCATCAGCCCTTCGAAACTGTCGAGAAGACCTTTGGGAGACTGATTGGTCTTTTGGAGATAGGTGAGGGCGGAGCGGTCGGCTGTGGTTTCTTCGGTGCGCTGATAGGAGAACAATCCGCGCTGCGCGATGCCGCTTCCGCTTGTCATCAGGCCGCTGCCTAGGCCTGCGACAGCGCCCGAACCCGACGCCGCGCCCGCCGCCGCGACACCCGCACCAATCAGACCTGCGACAACGGCGATGGTCTGCGCGCGGGCAATCTGATCTCGCAGTCGCTCTTGGTGGCCGCCGGCCAAATGGCCCACCTCGTGGGCAATCACGCCGATGGTTTCGTTGGGGGTTTCGGAATCGAGCAACGTTCCCGTATTAATGAAGATACGGCGGCCCGCCACAAAGGCGTTGAAGTTGAGATCGTTGACGAGGACGATCTCGACTCGGCTCGGCGACAGCCCGGCAGCCTTCAGAATCGGCGACGCGTAGTCTCGAACGAGACTTTCGATCTCCGCGTCGCGAACCACCGGCAGGCGGCGCTGCCCGGCGGACTGAGCGAAGGATGGCGTAGCGGTCGGCATCACGCAGGAAAAGGCGAGCGCGACCGCGAGGCAGGCTGTCGACAATTGCCGGCGCCATTCTTTCATTGCGACCCTTCCCATGCTCCCCGACCGGCCCCTATGAACGGATCACAGACACCCTTTCCCTTGCCGGGAAAATAAGGCGCCTTGGCGATTGTGAGACCAGACATGTACACTAGCCGTCCCATCAAAGCATCCCGACGCTCCGAAATCGACCCGTTCCGGGCGATGGACGTTCTGGCGGAAGCGAACCGGATGATGGCAGCGGGCGTCAACGTCATTTCTCTTGCTGTCGGCCAGCCCTCCGCGCCCATACCGCCCCATGCGGCCGAAGCGGCGGAGGCGTTTCTTCGCGCCGGCCGCATCGGCTATACGGACGCGCTCGGCCGGATCGGACTGAGACGGCGCATCGCGCGCCATTACGCTGAGACCTACGGCGTCGACGTGCCGCCCGAACGAATCATGGTCACGACCGGTTCGTCGGCGGGCTTCAATCTCGCGTTCTTGACGGCCTTCGATGTCGGGGACCGTGTTGCCATCGCCAATCCGGGTTACCCCGCCTATCGCAATATCCTGAAAGCTCTTGGATTGGTGCCCGTGGAGATCCCGGTGGGCGCGAATGAGGATTATATCCTGACGGCGGAGCGGCTGCTCGAAGCGCATCGCCAAGAATCGATCCAAGGCGTCCTCATAGCTAGCCCGGCCAATCCGACAGGGACGGTCACCCCACGCGGGGAGTTGAAGGCGCTGGTTGAACTCTGCAATGCGGAAGGGATCGCCTTCATCTCGGACGAGATCTACCATGGGCTGGCTTATGGCGAGCGCGACAGTTCGGCGCTGGAGTTCTCTGACCGCGCCATCGTCGTCAATTCGTTTTCGAAATATTACTGCATGACCGGCTGGCGGATCGGCTGGCTCGTCTTGCCCGCTTCGCTGGTGCGAGCCTCGGAGCGGATCGGGCAGAGCCTTTATATCTCCGCGCCCGAACTCAGTCAGGTTGCGGCCGAAGCGGTATTCGAAACGCGCGATCAACTCGAAGAGATCAAGCAGACCTACATTCGCAACCGCGCGATTCTTGCGCAGCGTCTACCGTCGCTCGGATTTTCCGATATCGCTCCGATCGACGGCGCCTTCTACGTCTATGCGCGCCTTCCTGCTGGGATGGGGAGCGCGAGCGAGTTCTCGAGCCGCGTCATCAAAAGCTGTCACGTCGCGCTGACGCCTGGGATCGACTTCGATCCGGTGGCGGGGGAGCATTTCGTGCGCTTGTCCTATGCCGGCTCCACATCCGAACTGGCGGAAGCGACCGAAAGGTTGGCGGGCTTTCTGAAGGCCTGAGAGGCGGCAAGACACTCGATGCAAAAAGGGCGGCTCGAGAGCCGCCCTTTTGGTTTCAATCAGAGGAAGCCGCGACGCGACCACCAGCCCGTGCGCTTGGGACGATCGTCCTGTTCGCTTTCTTGATCGACGCCGTTGGTCGTCAGTCGTGGACCGCGGGAGGCCTCTTCAGCCGAGTTGTCTTCGGCTTCGGTCGAGGGCGTGCTGTCCGACGGGAAGACCTCATCCAGAGGCGGGTTTCCGTCGATCAATGCGCCTGCTTCGGCTGTGGCTGCCATGACTTCGTTTTCATCCGGCACATCGCTGTTCCGGTCCGCCTCGAGTTCACCGAGCGGGCGAGCATCGAGATCGACTCCCGCCATGGCGTCGACGGCGTCCGTCATCTCCGGCTCGAACGAACGTTCGGCCACGTCGCCAATCTCGACGGGAGCGGTCGCATCGACCTCCACCGGTTCCTCGGCAACATCGTCCGACACGACATCTGGCAAAGCTTCGTTCGAGCCAGCACCTTCGGCGAGATCCATGACCGGCGCGTCATTGGCCTCGTCCTCGCGGGTGCGACGGCCACCGCGCCGGCCACGGCGACGACGCTTGCGGCTCTTGCCATCTTCATCGTGACCTGCCGCCGCCTCGGACTCGGCATCCTCACCATCCACCTCTACGTCTGCTTCCGACGATGTGGTTTCGTCATCGGCGGCGATGTCCTCCTCGTCGGAGACGCTTTCGATATCGTTGTCCTGACCAGCGGCATCGGACTTGCGCCCGTTGCGACGACGGCGACGACGGCGACGCGAACCGTCGCGGCGATCGTCATCGGAGCCTTCCGTCTCGGTCGCGGCCTCCGTGTCGTCCATCACCTCGGCAACGATCTCGTCTTCCTCCGGCATGACCTCAATCAGATCATCCGGGGCGAGGCTGATTGGGCGAACCGGCTGGGGGCGCGGACGCTGAACCGCCTCGGCGCCGTGTTCGATCGCGATATGCTGATGGCCGTGACCTTCCACGGCTTCCAGCATGATGTGGAGCCCATAATGGGCCTCAAGTTCATCGATCGTGCGGCGCTTCTCGTTCAGAATGTAGAGCGCTGTCGCGGTCGGCACCCGGACGATGAGGTCGTGCGTCCCGTGCTTCTGGAGATGCTCTTCGACCGTGCGCAGGACATGCAGCGCGAGCGAGGACGCCGAACGGATGAAGCCGTTGCCGTTGCAGACGGGGCAGGTCTGCATGGTGGATTCGAGCACACTCGCGCGGATGCGCTGGCGGCTCATTTCCAGAAGGCCGAAATGCGAGATGCGGCCCACCTGGATGCGAGCGCGATCGTCCTTCAGGCAATCCTTCAGGCGCTTCTCGACGTTCCGGTTGTTGCGCTTCTCCTCCATGTCGATGAAGTCGATAACGATCAGCCCCGCGAGATCGCGCAGGCGAAGCTGGCGTGCGATCTCCTCGGAGGCCTCCAGATTGGTCTGGTAAGCGGTGTCCTCGATGGAGTGCTCGCGGGTCGAGCGTCCCGAGTTGACGTCGATCGACACCAGCGCTTCCGTCTGGTTGATGATGATGTAGCCGCCGGACTTCAACGTCACGTTCGGCTGCACCATCTTGTCGAGCTGCGCTTCGATGCCCTGGCGCGCGAAGATCGGCGTCGGGTCCCGGTAGGGCTGCACCACCTTGGCTTGGCTTGGCATCAGCATCCGCATGAAGTCCTTGGCTTCGCGGTAGCCGGCTTCACCCGCCACAAGAACCTGATCGATGTCCTTGTTGTAGAGATCGCGGATCGAGCGCTTGATCAGGCTGCCTTCCTCGTAGACGAGGGTCGGCGCCATCGATTGAAGCGTCAGAGTGCGAACCGTCTCCCAGAGGCGCATCAGATATTCGTAGTCGCGCTTGACCTCGGCCTTGGTGCGATTGGCACCGGCCGTACGGAGGATGATGCCCATGCCGCGCGGCACGTCGAGATCGCGCACGACATCCTTCAGCCGCTTGCGATCCGCAGCGTTGGTGATCTTGCGCGAAATTCCGCCGCCTCGCGCCGTGTTCGGCATGAGAACCGAATAGCGGCCCGCCAGCGAGAGATAGGTCGTCAGCGCGGCGCCCTTGGAGCCGCGTTCCTCCTTGACCACCTGAACGAGCAGAATCTGGCGGCGACGGATGACTTCCTGAATCTTGTAGTTCTTGCGCGGAGCGCGGGTGCGAACCGGCACCTCTTCCATCGCGTCTTCGCTGCCGAGATCGTCGATCTGTTCGGCCTCGTCCTCGCCGGACGGCGCATCGTCGTCCGACCCACGCGTGCGACGGCGCGGCCGACGCCGACGATTACCATCCTTCTGCGTTTCGTCAGAGGCTACAGGCTCTGCGGGCTGCTCGCCCAAATCCTCTTCGTCGGACGTGTCGGCGCTCTCGGATGCGGAGCTGTCCTCGCCATCCGTTTCGCCGTAATTGCCGACCTGGGCCGAGCCCACCTCGGAGATTTCCTCCTCGGTATCAGGGACGTCCTCGATGCCGGAGACGTTTTCCGAGACGCTGTCGTCACCCGCGTCAGCGGCTTTCGCCTCCATTTCACGCGAGCGGCGCGAGCGCGCGCGACTGTCTCGGGCGGATTTGCGTTCGGTTTCTTCTTCTTCCTCGGCCGCGCGGGCGAGTTCGTCCTCGATCAGGGCCTGACGATCCGCCACAGGGATCTGGTAGTAGTCGGGATGGATTTCGCTGAAGGCGAGGAAGCCATGCCGGTTTCCGCCATATTCGACAAAGGCGGCCTGCAGCGACGGCTCGACCCGCGTTACCTTCGCGAGATAGATATTGCCCTTGATCTGCTTCTTGTGTTCGGACTCGAAATCGAATTCTTCGATCCGGTTACCCTTGACGACGACGACCCGGGTTTCTTCCGGATGCGACGCATCGATCAACATCTTGTTTGCCATGAAATCTCAACTCCGAGACCCGGAGCCTGCCGAACGATCCGGCGGATAACGCCGGTTGAAAGATCGGAAAGGGCGGGCCGGCAGGTGCCGAACGGTTTGCAAACAGCATGGTCCCGGTCAAAGGATGCTTCGCCTGCCCAATCTGGCGGCGGTCTATCCGGGATGAAAACACTGCTGACGACACGCGCTCGCGACCTGCAATAAATGGGTGGCCGTTTCATCGGCCGATGAAAGACATGCAGCCAACCTGACGGCCGTCCCGCATGATGGAAGTCCGTCGAGACTGTCTCGAACGGAGAAAATTTGTCGAAGGCTCGTCACGATCGATCGCTGGTTCGGTCGGGCCTCGCGTCTCGGCTCGGAGACGAGATCTCGTCTTTCCGATCGGTCGCGAAGCCGTTCCGCAATCGACGCGGTAGCCTCACTTCTGCTTTTATGGCGTGGGACGCGCCTAAACAAGTGCCAGGCCTCTCCAGAGGGCAGTTCCTACCCATGTTCGTCGCCTAGAACCGGCTCAACTTGCCGCCAGACCCCCGGTTGCCAACTGCATGTCTCAAACTCTTCGTTGCCTTGCGGTGCTTTTTCTTCTGTTCGTTACCGGTTTGCTGCCAGCGCAAGCGGCCGACCCCTCCGTCATTACGGCGATTCGACTGACGTCGGTGGATGAGGGCGACGACGTGGAGATCGAGTTGGACGGTGCGGCGCAGCCCGATCTTCTGACGCTCAAGTCGCCCTATCGATTGGCGCTGGATTTCGACGCCACGCTCTCGGCGGCCGCAGCGCCGATTACGAAAGGCGCGCATTGGGTGCGGGGGGTGAAGCAGGGGCTGGTCGCCGCCGATCGCTACCGATTGCTTCTCGAACTCAATAGTGCGGTCAAACCGAAGCTCACGTCTCGACAGGAGGATGGGCGAACGCTGATCCTCCTGACGCTGCGCAAAGGCCGGGAGGCGGATTTCGTGGTGCCGGCGAAAGCCCGCGAGGCGTCCGTCGCGGATCACGTTGAGCCGCGCCGGGCGTCCGATCCGTTCGTCATCGTCATCGATCCGGGCCATGGGGGAATCGATCGCGGGGCGACCGGCGAGAAGGGTACGGAAGAGAAGGCCGTCAATCTCGCGTTCGGTCTCGCCCTTCGCGACGCGCTCTCGGCTTATCCGAATATCAAAGTGCTGATGACGCGCGAGGACGACACGTTCATTCCCTTGAACGAGCGGGCGGCCATTGCCCGCCGGGCGAAGGCGGGCCTTTTCGTCTCGCTCCATGCCGACTCGATCCGTTACAAGGATCTGCGGGGGGCGACCGTTTATACCCTTTCGGAGAAGGCGTCGGACGGCTTGGCGCGCGAACTGGCAGATAGCGAAAACTCCGCCGATCGTTTTGCTGGCGCCGAATGGGACCAGGACGCTCCGGAAATCCATGACATCCTCGTGGACCTCGTTCGACAGGAGACCGAGGGCTTCTCGGAGCATTTCGCCCTCGGGCTGGTAGCGCAATTGAAGGACGGCGGCGTTCGCCTGATCAACAACCCCAAGCGGTCGGCCGGTTTTCGCGTTCTGCGAGCCCCCGATGTGCCGTCGGTCTTGGTCGAGATGGGATACCTTTCGAACGAACAGGAGGAGAAACTCCTGACCTCGCCCGACTGGCAGAAGAAGGTCGCGTCCATTTTGGCGCGGTCGATCGAGGCGTTTTCCCGGCATCGCTCGATCGTGGACCAACGCAGCGCGAATTGACGCGAGCGTTCCGCGTGGCGCAATTGCCACAGCAAACACGCATTGGCGCCTCGCAACATCGGGGCGCCTCATTTATGAAGGAAGTCCAAACTCCCGGCCATATCGCGCACTCGCGGGTTCGGGACCGCGCGACCCGGTCGCGTGCTGTTCGGGCGAATCCAGAATGCAGGCGATAGGGTCACGATGATCAAGCTGCTCGGCTATTTCTTCGGCATCGGGTCGGTGCTCGCGCTGATCGGGGCAGGTGGCGTCGGCGTCTATGTCGCCAAGATGAGCGAAGACCTGCCGGACTATCAGGTTCTGGAGAAATACGAGCCGCCGGTGATGACGCGCATCCACGCGTCCGATGGCGGGCTCATGGCCGAGTATGCCAAGCAGCGGCGTCTTTACCTGCCGATCCAGGCGATCCCTGAGCGGCTGAAGAATGCGTTCTTATCGGCCGAAGACAAGAATTTTTACGAACATCACGGCGTCGATCCCGAGGGGATCGTGCGTGCCGCCGTCGTCTCCATCAAGGGCGGCCCGATGCAGGGCGGTTCGACCATCACGCAGCAGGTCGCCAAGAACTTTCTTCTGACCAACGAGCGCTCGATGGAGCGCAAGGTCAAGGAAGCCATCCTGTCGCTGCGCATCGAGCAGGCCTATTCCAAGGATCGAATCCTCGAACTCTATCTGAACGAAATCTATCTCGGGCTCGGTGCCTATGGCGTGGCAGCCGCGTCCTTGTCCTATTTCGACAAGTCCGTGAACGAGCTGGAAATCCAGGAGGTCGCCTACCTCGCGGCTCTGCCCAAGGCGCCTGAAAACTACAATCCGTTCCGAAACCCGAACGAGGCGTTGGCGCGCCGCAATTGGGTCATCCAACGCATGGCCGAGAACGGCTTCATCACGCAGGACGAAGCCAACAAGGCCATCGCGAAGCCGCTTGGCATCAAGACGCGCTCCAACAATGCCTATGTGCCATCGGCGGAATATTTCACCGAAGAGGTTCGGCGCGACATCATCTCGCGCTATGGCGTGAACGCCCTCTACGAAGGTGGCCTCTCGGTGCGGACCACGATCGATCCGCATATGCAGGTCGAGGCGCGCAAAGCGCTGCAACATGCCCTCGTCCAATACGACCAGACCAAGGGGTTCCGGGGGCCGGTCAAGACCATCGAACTCGGCAATGACTGGGGCACGCCGCTGGGTGAGATCGAAGGCCTGTCGGACGTTCCCGAATGGAAGCTCGCGGTGGTTCTGACCACGGACGCGAACTCGGTGAGCATCGGTCTCCAGCCTGACAAGCTGCCCTCGGGCCGGCGCGGTCCGGAGCGCGAGATCGGCACGATCGCGCTATCGGACATGCGCTGGGCGCTCTCGATGGTCGAGGGCGGTCGACGCGTCTCGGTGAAGACCGCCGATCGGGTGCTTCAACGCGGCGATGTCGTCTATGTTGAGAAGAAGGGCGACGGCGGCGAATATCGTCTGCGCCAGCCGCCTCGCGTGCAGGGCGCGCTGGTTGCGATGGACCCACATACGGGCCGCGTTCTCGCCATGGTCGGCGGATTCTCCTATGCCCAGTCCGAGTTCAACCGAGCAACGCAAGCCTACCGCCAACCTGGCTCGTCGTTCAAGCCGATCGTCTATGCGGCCGCGCTCGACAATGGCTACACGCCGGCATCCGTCATTCTCGATGCGCCGATCTCGATCCCGAACGGAACGGGCGGTTTCTGGGAGCCGAAGAATTATGGCGGCGAGTTCGCCGGCCCTTCGACTCTGCGCACAGGCATCGAGAAAAGCCGCAATCTCATGACCGTTCGCCTCGCGCAGGACATGGGCATGAAACTCGTGGCCGAATATGCGGAGCGGTTCGGCATCTATGACAAGATGATGCCCTATCTCCCGATGGCGCTCGGTTCCGGCGAAACAACGGTCATGCGCATGGTCTCGGCTTATTCGGTGATGGCGAATGGCGGGCGGTCCATCGAGCCTTCCTTGATCGACCGGGTGCAGGACCGCTATGGGCGCACCGTCTACAAGCATGACAACCGCAAGTGCGATCAGTGCAATGACGCGGCCTGGTCCGATCAGCCCGAACCCGAACTCATCGATGATCGCCAGCAGGTTCTCGATCCCATGACCGCCTATCAGATCACCTCGATGATGGAAGGCGTGGTCCAGCGCGGCACGGCGACCGTCGTCAAGGAACTGGGCGTGCCTGCGGCCGGTAAGACGGGGACGACCAATGACGAGAAGGATGCCTGGTTCGTTGGTTTCACCCCGAATCTCGTGACGGGCGTCTATCTTGGCTACGACAACCCTCAGCCTCTGGGCCATGGCGGAACCGGTGGCGGTTTCGCGGCGCCGGTCTTTGTCGATTTCATGAAGGATGCGATCGCCGGCAAGCCCGTCGCCGATTTCCGTATTCCCGAGGGCATGACTCAGGTTGCCGTCGACAGGCGAACCGGTATGGCGGCCGACCCCAATTCCAAGGATGCGATCATCGAGGCGTTCAAGCCCGGCACGGGCCCGTCCAATGTCTATCAAGTGATCGGCGAAGGGGGCGGCGGCCCGGTCGCCTCGCAGCCGCTGCCGGCCGAGGCGCAGCAGGCGATCGTGTCGGGCGCGGGCGGTCTGTTCTAAACCGCTTTTGTGTCAGCTTTACAGGGCGTGACGTGGTGCCTATGGTCCGCGCCATTCCAACCCTTTTCATTGCAAACGAGGGAGAGCGGCGTGCGAGCCGAGATCCAATCCATTGTCGACGAAATCCAGCAGGCCGTAAGCCTGCTGAGGAGGCATCTTTGACTGGGATCAGTCCCTTCGAGAACTCGATCGGCTGAACGCGGCCGCCGAAGACCCGTCCATCTGGAACGATCCGCAGGAGGCTCAGCGCCTCATGAAGGAGCGCCAGCGTCTGGACTCGGGCATCAACGGCATTCTCGCGATCGAACGCGGTCTTCGCGACAACATCGAACTCATCGCCATGGGCGACGAGGAAGGTGACGAGTCGATCGTGACCGAGGCCGAGGCCGGTATTCGCGCGCTTCAGAAGGAAGTCGCCGAACGCCAGATCGAGACGCTTCTGTCCGGCGAAGTCGATGGCAACGACACCTATGTCGAAATCCATTCCGGAGCAGGCGGCACCGAAAGCCAGGACTGGGCCTCCATGCTCCTTCGCATGTATATGCGCTGGGGCGAGCGGGCGAAGCTGAAGGTCGAAGTGCTGGAGCAGCATTCGGGAGAAGAAGCGGGCATCAAGTCCGCGACCATTCTTCTGAAGGGCCACAACGCCTATGGCCGCATGAAGGTCGAGTCCGGCGTGCATCGTCTCGTGCGCATCTCGCCTTATGACAGTCAGGCGCGGCGGCACACGTCCTTCGCTTCGGTCTGGGTTTACCCGGTCGTCGACGACTCGATCGAAATCGATGTCAGCGAAGCCGATGTTCGCATCGACACCTATCGCGCCTCGGGTGCGGGTGGTCAGCACGTCAATACGACCGACTCGGCGGTGCGTATCACGCATCTGGCGACCGGGATCGTGGTGCAGTGTCAGAGCGAGCGCTCGCAGCACAAGAACCGCGCTACCGCCTGGAACATGCTTCGTGCCCGCCTCTACGAGGAAGAGCTGCGAAAGCAGGAAGAAAAGGCCAACGCCGCCGCCGCCTCCAAGACCGACATCGGCTGGGGGCACCAGATTCGGTCCTACGTCCTCCAGCCCTATCAGCTGGTGAAGGATCTGCGGACCGGCAGGGAAAGCACGGCACCGCAACAGGTGCTGGACGGCAGTCTGGATGACTTCATCGAAGCCGCGCTTGCGCAGCGTGTTTTCGGTGGTGACGTCGAAGTCGCTGACATCGACTAACATCACTTCGGGCGATGCGGTGATGCGTCGCTCATCTCTCTGAACCTCCGTTCGGCTGTGCCGGGCGGAGGTTTTTTGCAAATTGCGATAACTCAGAGTTTGGCGAGCTTGCGTCCGACGCGGATATACCGCTCTGGATCGACCGGTGTTTCATCCGTCCGCACTTCGTAATGAAGATGCGAGCCTGTGCTTCGACCGGTGCTCCCGACGCGTCCGACGATTTGCCCGGCTTTGATTGCCGAACCACTGGCAACGTCGATTTCGGAGAGATGCGCGTAGCGCGTGCTGAACCCGTTGCCATGGTCGATCTCGACCATCATCCCATACCCGCCAGCCTCGCCGGCCGACACGACCTTGCCACTCGCGGTGGCTCTGACCAGAGTGCCGGTCGGAGCTGCCAGATCAACTCCGCTGTGCAGCGCCGCGCGTCGAAAAAACGGATCGGGCCTCACGCCGAAGGTCGATGTGACCCGTGCGCCGGGCAGCGGGTCTGCCAGGGGCACGCGGGCCGATTTGGTTTTCAGTCGGCCGTAGGTCTGCAAGGCCTGATCCAGAAGGTTGAGGCTGTTCGAGAAAGACAGCTCGCCGTCGGCCGGAATATAGGGGCCGCCGATGGCGGGCTTCGTCTCCTCGACACGGATGCCCACCGACCCCAGAACCGCTGCGAGATGATCGGCGCGGGACTGCGTTGTCCGGGCCAGTTCGGCGATCGTCGATGTCTGCTCGTCGCTGACCATGTCCACCGACTTTCGAATCGACGGCAGAACGAGGCCCGCGATCTCGCTGACATCCTCGTGCCGCAGGGACAAAGCGCTGATGTCTTCGGGATGCCGTGTTGGGGTCGTTGAGGATGAACTGTTTGGCGCAGGGGCAAGCGCCGATGGCTCTCGGCCGGCTGCCGATGCGTCATCCGACGCGCCAGTAGGGTTCGCCTTCGTCAGGACACCCATGTCCCGCGCTTTCTCGAGCAAGGGCTGAAGCTGCTCGAACCGTCCAGTCAGTTCCGCCTGTTGGGTCAGAAGCGCCTTCACCTGCGCCGACACGGTTTCGCGAACCTTCGTCTGCCCAGTCTTCAGACGGTCGATCTCGGTGCGGAGTGTTGCCATGCGCTCTTCGTAAGCGTTCGTCATGCGCGTTTCGCGAGCGAGCAGAGCGCGAACGATATTGTCGTTAAAGAAGAAGAGGCCGCCGAACACGAGGCAGCCGATGAGGGCGCAAATGCCAAGCCCCGCAATCGATGCGGCTACCCAGGGGCGAACGGTCCAACGTCGACCGAGGCTGCCACGCGATATGATGATCGTCCGCGCGGCAGTTCCGCTGCCGAAAACGTTCCCTTGGCCTGAGGGTGCCATCCGCCTCGACTCCAAACCACACGGACTTCCGCCGTTCGGCGCGATTAGAGTTGATTAGGGTTAATGGAGCGTTGATGCCTTGCTTCGCTCAGCTCGAAAGCGGCGAAAGCGAGCGATAGAAGGTCGGTGTCAGACCGGCTTCGGCCCGAGCGCGGTCATTGAAGGGCGGCTTCACCTCGCCGCGGAAACACTCCCGAACGATCTCCTGAAAGCGCCGGGCCGGGTCGATCCGGTGACGCGCGCATAGGAAGCGGAACCATTTCGCCCCGATCGCGACGTGCTTCTTCTCGTCATTGTAGATGATCTCGAGAATGGCTCCTGTTTGCGGATCGCCGACCTCCTTCAGCTTGGCCAGAAGGGAGGGCGTTACGTCCAAACCGCGCGCTTCGAGCACCAGCGGGACGATGGCGAGCCGAGAGGGCAGATCATGGGACGTCACTTCCACGGCCTGCCAGAGACCGTCATGGGCGGGCAGGGCGCCGTAGAACGAGCCGAGATCGACAAGGCGCGCCGAAAGGAGGCCGAAATGCTTCGCCTCCTCCATCGCGACCGTCATCCAGCCATCGAAAAAGGATCGCGGAACCGGCTGGCCACAAAACCGAGCGACAATGTCCAGCGCCAGGTCGATGGCGTTCAGTTCGATATGGGCGAGGGCGTGAATCATGGCGATCCGACCCTCCAGCGTGTGGACCGAACGACGCGGCACGTCGCGCGGCGGCACGAGATCGGGCTTTAGAGGCCGGCCAGGCCGGGACGGAGAGGGCGGATCGGTCGGCGCGGAGAGGCCAAGCTTGCGGGCGAACCAGAACTCAGCCGTCGCCGTCGTGAGTCTCGCCTTTTCAGACAGATCGGCGGTCGAAAGTGCTTTAATCGCCGCAGCCCGAAGCGTGCCCGGAATGTCGGTCACGCCTGCGGGCTCTTGAAGCTCTGGGCGGCTTCTAGAACCTCGGCCGCATGGCCACCCGCCTTAACCTTTTGCCACACGCGTACAACGCGGCCATCGGCATCGATCAAGGCCGTGGTACGCTCGACACCCCAATATTTGCGGCCATACATGCTTTTCTCGGCCCAGACACCGAAGGCCTGAAGCAGGTTCTTATCCTCATCGGCCAGAAGGTGAACCTTCAAATCGTGCTTGTCGCGAAAGCGGCAATGTTTCTGCACGCTATCGGGCGACACGCCGAAGACGGAAACGCCGAGAGCCTCGAACTGACCGATCAACGCCGTAAACTCGAGCGCTTCGGTGGTGCAGCCGGAGGTATCGTCCTTTGGGTAGAAATAAAGAACGAAGGCTCGACCCTTGAGCGAAGCTTTGGTGACGATCGAGCCGTCACTTTCCGGGAGAGCGAAATCAGGACATTCTTGTCCAACATTCGGGATCGACACGGGAGCCTTCCTTTCGGCCAAATGGATCGGCATGACGAGCGAGGCGACGATAGAGTTCGCTAGCCATTCGTCGGCTATACCACCCGGCCGATGCGATCGCAGCCCGGCGTCGGACGAAATCGCAGACCCATTTTGCCTAATCTCAGGCGTTCGAGACGTTAAGGACCGATGCTTCCCGACATCGCAAGCCGCCGCGACGCCCAATGGCCGATCTCACGCCCGTCTCTGGACGAGCAGGCCCGCTGAATGATGAGATTCGTTCGCCTGTTGGGCGGTCTCGTCAGCCTTGCGATCATTCTTCTTCTGGTCTTGGGTTCCGGCGTCTTCCTTCTGCTGGGAACGTCTACCGGCGAGGCGTTCGTCCAAGGGCAGACCAAGGCGGCTCTGTCCCGCCTTTTCGGCCCGGCCTACGAAGTGTCGTTGGGGGATCAGCGGTTCGAAGTTCGCAACGACGGTCTCCTCGCCCTCACATGGGACGACGTGTCTCTGCATCGAAAGGACCACCCCGACCTTAGTTCTGAAATCGGCCGCGTGTCCGTGGCGGTTCGACTTCTTCCCCTGGTGGGCGGTTCGCTGGAATTCGGCCGGCTGGAGATCGAACGGGCGCGGATTGATCTGGCGGCATTCGGAGAGACATCCGCCGTCCGGTCCCCGAGTTCGCAGCCCGTTAGCCTCCCGCAAGCGGCTGAGAGTGGAGCGGGGCGTTCGCCCATGTCTCGCGTGGCCGAACGCGCGATCCGAACGCTCGAGCGCCAACTTCAGGCGCTGCAGGCCTATCATTTCGATACGGTCGCTTTTGTCGACATCACGGTGGAAGGCTTTGCCGGCGCTTTTGCCGACATTCCCGACATCCATCTGGACCGCGCGGAACTCCACCGTGCGCTGGACGGATCGCTGTCCCTTTACTCGAAAGTGGATGTCGGAGCCGTTCCGATTTCGATCGGGGGTGCTGCGAATTTCGATAGCGAGACGGGGCGGCTCGTGTCCTTCTCGCTGCGGTCGAGCGAAATCGATCTGGGCTCCGTTCTTCCGCCGGCAGCGCTGGATAACTTGACCGACGATCGACCCTTCGGCAGCGACGCGTCTGTCTCGCTGGAAGCGGGGATGCATCGGCAGAGTGAGACCGGCATGGCCGTTCTCGGCTTGGCTCTCCACGCAAGCGGTGGCCATCTACAACTAGGGCTCAACCGGACGACGCTGGAGCCCTCCAGCGTCCGGGTGGAATATCGGGAAGGCGAGGACCGCTTCCAGATCTTGCCAAGCCCCGTACGCTTCGAAGATGTCGCCTTCGATCTCGAAGGTGTCCTGGAACCCGTCGCGATGGCTGGCTCCGAGGCTGATAGGGAGCGGTTGAAGTTCCGGATCGGGAGCCAGCAAATTCTCTCCCGTGTCGGCCGGCCCGAGGGAGAGCCTCCCATGGATGGGACGTTCTGGATCGATGGTTCGATCGATCCGTCCGCTCAATCGCTCGAACTGTCGCAACTCGAACTGGTAACGCCCAAAGGGCGGCTGACGGGCCATGCCATCTATCGCGGCCACGCGCCCTCGGACGTGACCTCCCTCATGGTCGAGGCCGATCAGCTTTCGGCAGCGTCGGTGAAGGCCTTCTGGCCCTTCATGATCTCCGGTAAGGCACGTCACTGGGTGCTAGCCCATGTCGGCGATGAAGGCGCCGTGCCGAGCGGTTCCATTCGGATCAATGTGCTGCGATCTCGGTTAGGCGAAGCCTTCAAGCCCACGCAGTCCCCCGCCGACAGCGAATTGCAGCTCGACCTCGATCTTCGCGACATGGACCTTTCGACGGCCGGTACGGTTCCACGCTTGATCGATGCCAATGGTCGCTTGGAAACCAGAGGTGGCAAGACGACGGTTTTCGTGGACCGTGCCGGCATGATGGATCATCCCGACCTTGTTTTGGGGCCGGCTTCCGTCACCCTTCAGAAGCCTGCGAGCGGAAACCCGCGCGACCTCGCATTGGGAATCGATCTGAAGGCAGATGGCCCGCTGCGCGACGCCCTGGATGTGGCGAACTCGGAGCCGATTCGGGCGCTGCGCTCGCTCGATCTGGATACTGCGAAGATCAAGGGAAATGCGACGGTTCACGTCGAGGCGAGCCTGCGCTTCGGCGAGCATATCGCCGCCGATCGTCAGGTGGAAAGCTGGGCTGTCGAAGCCAATCTGGAGAAGGTTGATCCCGGCCAACCCATCCAGGGCCGCAGACTCACCAATCTGGACGGTGTGATCCATGTGATCCCGGGACAGGCGAGCGGCTCGCTCAATGCAGACATCGAAAGCATTCCGGCCGATATCAGCTTCATCCTCCCTTTCGGTGAGAGGTCCGTCGGCGAAAGACGGATCGACCTTTCCGCAACCGTGGGCGGCAAGAAACTGGTCGAACTCGTTCCCAGTCTGAAGGGTGTCGTTGGCGGCAGCACGAAGGCTTCCGTGACCCAAGGTGCCTCCGGCTTCGATGTGGAACTCGACCTACGCGACGCGACGCTTGATCTGCCCTTCATTGCCTGGAAAAAGGGGGCTGGCGTACCGGCGCGACTGTCCTTCGATCTCGATCAGGACGGCGGCAGCACGACGCTCAAAGACGTCGCGCTGAAGGGCGAGGGTTTTGCGGCAAGCGGTACGGTCCTTCTCACCAATGACGGGCTCTCGACTGCCAAGCTGACACATGTTGCGCTCAATCCGGGAGATGAGGTTGAGGTCGCGGTGACGCGCCACCGGAACGGCTATGGCGTGGAACTCAAGGGGTCGCAGTTCGATGCTCGGCCGATCCTGGCCGAATTGAAGGCAAGCGTCGGAAAGAAAGATCGCAAGCTCGGCGGCGGCACGTTCGACATCAATGCCGACATCGACCGATTGAACGGTTTCAACGGCCAGACCATTCAAGGGTTTGAGATGAACTATGCCAGCGCGGGCGGGAAACTTGCCGCGCTCAATCTCGGCGGAACGCTCAGTGGCGGCTCGCTGTCCGGCGATCTTTCGCCGCGCGGCGTTGTTCAGGCCATACGTCTTCGTAGCGGCGACCTTGGGGCGCTTCTCGCTTTTGCGGGTCTTTATCAGCATATGGAGGGGGGGCAAGCTTCGCTCGATCTCCTGGGAACGGCGGATACGTCTTATGTCGGCGCCCTGCAGGTCGCCAATTTCACCTTGGTGGATGAGCCACGTCTGTCGCGCATTGTCGGGTCCTCAGGCGGACAAAACGGGCAGACTCTGTCCCAGGCCGTCGGGCAAAATCTCCAGACGGAGCGTGCCTTCTTTGATCAAGCGTCAGCCAAGCTGAGCTATTCCGGCACCGCCTTGAAAGTGTCGGACGGCATCCTGCGAGGCCCCGTCTTCGGGTCCAGCTTCAACGGAACGCTCTATGACGGCAGAGGACAGATCGATGTTTCCGGCTCCTTCATGCCGGCCTACGGGATCAACCGGATGTTCGGTGCAATCCCCGTCCTCGGCCAGATTCTCGGCAATGGCAATGAAGGCGGGCTGATCGGCATCACCTATCGATTGGATGGGCCTTTCGCGTCTCCAACCCTCGTGGTGAATCCGATCTCCGTCATCGCGCCCGGCATCTTCCGGCAGATCTTCTCCTACAAATGAAAAAGGCGGCCCGAGGGACCGCCTTCCGGAAGAATTGTTCTTCGGTTCGTGCTGTTCAGTCCGCCACACGCACCAGCACATGGCGCTTCTTGCCCAGCGAGAGCTTGACGACGCCATCCTGAATTTCCGCCTCGCCCACGATCTTGCGGTCATCGGCTATGGCTTGGTCCGCAAGGCGGACGGCTCCACCCGACACATGCCGCCGAGCCTCGCCGTTCGACGCGGCCAAGCCGGCCTTGACAAGCAGGGAGAGGATGCCGATCCCGCTGGCAAGCTCATCCTTCGTCACTTCCACCGTCGGAAGATTATCCGCCAGAGCGCCGTCCTCGAAGGTCGTGCGCGCCGTCTCGGCGGCTTGGCTCGCCGCGTCGCGGCCATGCACAATCGCCGTGGCTTCCGTCGCCAGAATCTTCTTCGCCTCGTTGATCTCCGAGCCGCCGAGGTTGGCCAGACGAGCGATCTCGTCCAAGGGAAGGCGCGTGAAAATCTTCAGGAAGCGACCGACATCGGCATCTTCCGTGTTGCGCCAATATTGCCAGAAATCATAGGGGCTGAAGAGATCTCCGTTGAGCCAGACCGCGCCCGAGGCCGACTTGCCCATCTTCTCGCCGCTGGATTTGGTGAGAAGCGGTGTCGTCAGCGCGTAGAGCTGAGGGCCGCCCATACGGTGCGACAGGTCGACGCCGTTGATGATGTTGCCCCACTGGTCCGACCCGCCCATCTGCAGAACGGCACCATACTGGCGGTTCAACTCGGTGAAGTCGTAGCCCTGCATGATCATGTAATTGAATTCGAGGAAGCTGAGCGACTGCTCCCGGTCGAGCCGCAGCTTCACCGAATCGAAGGACAGCATGCGATTGACGGAGAAATGCCGGCCGACATCCCGCAGGAACTCGACGTAATTGAGCTTCAGGAGCCAATCGGCATTGTTGACCATGATGGCGGGGTTGGAGCCATCATATCGGAGGATGTTGCCGAACACCCTCTGAATGCCGTCGATATTGGTTTGAATCTGGTCGGTCGTCAGCAGGCGGCGCTGGTCGTCGCGGAACGAGGGGTCGCCGACCATGGAGGTGCCGCCGCCCATCAGGCTGATCGCCTTATGCCCGGTCTCCTGCATCCAGTAGAGCATTGTGACGGTGATCAGGTTGCCGATATGGATCGACGTCGCCGTTGCATCGTAGCCAACATATCCGGTGATCGGCCCTTTCAGGGCAAGCGCGTCCAGACCCTCGGGATCGGAGATCTGATGGATGAAGCCGCGCTCGTCGAGGACGCGCAGAAAATCGGACTTGAACTTCGGCATGGTCTTTCTTTCCCATCGGGATGGCGTCGGCCCGCCACCCACGAAAACGATCTTATTTCAGGCGCTTGGGTCGAATGTCGGAGAGTTCGCCAGCCAAACGGCGATCAAGATATTCCGTGCACTCGGCCATCAGCTCGGGCGTATGGTCGGTGAAGAAATGGTTCGCCCCCTCGATCGTCTTCTGCGTGATGAGGATGCCCTTCTGCGTCTTCAGCTTGTCGACGAGACCCTGCACATCCTTGGGCGGCGCGACCTTGTCCTTATCGCCGTGGATGATGAGGCCCGAGGAGGGGCAAGGGGCTAGGAACGAGAAGTCGTAGGAATTGGGCTGCGGCGCGATGGACATGAAGCCCTCGATCTCCGGCCGGCGCATCAGGAGCTGCATCCCGATCCAGGAGCCGAAGGAATACCCCGCCACCCAGCAATTCTTGGAATCGGGGTGGATGGCCTGAATCCAGTCGAGTGCGGCGGCTGCGTCCGACAACTCGCCCGAGCCATGGTCGAACTCGCCCTGGCTGCGGCCGATGCCGCGGAAGTTGAAGCGCAGCGTGGTGAAGCCGCGTTCCACGAACATATAGAAGAGCTGGTAGACGATCTGATTGTTCATCGTCCCGCCGAAGCGGGGATGCGGATGAAGGACGAGCGCAATCGGCGCGTTCTTTTCCTTCGCCGCCTGATAGCGGCCTTCCAAACGTCCGGCAGGACCGTTGAAGATGACTTCGGGCATCTCTCGCAAACCTCAAGGAAGCGGCGCCGGAGAAGGCCGGCACCTTGACGGAGGATAGGCAGCCTCGTAGGTTCTAGGCTTAGAACGATTCAAAACTACACGCTTCCCTCAAGGGGGCTATGTAGTCTGCGGACTGGATCGAATACAACGATTTTCGCGTACCCCTTTCAGTTCCATCCATAACGAAGGTTTGGGATGACGGCTTTCGGGCGACGCATCTATCTGGATTACAACGCGAGTGCACCGCTTCTGCCGGAGGTTCGAGAGGCCCTGGTGGTTGCGCTTGACCTCGTGGGCAATCCGTCCTCCGTTCACTTCGAGGGACGCTCGGCGCGCGCGGCGCTGTCGCGTGCTCGTGGCCAGATCGCCGAGCTTGTCGGTTCATCGCCAGAAAATGTCGTCTTCACGAGCGGCGCCAGCGAAGCCGCAGCTACCTGTCTTACGCCGAACTGGCTGACGGCTGGTGTGGATGTGGTTTTGCCTCGTCTGGCTGTTCTCGACACCGATCATCCGTGCATCCGGGATGGGGGACGCTTTCCGGCGGCTACAGTTATTCGCTTGCCGGTCACAGCGGACGGGATCGTTGATCCTCAAGCCCTTGAAGACTGGGCCTGCCTTGGACCGGGCCTTCTGGCCATAACGCTCGCGAATAGCGAAACGGGTGTGATCCAGCCCTTGGACTCGATCGCCGAAATTTGCCGCCGGTTTGCGATCCGTCTCGTGATCGATGCGGTACAGATGGCCGGGCGGCTGTCCATCGCACATTGCTTGGAACATGCGAATGCGGTGATCCTGTCCGCTCATAAGATCGGCGGCCCGAAGGGAACCGGGGCCTTCGTGTTGCGCAGCGACGGGTTTCGCCCGGCTCCTTTGATTCTTGGAGGCGCCCAGGAAAAGCGCCAGCGTGCAGGAACGGAGGCTCTCCCTCTTATCGTGGGTTTCGGCATGGCAGCCGAATTGGCAACGGTACGGGCGCAACGCCATCAAGAGCTGGCGGTTCTCAAGAACTATCTCCGAGCGCGTTTGGCAACGTTCGATGCGAGCCTTCTCGTCAATCAGGGCGAATTGGCTTTGCCACAGACCTTGGCGCTGCATCACCCCAAGTTGCGGGCCGAGACCGTGCAGATCGCACTGGATCTCGAAGGCATCGCCGTATCGGCCGGCTCGGCCTGTTCATCCGGTAAGATCGGCGCGAGCCACGTTCTGACCGCGCTTCATCGGGCTGGAGTTCGCATCGATCCTGATGCAGGAGCGATTCGGGTCAGCTTCGGGCTCGAAACGTCCGAGCGCGACATCGAGACATTCGCCGCTGCCTACGAGCGGATTTGGCGACGAAGCGTGACTGGCGGCAACCCGAAAGCCGCCTGAAAACAAACGACGAATCTAATCTGGCTGGGCATCTTCAACTTTTTCCAGCGGATCACCATTTCAACGGTCGTGCGCAATCGATATATGCCGACCGAATAACCGACCACCGGACTTTGAATCCGGCGAGTATGGAGAACGAGCATGCCAGCAGTCCAGGAGACCATTGATCAGGTCCGCCGGATCGACGTCGACCAGTACAAGTACGGCTTCGAGACGCAGATCGAAATGGACGTCGCTCCCAAAGGTCTGACGGAAGATACGATCCGTCTGATCTCCGGAAAGAAGGGCGAGCCGGAGTGGATGCTGGAATGGCGGCTCCAAGCCTTCGAGCGCTGGAAGACGATGGAAAGCCCGTCCTGGGCTCGCCTCGATTATCCCGAGATCGACTTTCAGGACATCCATTACTACGCCGCTCCCAAATCCATGTCGGGCCCGGCGTCGTTGGCCGAGGTCGATCCGGAGATCCTGCGGACCTATGAAAAGCTCGGCATCCCGTTGAAGGAACAGGAAATCTTGGCCGGTGTGCGCCGGGCCGACGAGCCGTCCGCGTTCGAAAGCGACGATGACTCTGGGGTGCCCCCGTCGGAGGGCAGCTATGGCGGGCGCGTCGCCGTCGACGCCGTGTTCGACTCCGTTTCGGTCGCTACGACCTTCAAGAAAGAGCTTCAGAAAGCCGGCGTGATCTTCATGCCGATCTCCGAGGCGATCCGCGAGCATCCCGATCTTGTTCGCAAATATCTCGGCACGGTCGTTCCGGTGTCGGACAATTTCTTCGCGACGATGAATTCGGCCGTGTTTACGGACGGCTCCTTCGTCTACATCCCACCGGGTGTGCGCTGCCCGATGGAACTGTCCACCTATTTCCGCATCAACGAGCGTAACACGGGCCAGTTCGAGCGCACGCTGATCATCGCCGACGCCGGCTCCTACGTGTCCTATCTCGAAGGCTGCACGGCGCCGCAGCGCGACGAGAACCAGCTTCATGCGGCAGTTGTCGAACTCGTCGCGCTTGATGACGCGGAGATCAAATACTCGACTGTCCAGAACTGGTATCCAGGCGATAAGGACGGGAAAGGTGGCATCTACAATTTCGTGACCAAGCGTGGCGATTGCCGGGGCACGAACTCGCGCATTTCCTGGACGCAGGTCGAGACGGGATCGGCCATCACCTGGAAGTACCCGTCCTGCATCCTGCGCGGCGACAATTCGCGCGGCGAGTTCTATTCGATCGCGGTGTCGAACGGACGCCAGCAGATCGATTCCGGCACGAAGATGATCCACATCGGCAAGAACACGTCGAGCCGCATCATCTCCAAGGGCATCTCGGCCGGGCATTCCAACAACACCTATCGCGGTCAGGTCACGGCGATGAAGAAGGCGGCGAACGCACGCAACTTCACGCAGTGCGACTCTCTTCTGATTGGTGAAGAGTGCGGCGCGCATACCGTGCCTTACATCGAGGCGAAGAATTCCTCGGCGCAGTTCGAGCATGAAGCGACCACGTCGAAGATTTCGGAGGATCAGCTGTTCTACTGCATGCAGCGCGGTATTCCCGAGGAGGAAGCTGTCGCGCTGATCGTGAACGGCTTCGTAAAGGACGTGATCCAGCAACTGCCCATGGAATTTGCCGTGGAAGCGCAGAAGCTGATCGGCATCTCGCTGGAAGGCAGCGTGGGCTGAGGCTCACGCGCAGGCGCTAACAATTCGAGACGCTGCGCGCTGCGCGGCTCCTTACCACCTATCAGAAGAACGACGATGCTGGAAATCAAGAACCTTCATGCTCGGGTCGCCGAGACCGGAACCGAAATCCTTCGTGGGCTCGACCTCACCGTCGAGTCGGGCGAAGTCGCTGCGATTATGGGACCGAACGGTTCGGGTAAATCGACGCTCTCCTACATCATCGCGGGCCGGGAGGACTACGAAGTTACCGAGGGCGATATCCTCTATAATGGCGAGTCGATCCTGGAGATGGATGCGGCCGAGCGTGCCGCATCCGGCGTGTTCCTTGCCTTCCAGTATCCGCTGGAAATCCCCGGTGTCGCCACCATGACCTTCCTTAAGACGGCGTTGAACTCTCAGCGCAAGGCGCGGGGCGAAAGCGAGTTGACGACGCCGGACTTCCTGCGCCGGGTGAAGGAGTCGGCCGCTGAATTGAAGATCGACATGGATATGCTCAAGCGTCCTTTGAATGTGGGCTTCTCCGGCGGCGAGAAGAAGCGGGCCGAAATCCTCCAGATGGCGCTCCTTCAACCGCATCTCTGCGTCCTCGACGAGACCGATTCCGGCCTCGATATCGACGCGCTGAAAATCGTAGCGGACGGCGTCAATGCGTTGCGCGGCGCAGATCGCTCCTTCCTCGTCATCACCCATTATCAGCGCCTGCTGGACTATATCGTGCCCGACAAGGTGCATGTTCTCTACAAGGGACGCATCATCAAGTCCGGTGACAAGAACCTTGCGCTTCAGCTCGAGAACGAAGGTTACGCGCAGATCATCGGCGAGGCGGCCTGATGTCTCTCAGCAAGACGCAGCCGCGCACGGCGGCTGAACTCACTTTGATCGACCGGGCCGAAACGCGACTGTCCAACGAGACCTCGCGGGAAGCTCTGGAGGTTTTGCGCAAGGAAGGTCTTCCGAGCCGCCGTGTGGAAGCTTGGCACTATACTGATCTGCGCGCTTTGCTCGGCCGCGTGAATGTTCAGGATGGAGAGCAGAAGCCAGCTCAGCCGTCCTACCTCACGCCTCTTCTGCCGCATTCGCTGGTCGTGGAACTCGATCGTCCCGCGGCCGGAAACGACGTGGCATCCGGGTTGAAGGTTTCCGAAGGCAAGCGCATTGCACCTTGGAACAAGACGGTCAACCATCTCGATCGCGGCATCGATACGATCCGTGTTCTGAACGAGGCGATGGAAGCCAAGGGCGTCGACATCGAGGTCGCGTCGGGCCTCGTTCTCGCGACGCCTGTCGAACTGCGCCCTGAGTCGAACTCCACGGGTGGGCAGAGCTATGCCAACGTCGTGGCGGGTGCTGGCTCGTCCGCGACCTTCGTTGAGCGCGCGCCTCCCGCCTCGGCCGGTGCCGTGTCGACGGCGGTCTATACGCTCGATATCGGCGATGGCGCGGACGTTCTCTGGATCATCGCTCAGGAAAAGGGCAGCGACGAGAGCCATTTGGGCCAGCTCAACGTCACGCTTCGGGCCGATGCCAAGCTGCGGCTGTTCGTTCTGAACGCGGGCGGCGCGGTTGTGCGTCAGGAAGTCCATGCGGTGACGGAAGGCGAGGGCGCCGACATCAAGATCCGCGGTGTGAACTTGCTGGATGAAGGCCAGCATATCGACGTGACGACCACCTTGAACCACAATGTCGCGCACACGACCTCGACGGAAATTTTCCGGAACGTGGTGTTGGGCGGTCATGGCGTGTTCCAAGGGATGATCCGTGTCGCCAAAGGCGCGCAGAAGACCGACGCCCGGTTGGCCTGCAACACGCTGCTTCTGTCCGACGATGGCGACTTTTCGGCCAAGCCGGAGTTGGAGATCTTCGCGGACGACGTGCAGTGCGGCCACGGCGCGACGGCGGGCGAGATCAATGCCGATCATCTCTTCTATCTCATGAGCCGAGGTATTCCCCAGGCCCGCGCCCGATCGCTTCTGGTAAAGGCTTTCGTCGGAGAAGTGGTGGAAGAGCTCGAAGACGAGACGATCGTCGAGGCGTTGGAAACGCGGATCGACGCTTGGCTCGATAGCAGGCATTCGTAATCAGACCTTCGCTCCGAGCGTTTCGGAGCGAACTCGTCTCAGGAAGGATCGGCAGCGATGAACGCCCCGTTCAACTCCCAGGACCTCGACCAGCGGCCCTACGACGTCGAAGCGATCAGACGCGACTTTCCTATCCTGTCACGGACCGTCTACGGCAAACCTCTCGTCTATCTCGACAACGGTGCGTCGGCTCAAAAACCGACTGCGATGCTCGAAGCTGTTCATCGCGCCTATAGCGAAGAGTACGCGAACGTGCATCGCGGCCTTCATTTTCTCTCGAACGCCGCAACGGAGGCGTTCGAAGCCTCGCGCGAGACCGTCCGTCATTTCCTGAACGCCTCGTCGGTCGATGAGATCATCTTCACGCGGTCGGCGACCGAAGCCATCAACCTCGTGTCCTACGGGTTCGAGCAGGAAATCGGCGAGGGCGATGAGATCGTCCTGACGATCATGGAGCATCACTCCAATCTCGTTCCGTGGCACTTCCTGCGAGAGCGTCGGGGCGCCAAGCTCGTGTTCGTACCGGTCGGCGACGACGGCTCCATCTCGATGGATGAGTTCGAGAAGGCGATCGGGCCGCGTACGAAGCTCGTCGCCATAACTCATATGTCGAACGTCCTGGGGACGGTGACGCCGGTCAAGGACGTCTGTGCACTGGCACAGGCACATCGTATCCCGGTTCTGGTGGATGGCAGCCAAGGTGCTGTGCATCTGAGCGTCGATGTTCAGGACATCGGCTGCGATTTTTATATCTTCACCGGTCATAAGGTCTACGGACCCACCGGCATCGGTGTTCTGTACGGTCGTGGCGAGCGATTGGATGCGATGCGCCCGTTCAATGGCGGCGGCGAAATGATCATCGAGGTGACGGAGGACAATGTCACCTACAACGCGCCTCCTCATCGCTTCGAAGCCGGCACACCGCCGATCGTTCAAGCGATAGGTCTGGCGGCATCCTTGAACTATATGATGTCGATCGGTCGAGATCGCATCAGCGCGCATGAGCACGACCTTCTCTCCTACGCGACGGATCGGCTCAGCGCGATCAATTCGCTTCGAATTTATGGGAATGCGCCGGGCAAGGGCGGCATCATTTCCTTCGACCTCGAAGGCATTCACTCTCATGATGTGGCCATGCTGATCGACCGCGAGGGCGTGGCCGTTCGAGCGGGAACGCACTGCGCGCAACCGCTTCTCAAGCGGTTTGGTGCGACTTCGACATGCCGGGCTTCCTTCGCGCTCTATAATACGCGCGCCGAAGTCGATAGTCTGGCAGAAGCTCTAGAAAAGGCTCGGCGGTTTTTCGCCTGAGAAATCGGATGATGGAAAACAATCCTCAAACAGCGGCAGACGCTGGCGAGCAGGCGGTCCAGGTTGACCGCGCGGAGGCTAATCGGAGCTTGGCCGATCCTGCCTCAACGTCTTCAATCCCGGCCGACGAGTTGTCGCGTCTGACCGACGATATTATCTCTTCGCTCAAGACCGTCTACGACCCTGAGATCCCGGCCGACATTTACGAGTTGGGCCTGATCTACAAGATTGACATCGATGACGATCGCAATGTCGCGATCGACATGACCTTGACCGCTCCCGGATGCCCGGTTGCGGGGGAAATGCCGGGCTGGGTGGAAAACGCTGTTGGGAGCGTTGAGGGAATTCAGGCGGTGAAGGTCGAGTTGGTTTTCGATCCGCCGTGGACGCCGGAGCGGATGAGCGAAGAGGCGCAGGTGGCGGTCGGTTGGTACTGACGAAAGCCTGAAATGGCGAAGGGCGATACGACCCTTCGCCATCAAATGAGAACGACAAGGAATCTCACATGGCGCGCTTTTCCATCATGACCCTGAGTCCCGCAGCCGCAGAACGGGTTCGCGCGCTGGTGAGTACTTCATCCTCGCCGGCCGAGGGCATTCGTGTCGGGGTGAAGAAGGGCGGCTGTGCCGGTATGGAATACACGATCGCTTTGGCAGATGCCGCCAAGCCGGGCGAAGACGTGGTGGAACAGGACGGAGCGAAAGTCTTCGTGGCCCCCGAGGCCGTGCTCTTTTTGCTGGGCACACGCATGGACTACGAAGAAACAATTCTTCGTTCCGGCTTTGTGTTCAACAACCCCAATCAAACCTCGGCCTGCGGTTGCGGCGAGTCTGTCGAACTGAAGCCCGCTGACGCGGCGCGTCTTCAGTCCGCTTAACTTCTGTCGATTTGAAATAAAAAACGCAGCGCTCCTTACGGGGCGCTGCGTTTCACATTTGATGTAGGACCGCTTGCGCCTTTTCAGGCGCTTGCGCTCGTGCGGATCAACATGAAGGCAGGAATATCGTCCCCGAAGCCGACTGGCGTCGGCTCGTCCGCGTTCGATGCGCGTCCTCCGCCACGACGATCACTGCCCTGAGACGAACCAAATGTGCGACGGCTGCTATCGCGAGGCGTGCGGTCCCTGTCGCGCCGCGACGACAATCTTTCATCAGCGATCACGTCCATATTGGTCTCCGAACTCTCCAGTGAACGTTCGGCCGCCCTCTCGATATCGAAGTCCGGTTGTTCGATCAAAGCTTCCGTCGTCTCAACATCTCGCGTGGATCGGCTGCGGCCGCGACTACGACCGGATTTTGCCCGAGACTCGCCGGCGCCACGTTTGCTGGCGCGACGCTCCGAGCGCTCGCCGTCTTCTTCGCCAGCCGATGGTGCGGGCAGTGACGCGATATCGCCATCCAGCCATTCGATCGATTGCGCCGTCATGGAAAGGATCGCATCGAGATATTTCTGATCCGGCTTCGAAACCAGCGTGAAGGCCTTGCCGGATCGTCCGGCGCGGCCGGTCCGGCCGATTCGATGGACATAGTCTTCAGCATGGATGGGGACGTCGAAGTTGAAGACGTGGCTCACCATGGGAATGTCGAGACCTCGCGCCGCCACGTCCGAGGCGACGAGGAAGGTGATCTTTCCGTCGCGAAACGCCTGCAGCGTCATCATGCGCGATCTTTGATCCATATCGCCATGCAGGGCGCCAACGGAGAAGCCATGCTTCTCCATCGACCGGAACAACAAGGAGACATCGCGTTTCCGGTTGCAGAAGATGATGGCGTTGGTCAGCTCCTCGCCTTGGCTGCGGATGATCTGGCGCAACGCCTCGCGCTTGGCGTAATCTTCCTTTCGGGTCGCAACCAGACGCTGCTCGATCGTGTTCGCCGTCGACGCGGGCTTGGCTACTTCCACGCGAACCGGGTTCTGGAGGAACTGATCGGTCAAGCGCGTGATTTCGGGCGGCATGGTGGCCGAGAAAAACAGCGTTTGCCGGGTGAAGGGGATGAGCTTGCAGATGCGCTCGATGTCCGGGATGAAGCCCATGTCGAGCATACGATCGGCTTCGTCGATGACAAGGATCTCGACGCCGGTCATCAGCAATCGGCCGCGTTCGAAATGGTCGAGAAGGCGACCGGGCGTCGCGATCAGAACATCGACACCCCGTTCGAGTTTCTTGTTTTGATCCTCGAAAGACACGCCGCCGATCAAGAGAGCGACGCTCAAGCGTTGATTGGCGCCGTATTTGACGAAGGACTCTTCGACCTGCGCTGCCAGTTCGCGTGTCGGCTCGACAATCACCGTGCGGGGCATTCGAGCGCGCGCACGACCCTGCTCCAGCAGCGTGAGCATGGGAAGCACGAATGACGCGGTCTTTCCGGTCCCGGTCTGCGCGATTCCCAGCACGTCGCGTCGAGCGAGCGCGTGAGGAATAGCCTCTGCCTGAATAGGAGTTGGCTGCGAGTAGCCTGCCGCCTCGACAGCGGAAAGAACTTTCGCGCTCAAGCCTAGTTCTGAGAAGTGCATGAGGTCGCTATGTCTTTCTCTTGGCGAGGACATAGCCGAGGCCAGATCCCCACGCATCGGTTCCTTGCGCCATAGGCGCGAGCGGCCAAGTTGTCAAGCGAAGGGCCGTTGTTGCTTGTGGACAGCGGACGGATCTACCTCAACCGGCGAACAGAACGGACCTGGCAGCTTGACGACCAATCTTCCACGGTTGCTGGAGCCTGCCGCTCAGTTTGTTCTCAGTTCGAGGCGGGGCCGAAGCGGTAAGGTGTATTGGGCGCGATGAAGAGCTCATACGTATCGGTGACTTCTCCATCGAGTGGCAGAATGTCGAAGAACAGCGTCAGGTTGCTTTCCTGACCTTCAGCCGGCGGATCGGCGCGGTACCCGACTACGGCGCCTTTCACACCCGCGATCTCGGTGATCTCCACGGACGAGGACACTCGCGAGCCCTCGGCGGACTGTTCGATCTGCTGGACGAAGAACCTATTGCCGCCTTCTTCCTTGGCAGGCTGGGTCATCACGGTCCTCCAGACCCCATGTCGTTCACCATCCGTCCAAGGACCGACGAGTTGCACGTCCCCGATCATAGGGTCGAGAGCCGAGATGGCAGCCAGAGCCTTGATATCGGATCCGGCTTGGCTTTCGGTCGGGGCAGGGGCTTTCGCGTCCGGTTGACCGTCGCTCTTAGGCGCCGTCGGAGCGCCAGCGGCGGGAGGGGGCGCTTCGGGCAACGCGGGAGCCTGAGCCCATGCAACGCCACCCAACGAAGCCAGAAGCAAGGCCAAGGCGACTGACGGGAGGAGGCTCTGGGTTCTACGCATCATATCAGCCTTCTCTAGATATCGAGATCGTTTGCAAACGCGGCGCGCTCTTGAATGAATCGAAAGCGAGCCTCTGGCTTGTTGCCCATCAGCGCATCGACGACGCCAGCCGTTCCCGCCTCGGGCGCCGGATCAGCTTCGACGCGCAGGAGCGTTCTGCGCTTGGGGTCCATCGTGGTTTCTTTCAACTGTGACGGCAGCATCTCGCCAAGGCCTTTGAATCGGCTGACTTCCACCTTGCCTTTGCCCTTGAACTCTTTCGAGACGATGCGCTCCCTGTCTCGGTCGTCGCGCGCGTAGATCGTTTTACCGCCCTGGCTGAGCTTGTAGAGCGGCGGGACGGCGAGAAAAAGGTGCCCCTCTTGGATCAGCTCGGGCATCTCCTGGAAGAAGAAGGTGATCAGAAGAGAGGCGATATGAGCACCATCGACGTCAGCGTCGGTCATGATGATAACGCGTTCATAGCGCAGATCCGCTTCGCGATACTTGGTGCGCGTTCCGCACCCCAACGCCTGGATCAGATCCGCCAGCTGCTGATTGGCGCCGAGCTTCTCCCGACCCGCCGACGCGACGTTCAGGATTTTTCCGCGCAGAGGCAGAACCGCCTGCCTTGCCCGGTCGCGCGCTTGCTTGGCGGAGCCACCGGCCGAGTCGCCCTCGACGATGAAGATCTCGGCGTTGGCCGCGCCCGACTGCGAACAGTCCGCCAGCTTGCCCGGCAGCCTGAGCTTGCGTGTCGCGGTCTTGCGACTGACTTCCTTTTCCTGCTTGCGCCGCAAACGTTCGTCGGCCCGTTCCACGACCCAATCGATCAACCGGGCCGCATCTTGTGGCGAGGATGCGAGCCAGATGTCGAATGAGTCTCGCAACGTGCTTTCGACGATGCGCTGAGCCTCGGCCGTGGCCAAGCGATCCTTGGTTTGCCCGACGAATTCCGGCTCGCGGATGAAGACCGAGAGCATGGCCGACGCTGTGATCATGACGTCGTCCGCTGTAATCGCGGCCGCGCGCTTGTTGCCGGACAGTTCGGCGAAGGCCTTCAGGCCGCGCAGCAGAACGTTGCGCAGGCCGGTTTCATGCGTACCGCCTTCAGGCGTCGGGATCGTGTTGCAATAGGATCGGACCGTTCCGTCCCCTGCAGTCCAGCACACCGCCCATTCTACGGCGCCGTGACCGGACGCCCGCTCGGTTCGTCCCGAGAATATCTGGTTGGTGATCCGCTGCTCGCCTTCCAGTGAGGCGTCGAGATAATCCTTGAGGCCGCCGGGGAAGTGAAAGACGGCCTTGGCCGGCGTCTTGCTACTCTCGCCGAGAAGAGAGGCGTCGCAGCTCCAGCGAATTTCGACGCCGCCGAAGAGATAGGCCTTTGAGCGCGCCATCCCGAACAGCCGCGCCGAATCGAAGCGCGCGCTCTCGCCGAAGATGGCAGGGTCTGGATGGAATCGAACCTTCGTTCCACGCCGATTCTGAACGTCGCCGATCTCCTGAAGGTCGGTCACGGCATGACCGCGAGAGTAGCTCTGGCGATAGAGCTTTCGATTGCGTGCGATCTCGACATCCAACACGTCGGACAAGGCGTTTACGACCGAGACGCCAACGCCATGAAGCCCGCCGGATGTTTCATACACTTTCGAGTCGAACTTCCCGCCCGCGTGAAGCGTCGTCATGATCACTTCCAGCGCCGATTTGTCCCGATACTTGGGATGGGGATCGACCGGGATGCCGCGGCCATTGTCGGCGACCGTAAGAAAGCCATCCGCGTCGAGCGAGACGTCGATCACGCTCGCATGGCCTGCGACCGCTTCGTCCATGGAATTGTCGATCACCTCGGCGAAGAGATGATGCAGCGCCTTTTCGTCGGTGCCACCGATATACATGCCTGGCCGCCGACGGACAGGCTCCAGCCCCTCCAGAACCTCGATGTCTGCGGCTGTATAGTCCTGCGTAGGCTGCGGATGCGATACGGGCGCAACAGGCTCGGGCTTCGCGCTCCGCGACGAGACACGCCCCGCAGTGCTTGCCTTTGCGGCCGATCCGGCGAACAAATCCTCGCTCATGGGTGATCGGCCCCTCTCTGTGTCAGGGTTGAAGTCTCTGGCGGTAGCATCAAAGGGAAGTATCGATTTGTGCGATGTTCTTCAAGTGTTCTCACGCCTGGGTTCACAAGCGCCGACAGAGGGCTTTATGGACAAAAGTGCGTCGGTTGTCGAACGCTGACAGGAGACATGACGTGAAGGACCTTTGGCATACGCTTCGGAAGGGCTTGCATTTATCGGCCATTCTCGCAGCAATCGCTTGTCCCTTGGGGGCAACCAAGGCCTCGGCCGCGCCGCTGATCGATATCTCATCGTTCAAGGACCCACTCTTCGACTACCCACAGCCTAGCGGCGCCTCCAGGGACGGCACCGTGTTGGACGTTCCGTATTCGGAGGCGCGCGATATCGACCAAAGGGACGAGATCCCGGAGCGCCGTGTTCGATCGCCTTATGTCGAACTCCTGCCGAAAAATCTCTTCGCGGACGAGACCTTGCCAACGCCCGCAGGCCCGCTGCGCTGGATGCGCGTCGGCCAGATCAGCCGGGCCGAAGCGGTGGTTGTCTTCGTTCATGGCCGCAATGGTGATCGACGTCTTGGAATGAATGACTGGACATTCGGTGGAAATTTTAACCGACTGAAAAACTTGATGGTTCGCGCGGGCGGCGCTTACGTCACGTTCGATGGCGGTGGGCTGGGTGAAGCCGACGCCGCGCGCGTTGCAGCTCTGATCCGACATATCCGCTTGACCGCGCCCGAGACGAAGATCGTTCTGGCTTGCGGTTCGATGGGAGGAGAATTGTGCTGGAACCTGATGGCGGACAAGACGCTCGCGCCTATGGTCGCGGGGCTGGTCTATCTCGGGTCGAACGGCGACGAAGCGCGGTTCGAGCGGATGAGAAAGGCCTCTGGCGAACCGATCCCGCTTCTGCTCGCGCACGGAACGAGAGACAAAGTCTATTCTTGGATGCGTCAGAAGGTTTGGTTCGATCAGGTTCGTAAGCGCTATCCATCGTATCCCATCCGCATGGTGCTTTTCGATGATGGAAATCACGGAACGCCGATCCGCATGATCGATTGGCGCGACACGTTGAACTGGATTCTGAAGCGCTGACACCCTGCGCGCTGGCTGAGATAGGCGCGGCGAACGAGCGAGTTGTGATGGATATCTCGAATTCTCAGACCGTCTCGTTTCGCACAGCCCAAACGAAAAAGGGCTCCGAAAGGAGCCCTTTTCCTGTCTGATCGCGAAGGATCAGATCGAGTAGTACATGTCGAACTCAACCGGGTGCGGCGTCATTTCGAAACGCAGCACTTCGGTCATCTTCAGCTCGATGAAGGCATCGATCTGATCGTCATCGAACACGCCGCCGGCCTTCAGGAAGTCGCGATCGGCGTCGAGCGACTCGAGAGCTTCGCGCAGCGAACGGCACACCGTCGGGATCTGCTTCAGCTCTTCGGGCGGCAGGTCGTAAAGATCCTTGTCCATGGCGGCGCCCGGATGGATCTTGTTCTTGATGCCGTCGAGGCCGGCCATCAGCATCGCCGCGAAGGCGAGGTACGGATTGGCCGTCGGATCGGGGAAGCGAACTTCCACGCGCTTGGCCTTCGGCGACTGGCCGATCGGAATACGACAGGAGGCCGAACGGTTGCGCGCGGAGTAGGCGAGCAGAACCGGCGCTTCGTAACCCGGAACCAGACGCTTGAACGAGTTGGTCGACGGGTTGGTGAAGGCGTTGATCGCCTTGGCGTGCTTGATGATGCCGCCGATGTAGTACAGCGCGTTCTCGGAAAGACCCGCATACTCGTTGCCGGCGAAGGTCGGCTTGCCGCCCTTCCAGATCGACTGGTGCACGTGCATGCCCGAGCCGTTGTCGCCGAAGATCGGCTTCGGCATGAAGGTCGCAGTCTTACCATAGGCGTTCGCGACCTGGTGGGTCACGTACTTGTAGATCTGCATGTTGTCGGCGTTCTTCACGAGCGTGTCGAACTTGACGCCGAGCTCATGCTGAGCGGCCGCCACTTCGTGGTGGTGCTTCTCGACCTTCACGCCCATCTCGGCCATGACGGTCAGCATTTCGGAGCGCATGTCCTGGCAGCTGTCGATCGGCGGAACCGGGAAGTAGCCGCCCTTCACGCGCGGACGGTGGCCCAGATTGCCCGTCTCATATTCGCTGTCGTCGTTGGAGGGCAGTTCCGTCGAGTCGAGCTTGAAACCCGTGTTGTACGGATCGGCCTTGTAGCGAACGTCGTCGAAGATGAAGAACTCGGCTTCCGGCCCGAAATAGGCGGTGTCGCCGATGCCCGACTGCGCCAAATAGGCTTCTGCCTTCTTCGCGATCGAGCGCGGGTCGCGGTTATAGCTCTCGCCCGAAACCGGATCGAGAATGTCGCAGATGATGACCATCGTGGACTGCGCGAAGAACGGGTCCATATGCGCGGTCTCGGGGTCCGGCATCAGGATCATGTCGGACTCGTTGATGGCCTTCCAGCCGCCGATCGAGGAGCCGTCGAACATCGTGCCTTCGGAAAAGATATCCTCGTCGATCATCGTCACGTCCATCGTGACGTGCTGCAGCTTGCCGCGCGGGTCTGTGAAGCGCAGGTCGACGAACTTGACGTCGTTGTCCTTGATCTGCTTCAGAATGTCGTTGGCCGAAGTCATACCGGTCCTTCCTCAATGAACGACTGAACTCTGTGGTCGGAAAGCCGTGCGGCTTTCAGATGGCGTCCGTTCCAACTTCGCCGGTGCGGATGCGAACCGCTTCCTCGATGTTGGACACGAAAATCTTGCCGTCGCCGATGCGGCCGGTCTGGGCGGCCTTGCGGATCGCCTCCACGGCGGCCGCAACGGCGTCGTCCGCCAGGACGATCTCGATCTTCACCTTGGGGAGAAAATCCACGACATACTCGGCCCCACGATAGAGCTCCGTATGCCCCTTCTGGCGTCCGAAGCCCTTGGCCTCGATCACCGTGATACCTTGGAGGCCGACGTCCTGAAGGGCTTCCTTCACCTCATCCAGCTTGAACGGCTTGATGATCGCTTCGACCTTTTTCAACGTCTCACCCCTCCCGTAAGGCGCGTCCCTCATCGAGCGATGAGAGCGAACGCATCGGTTGAACTGGCAGTGTTACGCCACCCGACTCCACTGGACGGGAGCAACTCCTGCCTTATGCGTTCTCTAGCGAATAGGCCGAACCGACGCCACAGCAAAACAGGCTGAAACTGTGGTCCTTCTAGGCAAGGGACTGTGAAATTTTTGTGCAGGATGCATAAATTATGATCAGACAATATGGCGATCCCGACCAGTGCCGCCTTTGGACGCCCGGAGAAATGCAACGAGCGGACCAGAATGCTCTTCGAGAGGGCATCTCATTGAGGTCTCTTATCGACGAAGCTGGTCGTGCCGTCGCAGCGGAAATCTCGTCCCGCTTCCCCGATGCGAAGCGAGTGGCTGTTCTAGTTGGGCCCGGCAACAATGGGCGTGATGCACTGGTCGCGGCTAGGTATCTGCGCGAGGAGAAGCGGTCGGCGGACCTGTTCGGCACGGCCAACGGTCATGACGAGATCGCGCCGCTGCAGGCCTTCCATGGAGGCAGTTATGACCTCGTGTTGGATGGCCTATGGGGCGCCGGCCTGTCTCGTGACGTGGAGGGGGATGCGGAGGATGCTCTTCGCAAGGCCGAAGATTCCGGTCGCCCTATCGTTTCGATCGATATCCCGAGCGGTGTTGATGGTAGAAACGGACAGATACGAGGCTATGCTCCGAAGGTCGATTTGACGGTCACGTTCGTGCGTCGAAAACCGGGCCATTGTTTATTACCGGGCAGGGGTCACTGTGGAACGATCGTCGTCGCGCCGATCGGGCTCTCTGAAACTGCGATGAAAGAGGCGGCAGAACCTTTCGAGCCTATCTTCGGGAACGAGCCATCTTTATGGCTCCACCATGCGGCGACGCCTCTAACGGCTCATCACAAATACGACCGGGGTCACGCCGTGGTCTTTTCGGGTGGGATGAGTCAGACGGGGGCGGCGCGTTTGGCGGCGCTGTCCGCCCTGCGAGGTGGTGCCGGCTTGGTCACGGTCTTTTCGCCCGCCTCGGCTCTTCTCGTGAATGCGCAGCATCTTACCGGAATCATGCTGAAACGATGCGAAGACGGCGATCTCGATGTGTTGCTAGAGGATAAGCGTCTGAATGCGTTTGTGCTCGGGCCGGGCTTCGGCATAGGCGATCGGGCAAAAGCGATGGCACTGACGGTCCTGAAAGCAGGACGCCGTCTGGTTCTGGATGCCGATGGACTGACGTCCTTTCGCGATCATGCATCGCAGCTATTCGAGGCGGCACGGCAATGTTCGCACAGCGAGCCCCGACTCGTGCTGACGCCGCATGATGGCGAGTTCGCGCGCTTATTTCCCGACCTTGCCGCCGACCTTCGCTTGTCGAAGGTCGATCGCGCCCGTCACGCGAGCAGGCGCTCCAACGCCATCGTCGTCCTCAAGGGAGCTGACACGGTGATCGCTGCGCCGGATGGGCGAGCTGCTATCAACGCGACCGGTACGCCCTGGCTCGCGACGGCCGGAACCGGCGATGTGCTCGCCGGCATCGTGGCAGCGCAACTGGCGCAGAAGCGGCCGAGCTTCGAAGCGGCGTGTCTAGCCGTGTGGATGCATGGAAAGGCCGCCGAGCATTTCGGACCGGGGCTGATTTCGGAAGACCTGCCCCATTGCCTGCCGGCCGTCCACCGCGAACTCGTATCGCTCGCGATGGACAACGCTCACTGATCTACTCCGCCGCTTCGGCCTTGATCGTCGGCTTTCGATCCAGAAGCTCCTTGAGAAAGCGGCCTGTCCACGAGCGATCGACTTTCACGATGTCTTCCGGCGTGCCGGTGGCGACGATCTCGCCGCCACCGCTGCCGCCTTCCGGGCCGATGTCGATCACCCAATCGGCGGTTTTGATGACCTCGAGATTATGTTCGATAATCACGACCGTGTTTCCCTGATCCACCAGTTCGTGGAGAACCTCCAGCAGCTTGGCGACATCGTGGAAATGCAGGCCGGTGGTCGGCTCGTCCAAGATATAAAGCGTGCGCCCGGTGGCCTTGCGTGAGAGTTCCTTGGCAAGCTTGACGCGCTGCGCCTCGCCGCCGGACAAGGTCGTCGCCTGCTGCCCGACCTTGATATAGGAAAGGCCAACTTCCTTCAGCGTAGCCAGCTTGTCGCGAACCGCCGGTACGGCTGAAAAGAACTCGACGCCTTCCTCCACCGTCATGTCGAGAACGTCGGCGATCGACTTTCCCTTGAATGTCACGTCCAAGGTTTCGCGATTGTAGCGTTTGCCGTGGCAAACGTCGCAGGTCACATAGACATCGGGCAGGAAGTGCATCTCGATCTTGATGACGCCATCGCCCTGGCATGCCTCACAGCGCCCACCCTTGACGTTGAAGGAAAAGCGTCCGGGCTGGTAACCCCGCGCCTTCGCTTCCGGTAAGCCGGCAAACCAATCGCGGATCGGTGTAAAGGCCCCGGTATAGGTCGCCGGATTGGAACGCGGCGTGCGACCGATCGGTGATTGGTCGATGTCGATGACCTTATCGAGAAGCTCCAGCCCGTCGATTCGATCATGGTCGGCGGGAACCTCCCGAGCGCCGGCAATCCGCCGTGCCGCCGCTTTGAAGAGCGTTTCGATCAGGAATGTCGACTTTCCGCCGCCCGACACGCCGGTGACACAGGTCATCACGCCCATCGGGACTTCTGCGGTGACGTTCTTGAGATTGTTGCCGCGCGCCCCCACCACTTTCAGCGCTTTCCCCTTCTGGGGTTTGCGACGCTTCGCAGGAACGGGGACACCGCGCTCGCCCGAAAGATATTGGCCTGTCAGAGAGGCCGGGTTGGCCATGACCTCTCCGGGGGTGCCCGAGGCGATGACCTGTCCGCCATGCACGCCGGCCGCCGGACCGATATCCACGACATAGTCGGCCAGCCGGATCGCGTCCTCGTCATGCTCGACGACGATCACTGTGTTGCCGATGTCGCGAAGATGCTTGAGCGTGCCGAGTAGCCGCTCGTTGTCTCGCTGATGAAGGCCGATGGACGGCTCGTCCAAGACATAGAGCACGCCCGTCAGCCCGGAGCCAATCTGCGACGCCAAGCGGATGCGCTGCGATTCGCCCCCCGAGAGCGTGCCGGACGAGCGAGACAGGGTGAGATATTCGAGCCCGACATCGTTGAGAAAGCGCAGGCGCTCGCGAATCTCCTTGAGAATGCGGACCGCGATTTCGTTCTGCTTCTGCGTCAGATGTTGCGGTAGTTCTTCGAACCAGTCGCGCGCCAGCCGAATGGAAAGGTCCGTGACCTCGGCAATGTGCTGACCATGAATCTTGACCGCGAGAGCCTCGGGCTTCAGGCGCGCGCCGCCGCAAGCCGGGCAGGGCGTTGCGGACATGAAGCGTTCGATCTCTTCCCGCGACCAGGCGGAGTCTGTTTCCTTCCAGCGCCGTTCGAGATTGGGGATGATTCCTTCGAAGGTCTTGGTCGTGGAATAGGAGCGCAACCCGTCATTATAAAGAAACTCGATCTTGCGCGTGCCGGTGCCGTACAAAATGGCTTTGCGCGCCTCGGGCGACAGTGCGGACCAGCGGTCCGTCTGCTTGAAGCCGTACTCGCTGCCGAGCGCCTCCAATGTCTGGCCATAATAGGGTGACGTGGATTTCGCCCAAGGCGAGATGGCACCGTTCTTCAGGGTGCGCGTCTCGTCGGGAACGATCAGCTTGGGATCAATCTGCTGTTGTGCGCCCAAGCCGTCGCAGCGTGGGCACGCGCCGAACGGATTATTGAAAGAAAAGAGGCGAGGCTCGATTTCAGGAATGGTGAAGCCGGAGACGGGGCAGGCGAACTTCTCGGAAAACAGGAGCTGACGCGGCTTGCCGTTCTCGTCGACGCCATCGGCAAACTCCGCGACAGCCAAGCCTTCGGCCAAAGACAGCGCGGTTTCTAGCGAATCCGCAAGGCGCGCCTTGATGTCGCCTCGCACGACGATGCGATCCACGACCACATCGATATCGTGCTTGAACTTCTTATCGAGCGAAGGCGCGTCGGCGATATCGTGAAACTCGCTGTCAATGCGGACGCGCTGAAATCCCTTCTTCTGAAGTTCCGCCAGCTCTTTCTTGAACTCGCCTTTCCGCCCTCGAACCATCGGCGCCAGAAGATAAAGGCGGGTGCCTTCCTCCAAAACCATAATGCGATCGACCATCTGGCTGACGGTTTGGCTTTCGATGGGGAGGCCGGTCGCGGGCGAATAAGGAACGCCGATGCGCGCGAACAAGAGGCGCAGATAGTCGTAGATTTCCGTGACCGTGCCGACGGTCGAGCGCGGGTTCTTCGACGTGGTCTTTTGCTCGATGGAAATGGCCGGAGACAGCCCGTCGATCTGATCGACATCGGGCTTCTGCATCATTTCGAGGAACTGGCGCGCATAAGCCGACAGGCTTTCGACATAGCGCCGCTGACCTTCGGCATAGATCGTATCGAAGGCGAGCGACGATTTTCCCGAACCGGACAGGCCGGTCATGACGATGAGCTTGTCACGGGGAATGTCGAGATCGACATTCTTGAGATTGTGCTCGCGCGCACCGCGAATGGAAATAACGTTCTTCATGAGGGTCGCCGCACTCTCTCGAATTTCAAGAGCCTGAATGAAAAACCGGCCGGTTTGGTTCGCGTATGCGAGCGCCGGCTTTTCATTCAAGCCTTCCGCCCATATCGGCATGGGTGGATCGAAATCAAAGTCCATTGCCATGGCCTTGCAAGTCATGGCGCATGTTCGCAATTTGTTCTAGATAAGATCGTCGTGTCCTGCAATCGCATTCGCGCGGGATGGACGATCGACCGTATGAGTTGGGGATCGAATGGTAGCGTGGTAGCCGCGATCGACCTCAGGCTCTAAGGATAGAATAAACGTGCATCGTATTGGAGAAGAAGAATGGCGGGCAGCGTCAACAAGGTCATCCTCGTCGGGAATCTGGGCGCAGACCCGGAAATTCGGCGGCTGAACTCCGGCGATGCCGTTGCGAACCTTCGCATCGCGACCTCAGAAACATGGCGAGACAAGGCCAGTGGCGAGCGCAAGGAGCGGACCGAGTGGCATAGCGTCGTCATCTTCAACGATGGGCTGGTGAAGGTCGCCGAGCAGTATCTGAAGAAGGGTGCTAAGGTCTATATCGAGGGTCAGTTGCAGACCCGCGCCTGGGACGATCAACAGTCCGGGCAGAAGCGCTATACGACGGAAATCGTGCTGCAGCGATTCCGCGGTGAATTGCAGATGCTCGACGGACGTGGCGAGGGCGGCGGTGGCGGCTCCTTCGAGGGCGGCGGCGGTGGCGGATATGAGCGCGGCGGCTCCGGCGGTGGATATGATCGTGGGTCGGGCGGCCGGTCCGGCGGCGGCGGCGGTCGAGGCGGCAGTTCCGGCGGTTCAAGCGGTGGCTTTGGGGGGGGCGGCGGGCGTCCGTCCAACGATATGGACGACGAAATCCCGTTCTGATTCCCTTCGGACTTCACCCATTTCCTGTCGAAGCTTAACCGCTTCGACAGGACGGACTTCAACCAATGAGACCGCTTCCTCGAACGAGCGAAGCGATTCCATCGGCAACGAACTGAACGGCTAGCGCCGCCAGAAGAACGCCTAGAAGCCGCGTAACGACGGCGCGCCCAGTCTGACCCATGAAGCGATCGAGACGATTGGCGACGGACAAGGTGGCGTAAGTTGCCGCTATGACCGTCGCGATCACCAGAAGAAGGCTGATCTGGCCGGTCGGCCCCGGCAGAGCGCCGGATAGAAGAATGACGGCGGAGATTGCACCAGGCCCCGCCATCAAAGGGATGGCAAGGGGGACGGCCGCGATCTCGAAGACTTCATGCTCGGTCATAGCCGCTTCGGCGTCCTTTTCCTTTCGTGTCTTGCGCTTCTCGAAAACGAGTTCGAACGCGATCCAGAACAGGAAGAGCCCGCCCGCGACGCGAAAAGCGCCGAGCGAAACGCCCAGGGTTTGAAGGACGGTCACGCCGGCAAAGGCGAAGATCGCTAGAATGGCGAAAGCGATCAGGCAGGCGCGCAGCGCCAACCGCCGACGGTCGGCCATCGAAAGGCCCGGCGTCAACCCAAGAAAGAGCGGCGCCAGACCCAGAGGGTCGATGATGACGAACAGGGTCGCGAAGCCGTTCAGAAGCGTTTCGAGCATGGTGTCTCCCTGCGATGTAGGACACCCTCGTAAGAGCAGACGGCTACGGGAGGCAACCCGACCTCTCCCGATCCTGCGATCTGCGGGACATTCGATGGCTTCGCAATGCGGCGAGGCCAGAAGGATCGGATGCGTTCAGCGGCGCTTCGACCGGCCTATTCCGGGCGGTTTTCAAGTGAAGTCGGAGAGCTTTGTCTGGCGCTCCAGCTAAGTACCTGTTCTATCACAGAAAAATCAGAATGGCGAATTTGCCAATTCGGGCGGCCTCGCGCTATAAGTCTCCTAGATAGAGTTTGGGATAGTGTCCTTGTCCGATAGCATGCAAGAGCAGCCGCCAGAGCGGCCGAACGGCATCGAGCCTGTTTCCATCGTCGAGGAAATGCAGCGATCTTATCTCGATTACGCCATGAGCGTGATCGTGAGCCGCGCGCTCCCGGACGTTCGAGATGGGTTGAAACCTGTCCACCGCCGCGTTCTCTTTGCGATGCACGAGATGGGGCTTGTTCACAACAAGTCCTATCGCAAGTCGGCCGGCGTCGTCGGCGAGGTGATGGGTAAGTTCCACCCGCATGGCGATGCGTCGATCTACGACGCATTGGTGCGGATGGCGCAGGACTTTTCCTTGCGCGCGCCCTTGATCGACGGGCAGGGCAATTTTGGCTCGATCGACGGCGATCCGCCCGCGGCGATGCGCTATACGGAATGCCGCCTGGAGCGCGTTTCGGACGCGATACTGGAAGATATCGACAAGGAAACCGTCGATTTCCAAGAGAACTACGATGGCCGCGAGATGGAGCCGGTCGTGCTTCCGGCTCGTGTTCCCAATCTTCTGCTGAACGGTTCGGGCGGCATCGCCGTCGGCATGGCCACCAACATTCCGCCGCACAACCTGGGCGAGCTGATTGACGGCTGCGTGGCGCTGATCGAGAACCCGGCGCTTCAACTCCACGAGTTGATGGAATTCATTCCCGGTCCCGATTTCCCGACCGGGGCGCTCGTGATCGGGCGGGCAGGCATTCTTTCGGCCTACTCGACCGGTCGCGGTTCGATCCTGATGCGCGGCAAGGTGCATGTGGAGCCGATGCGCGGCGACCGCGAGTCCATCGTCATCACCGAGATCCCGTATCAGGTGAACAAGGCGACGATGATCGAGAAGATGGCCGATCTGGTTCGCGACAAGCGAATCGAGGGCGTTTCGGATATCCGTGACGAAAGCGACCGAGAGGGCTATCGGGTCGTTGTGGAACTGAAGCGGGACGCGTCCTCGGATGTCGTTCTCAATCAGCTCTATCGCTTCACGCCGCTGCAGACGACGTTCGGCGCCAATATGGTGGCCCTGAATGGTGGAAAGCCGGAGCAGCTCAACCTTCTGGATATGCTCTCGGCCTTCGTCGCGTTCCGCGAAGAGGTCATCCAGCGACGCACGAAATACCTCCTGCGCAAGGCGCGCGAGCGCGCGCATGTCTTGGTCGGCTTGGCGATTGCGGTCGCCAATATCGATGAAATCATCAAGCTGATTCGCCATGCACCCGACCCGGCGACGGCGCGTGAACAGTTGATGACCCGCGAGTGGGAGGCGAAGGACGTCGCGCCGCTCATTCGCCTGATCGATGATCCGCGCCACCGTATCAGCGACGCCGGCACCTATCGCCTGTCGGAAACGCAGGCCCGGGCCATTCTCGATCTTCGCCTGCAGCGCTTGACCGCGCTCGGCCGGGACGAGATCGCGGACGAGCTGAATCAGATCGGCAGCGAAATCCGTGAATATCTCGAAATTCTGTCGTCCCGTGTTCGAGTGCGCGAGATCATCAAGGAAGAACTCGCGGCGGTACGCGCCGAGTTCGCGACGCCTCGGCGCACCGAATTGTTGGAGGGGGCGGGCGATTTCGAGGATGAGGACCTGATTCCGCGCGAGGATATGGTCGTCACCGTGAGTCATGGTGGCTACATCAAGCGTGTTCCGCTTGTGACGTATCGCGCGCAAAGGCGGGGCGGAAAAGGACGCTCGGGTATGGCGCTGAAGGGTGACGAAGACTCGGTGACCCGAATCTTCGTAGCCAACACGCACACGCCGGTTCTGTTTTTCTCCTCACGCGGCATCGTCTACAAAGAGAAGGTATGGCGGCTGCCGCTGGCTACGCCGCAGTCCCGCGGCAAGGCTCTCGTCAACATGCTTCCGCTCGAGAAGGGCGAACGCATCACGTCGATTCTGCCCCTGCCCAATGACGAGCACACGGCGGCGGAACTGAACGTCATGTTCGCGACGACGAAGGGAACAGTTCGGCGAAACAAGCTCGCCGACTTCCTCCAAGTCAACCGCAACGGCAAGATCGCGATGAAGCTGGAAGAGGCGGAGGATGAAATCCTCGCTGTCGCGACCTGCTCCGAGAGTGATGACGTACTTCTGACGGCCGCCAGCGGTCAGTGTATTCGCTTTTCGGTGCCGGAAGTGCGTGTCTTCGCGGGTCGAAACTCGATCGGCGTGCGGGGCATGAATCTGGCGGAAGGGGATCGTCTGATCTCTATGGCCATTCTGCGCCATGTCGATGCGACGGCTGCGGAACGAGCAGCTTATCTGCGGATGCGCCGCGCCGTGGAAGGCGAGGTCGTGGCCAGCGACGGCGTAGTGGACGAGGAGGCAGTCGAAGAGGTATCCCTGTCGTCCGAAAGGTACGCTTTCCTCAGTGCATCCGAGGAATTCGTGTTGACGCTCAGCGAATTCGGCTTCGGCAAGCGCTCGTCATCCTATGAGTTCAGAACGAGCGGTCGTGGAGGCAAAGGAATTCGCGCGACGGACGTTTCGCGCCTCAGCGACATCGGCCATCTCGTCGCGGCCTTCCCGGTCGAAACAGGAGATCAGATCTTGCTGATTTCGGATCGCGGTCAAATGATCCGTGTTCCCGTCGAGGGGATTCGTGTGGCTGGTCGCGCCACCAAAGGCGTGACCATCTTCAATACAGCTGAGAACGAGCGTGTTGTCTCGGTTGAGCGTATTCCGGATCAAGGCGGGGACGAGGACATGACCTCACCCGAAGTCGAGGAAGGCGCGGCCGATACCACCGATCCAGAGGAAGGCGGCGCATAAGCGCCGTTTTCTTTCCTACCGCGAGATCAACGCAGAATGCGACGCGACCGCGCGGCCACTTTTACCCGCGACTTGTCGGCCTCGTTATGAACAGCCACTGCGGTTGCGGTGACCAGGGAAGCAATCATCGCGAAAGAGAGTGCGAGAACCAGCATCTTCAAATCTCCGAATTCACTGCAAGAACGTAAGGATTTGTTTATTCGTTCCCAAGGGGTGGTGAGCTTTTATGTCTCACCGTTCCCCTTCAAGAGCGGTGCTGTCCTCATCCTGTGGTCGCAATGGTTGGGGAAGTGCGAAACGAGATTGCCGATCGGGAATTCGCCGCAGGGAGTTTGATGAAATGGTTAGCGGAGGGCGAATGCGCCGGGTTGCTTTGTTCGCGGGATCGTTCGATCCGTTGACAAACGGTCATCTGGATGTGCTGACACAGGCGTCACGCCTGTTCGATCGGATCGTCGTCTCGATCGGAATTCATCCGGGAAAGGCGCCTTTGTTTTCGGCCGACGAGCGGGCGGCGCTGGTTCGCCGAGCCTTAGAAGCCGAGCGTCTGGATGCAGAGATCGTCGTCAGCTTTTTTCAGGGTCTGACGGTGGACGAGGCGCATCGCCATGGTGCCACCGCGCTCCTTCGGGGCATTCGCGATGGCGGTGACTTCGACTACGAGATGCAACTTGCCGGAATGAACGCCCGACTTGCGCCGGATGTCGGCACCATCTTCCTGCCCGCATCGATCGAAACGCGGCCCATAACGGCCACATTGGTTCGTCAGATCGCAAGTCTTGGAGGCGATGTTTCGGCTTTCGTTCCGCCTGTCGTCGCCGAGGCTTTACGTGAGAAATTCGTTCGGCACTGATGCCGACATGGAGTTTGGTATGAAGTTGTTTGCCTCGATCGGTCTGGCCGCGATGATGTTGGCCTCGTCGGCCCTGCCCAGTCTCGCGCAGGGCGCCGAGACGATGGTCATCACCACGGACAAGGGTGAAATCGACATCAAGCTCCGCCCCGATCTGGCTCCCAAGCATGTGGAGCAGATCAAGACCCTCGCCAACCAGGGCTTCTACAATGGCGTGGTCTTCCACCGTGTGATCGACGGCTTCATGGCCCAGACCGGCGACCCGACCGGCACTGGCATGGGCGGCTCCAAGCTTCCGGACTTGAAGGCGGAGTTCTCGAAGGAGCCCTTCAAGCGCGGTACGGTCGGGATGGCGCGGGCTCAGAACCCCAATAGCGCCAACTCGCAATTCTTCATCATGCTGGGCGACGGCGACTTCCTGAACGGCCAATACACCGTTGTGGGCGAGGTGACGAAGGGCATGGACGTCGTCGATAAGATCAAGAAGGGCGACGAGGCTCGCAACGGCCAGGTCTCGAACCCCGACAAGATGGAAACCGTGAAGGTCGTCGCGGCGCAGTGATCGTTCCGTCCCCTTGCCAGCGCGCAGGGGATCGGCCAAGGAAGCGTATTGAAATGGCCTGGCAGGTCCAGGCCATTCTTCGTTTGACCAGGAGGAAGGCATGACCTTCGAAAACCCGGAAGACACCCTCGTCCTCGAAACAACGAAAGGCCGCGTCGTGATCAAGCTTCGGCCTGATCTGGCGCCAGGGCACGTCGCACGCGTGAAGGAACTCGCGCGCGAGAAGTTCTACGATGGCGTGGTCTTCCACCGCGTGATCGACGGATTCATGGCTCAGACAGGCGATCCCACGGGCACCGGCACGGGCGGCTCGTCGAAGCCGGACCTCAAGGCGGAATTTTCGGCTGAGCCGCACAAGCGCGGAACGGTTTCCGCTGCGCGCACGGCCAACCCGAACTCAGCCAACTCGCAGTTCTTCATCTGCTTCGAGCGCGCGCCTTGGCTGGATCGTCAGTATTCGGTCTGGGGTGAAGTGATCGAGGGCATGGACACGGTCGATCAGATCAAGCGTGGCGAGCCGGTTCGTGATCCCGATTCGATCACGACCATGCGCGTTGCGGCCGACCTGTAAGGTTCGGTTCGAATGCGGGTCGATCTATTCGATTTCGACCTCCCGGAAGAGCGGATCGCCCTGCGACCCGCTCTTCCGCGCGAATCGGCGCGCCTCCTTCGTGTTCCCGAAGACGGTCCGCTGAGCGATAAGCGGGTCGGTGATCTGCCCGGTCTGCTCCGGGCCGGCGACGTTCTGGTGTTCAACGACACCAGGGTCATTCCCGCCCGCCTCAACGGCCTTCGTCGCCGGGACGGACTGCCCGAGGGACAGGGTATCGCCGAGATCGAGGCCACCCTTCATCTGCGTCTCGATGGCGGTCGCTGGAAGGCATTCGTGCGTCCCGCAAAGCGCGTGGCCGTGGGTGATGTCATCCGCTTTCAGGGTGTTGGGCAGGTGATCCTGTTAGCGAAGGTCGAAGAACGAGGCGAGGGCGGCGAAGTTACCCTTGCGTTCGATCGATCGGGCCCAGATCTCGATGCGGCCATCGCCGAGGTCGGTCACCTTCCGCTGCCGCCCTATATTGCATCCAAGCGGGGCGAGGACGAGCAGGACCGTACGGACTATCAAACGATCTATGCTCGCCATGACGGAGCGGTGGCTGCGCCGACAGCCGGCTTGCATTTCACGCCTCAACTTATGGAAGCGCTACGGGCGGCAGGCGTTGAGTTCGAGTATGTGACGCTTCATGTCGGGGCAGGGACGTTTCTCCCGGTGAAAGCCGATGATACGTCGGCGCATCGGATGCACCATGAATTCGGTTCGATCGACATCGCTACCGCCGAACGGCTGGCCTGTGCCAAAGCGGAAGGTCGACGGGTTGTGGCTGTCGGTACGACTTCCCTTCGCGTTCTGGAAAGCGCGGCCCAAGGCGGTGTCATCGCGCCCTTCCACGCGACGACAGATATCTTCATTACGCCAGGCTATGCGTTTCGCGCCGTTGATGCGCTTCTGACGAATTTCCACCTTCCGCGATCGACGCTTTTCATGCTCGTGTCTGCTTTCAGTGGGTTGGATCGCATGCGCGATGCCTATCGCCACGCGATCGAGACGGGCTACCGCTTCTATTCCTATGGGGACGCCTGCCTTCTGGAGCGTTCCGAGGCCACCTCATGACCGTCACTGAATTTGGTTTTCGTCTTCTCGCCACGGACGGTAAGGCGCGTCGTGGCGAGATCACCATGCCGCGCGGCACGATTCGTACCCCGGCCTTTATGCCCGTCGGCACCGCTGCGACCGTGAAGGCGATGTATCTCGATCAGGTCCGGGAGCTCGGCTCGGACATTATCCTCGGCAATACCTATCATCTCATGCTGAGACCGGGTGCGGAGCGCGTGGCTCGGCTGGGTGGCCTGCATGAATTCGCGCGCTGGCCCTATCCGATCCTGACCGATTCCGGCGGCTTTCAGATCATGTCGCTGGCTAGCCTTCGAAAGATGAGCGAGCAGGGCGTGACCTTCCGCTCGCATGTGGACGGTTCGGTCCACGAGCTTAGCCCCGAGCGGTCGATCGAGATCCAGGGGCTTCTCGACGCCGACATTCAGATGCAGCTTGACGAGTGCATCCGTCTACCCGCCGATCGCAACGAGATCGAGCGCGCGATGGAGCTGTCGCTGCGCTGGGCGGAGCGCTCGGCCGTTGCGTTCGGCACCCAACCCGGCAAGGCCATGTTCGGCATCGTGCAGGGCGGTGACCAGCCCGACCTTCGAATCCGCTCGGCCGAACGGCTCACGGCCATGAACCTTAAAGGCTATGCGGTTGGTGGGCTGGCGGTCGGCGAGCCGCAGTCGGTGATGTTGGAGACGCTGGACGAGACGCTTCCTTCCTTGCCTGTGGAGAAGCCTCGTTATCTCATGGGCGTCGGCACGCCGGACGATATTCTCCAATCGGTCGCTCGCGGCATCGACATGTTCGACTGCGTCATGCCGACGCGGGCCGGGCGTCATGGTCTGGCTTTCACGAAGGACGGGCGTGTCAATCTCAAGAACGCGCGTCATGCCGAAGACCCAAAGCCGTTGGACGAAACGTCGGATTGCCCGGCGACGCGAGATCATTCTCGCGCTTATCTGCACCACCTCGTGCGAGCTGACGAAGCTCTGGCGGGTATGCTCCTGACTTGGAACAATCTAGCTTATTATCAGCGCCTTATGGCCGAGATGCGTGAGGCGATCGAACTGGGCCGCTTCCAGGATTTCGCCGCGGAAACCACGGCGAGATGGGCTCGCGGCGAAGCCGCCCGAAAAGCGGCCTGACCTCTCAGCGATCGAAAATCCGGTTTTGCGTCAGCTCCGCGCTTCACGAAGAGTGGGGATAAGTGGCCCATGCCTGGGGAAAGACGCTACGATTCGCGCCTGGGTATTTTCGACAACTTGATCCTGCTCTTAAATTCTTCGTAAGTTTTTAGCGCGAGGGAATGAAGGACGACACTGGATGCGGCGCGGCGCATCCTTTCGGGGGACACGATATCTGATGGTCAAAGCCGAAGCCACGTCACGCGGCCGACAGGTCTTGTTCGTCTCGACGCTTTGCATTCTCGGCCTGGGCCTGTCCGGCTGCCAGTCGACGTCCTCTTCGACGCATTCCACGCAGGAGGAACTGGCGCCCGAGGACGACGCGCCGATCTTCAGTTCGAGCGTCTTCGGCGTGAAAGCCAGCCCGCGCGTGACCCGGTCGAAAAACGTTCGCAAGGGCGGCGGACGCGACCAGACGGGCAAGCCCTACATGGTGAAGGGCAAGTGGTATTACCCGAAGGAAGAGCCTGGCTATTCGAAGTCGGGAACAGCATCGTGGTATGGCGCCAACTTCCATGGCCGTCTGACGGCCAATGGCGAAGTCTACGACATGTATCATCTGTCGGCGGCTCATCCGACCTTCCCGTTGCCGTCCTATGCCCGCGTCACCAATCGTAAAACCGGGGCGTCCGTCATGGTCCGCGTCAACGATCGCGGTCCTTATGTCCATGATCGCGTAATGGACGTTTCGTCCCGTGCCGCTCAACTGCTCGGCTTCCAGCATGATGGCGTTGCCGATGTGAAGGTCGAATATGTCGGGCGCGCGCCGCTCGAGGGTGACGATACGCCCTATCTCATGGCCTCCTACCATCCCGGAACCGTCAAGCCAGAGGACGCAGGTCTTTCGTCGGGCGTGATGGTGGCGTCGAAAACCGAAAGCTCGATCTGGCCGTCCTTCCTGACCGCGGCTTTTAGCCCTCAGAAAACCGAAGCGCCCGTTGTCGCGTCGACACGCAGCTTGGCGCGACCTGCCGTTCGCGTCACGCCCAAGGCTGGCGCGCGTGTTTTGACCCCTAAGCCGTCTTCGATCGAGGATCTGATCGATACCTACGATTCGAGCACGCCGCCGAGTGTTACACTGCCCAAGATCGCCTTGTCCTACGCCGCCGGCGCCGCCACGGGCTCACGGGCATTGGACGCGATTTCGCATATGACGTCGAAGGTCTCGGCTGCTAACCGTATCGAAATCGGCCGCGTCGATGATATTTCGCAGCTCTTGACGCTCGAGAATGCGGCAGCAGGATATGGCGAGATTGTCGAACAGAAAAGCGCCGAAGGATCGTCCTTCACGATGGTCATGGCCGAAGGGCAAAATGTCGAGATCGGTCTTCGCCGCCTGTGGAGCGCCGGCTTCGAGGATGCCTTCGCTCTGCGAGACGAGTGACATTAGTCGATCGGATCGTTTCGACCGGGTATTGGTTCGGTGCATGAGCCAACTCGTGACCTTTCGCAGGCGGGTTTCGGCATTGAGGCTTTCTCACTCATGCCTGCCGACGCGCTGGATGGGCATATCCCTCGCATTGAGCCTCTTCGGCGCGCCAGCCCAGGCGCAAACCCAGGACGCGCCGTTCTTCACGGATACGGTGGCACGTGGCGCGCTGATCATGGATGTGGAAACGGGCGGTATTCTTCTGGAGAAGAACGCCGACGAGCCGTTTGCGCCCGCGTCCCTCGCCAAGCTCATGACGGCCGACGTCGCTTTGTCAGCCCTCGCAAGCGGTCGGATCAATCTCACTGACGCTTATCCTGTCAGCGATCATGCCTGGCGGACCGGAGGTGCACCGTCACGCACGGCCACCATGTTCGCCGCCGTCCGATCAAGTGTGCCGATCGACGCGCTTGTTAAAGGTCTTGTTATTCAAAGCGCGAATGATGCCGCGATCATCCTAGCAGAGGGAATGGACGGCTCGGAGGCGGCCTTCGCTCAGCATATGAATCGTCGGGCCGCCGAATTGGGGCTTTCGAACTCATATTTCGTCAATGCGACAGGTCTGCCGCAGGAGGGTCAAAAGACAACCGCCCGCGACATGGCGCTTTTGGCTCGAAACATTCAGATCAGCTATCCAGAGCCTTACAAGCTCTATGCGCAACCCGAATTCGAATGGAACCGCATCCTTCAGCGCAACCGAAATCCGCTTCTACGCCTCAATATGGGTGCGACCGGTCTGGCGACTGGGTTTGCCGAAGATGAGGGATATTCCATCGTCGCGGCGACGGAGAAGGACGGTCGCAAAACGATCGTCGTCTTGTCGGGTTTAGAAAGTGATGCGGCCCGCACCAAAGAGGCAGCACGTCTTTTCGAATGGACGGCGACGAATTTCGAGCGTCGGTCTCTATTTTCCGCCGGCCAGGTGCTGGGTCAGGCCCAGGTCTTCGGCGGAGCGACTGGGTATGTGAACGCCGTTCTGGAGAGCGGCGTCGATCTCTACGTGCCGAGAAAGCGCACCGATCTCGTGACGGCTCGAATCGTCTACGATGCCCCCCTCATAGCGCCACTTGCGAAAGGAACCAGAATCGGCAGCCTGAAGATTTCCATTCAAGGGCGGCAGGTTCTGGAGCGGGACGTGTTTGTGGGGGACGGTGTTGCAGAGGGCGCCTTCAGCGCGCGGGCTGCCAGCGCCGTGAAGGAATTGGCGTTCGGTTGGGTCCGCAGACTATGATCGATGCCTCCAACGCGATCGGCCGGCAACCAGGTTTCTTCGTGACATTCGAGGGCGGCGAAGGAAGCGGCAAGACGACCCAGATTTCCCGCTTGGTGGCCCATCTTCGATCACAAGGCGAGTCCGTTTGCCAGACACGCGAACCGGGCGGAACGCCGGCCGCCGATGTCTTGCGGGATATCATTCTGTCGGGGAGAGTGAAGGAACTCGGTGTGGAGACAGAAGCTCTCCTCTTCGCAGCGGCGCGTCGGGACCATATCGAAGGCGTCATCCTGCCCGCTCTGTCTCGCCATGAGGTGGTACTGTGCGATCGATTTCATGACTCCACGCGCGTTTACCAGGGCAGTAAGGCGGGACTGGAGCCATCGACACTCAGCGTGATCGAGGCTGCGACGCTGGACGGCGTTCTTCCCGACTTGACGGTGATTCTCGACATCCCCGCTGTGAAAGGCTTGGAACGCGCTGCCTTGCGGCGTGGGCAGGAGAAGGCGGACCGGTTCGAGAGCGAGGGAATCGAACTCCACGAGCAAAGGCGCGCCGCGTTTCTCGCGATCGCCGCTCGCGAACCCCATCGCTGCATGGTGGTCGATGCGGCGCGCGATATGAACTCGATCGAATCGGAAATCCGAGCCATCGTCCTGGAGCGCCTAGCTTGCAAGCGGCGCGACTCGACCACAGGCGGGCGAGCCTGATGTCGTTTGCTCCGGTTCCCGGCCATGACGACATTGCCGATGTGCCGACGCCCGCCGAGCGTATGACGCTTCTAGGCCGGCAATCCGAGTGGAAGGAACTGGAAGCCGCCTTGGCATCCGGCCGCATGCATCACGCCTGGCTGTTTCAAGGGCCGGAGGGGGTGGGAAAAGCGACCACGGCTCTCGCCTTCGCCCGCCGCCTGTTGGGCGGGCCGGAGGTCCTATTGGGTCGGTTCGAAGGTGAACCCGAGTTTCTCGCAGACCACCCGATCGTGCGGCAAATCGGGCAGGGTAGCCATCCCAATTTCCTCCATATTCGCCGGCCCTCGAACGACAAAGGCGACGGCTTTCGCACCCAGATCACGGTGGATGAAATCCGTAGGCTCAACCATTTTTTTCGCAGCACGGCGGCCGATAGCTGGCGGATCGCTTTGGTCGACCCGGCGGACGACATGAACCGAAATGCCGCCAACGCGCTGCTTAAGATTTTGGAAGAACCACCGGAGCGGTCGATCTTTCTGATCGTCAATCACGTGCCGGGGCGACTTCTGCCGACCATTCGTTCGCGAGCCAGAACCCTTCGCTTCTCGCCTTTGTCGGAAGATGCGGTTCTGCGAGGCCTCTCCGAGATTCTAACAGGCGAAGATGCCTCGTCGCTGGCAACCGCCGCACGGCTTTCCGGTGGCAGTCTTCGAACCGCCTATCATCAAGTCGTATCGGGCGGCCTCGAGATCGCGGGCGAGATCGATCGGCTATACGGCGCGGCTCGCCCCGATTGGCGCCATGTTCAGTCGCTTGCCGAAGCGCTGACGCAGAAGGGGCGCGAAGAAGCGTGGGCTCTCGTGCGGAACGGCTTGTTCGACCGCGTTGCGGCTGAGGCCCGACAGGCTCAGGAATCCGGCGACAGCGGACGGGCCACGGCTCTGGCTGCCTTCTGGCAGAGCGAGTCCGCACGCTGGCTGGAGGCGGCAGCCTTCAATTTGGATCGCAAGCAAATTTTGATCACGTTCGCTTCGAGATTGGCAGAGGTTCGCGCGCCGAACCGCTGAGGACGCATCACCGTTTTGTTGAGAGGTGGGGCGGGATGGGTTATTGCCCGTTGAGTTTGACCGATTCCAGCAGGCAAGACGATCGATATGGCTGAGACCTTTTATCTGACCACCGCGATCTCTTACCCGAACGGACGTCCACATATCGGACATGCTTACGAGCTGATTGCAACGGACACGATCGCAAGGTTCAAGCGGCTCGACGGCTACGACGTTCTGTTTCTGACGGGGACGGACGAGCACGGTATCAAGATGCTCCAGACGGCCCGCAATCTCGGGATCGAGCCGATCGAACTGGCCACCCGCAATTCGGGCGAGTTCCGGGAGATGGGCCGCCGTGTCGGCAGCTCCAATGACGACTTCATTCGCACGACCGAAGCGCGTCACCGCAAGGCCAGTCAAGCGATCTGGAACCGTATGGTCGAGGCGGGGGACATCTACAAGAGTTCCTATGCGGGTTGGTATTCCGTCCGCGACGAAGCCTATTACGCCGAAGATGAAACGCGCCTGACCGAGAGCGGCACGCGCATCGGACCTCAGGGGACGCCGGTCGAATGGGTGGAGGAAGAAAGCTACTTCTTCCGCTTGTCCGCTTTCGGAGATCGTCTGCTGGCGCATTACGACGCGCATCCAGATTTCATTGCTCCTGTGGAGCGGCGCAACGAGATCGTCTCTTTCGTGAAGTCAGGCCTGCGCGATCTCTCGATTTCGCGGACGACGTTTGATTGGGGCATTCCCGTGCCGGGCGACGAGCGGCATGTGATGTATGTGTGGGTCGATGCGCTCACCAACTATCTCACAGCGACCGGCTATCCGGACAAGGGAGAGCGGAGCCGCTTCTGGCCGGCCGACCTCCATGTGATCGGCAAGGATATCGTCCGCTTCCATGCGGTTTACTGGCCGGCCTTCCTGATGTCCGCAGGGATCGAACTGCCGAAGCGGATCTTCGTCCACGGGTTCCTGTTCAATCGCGGGGAGAAAATGTCGAAGTCCGTCGGAAACGTCATCGATCCGATCGCTCTGGTCGATGTCTATGGCCTCGACCCGTTCCGCTACTTCCTGCTGCGCGAGGTTCCATTCGGCCAAGACGGCAATTATTCGCACGAGGCGATCGTCGGGCGGATGAACTCCGAACTTGCCAACGATCTCGGAAATCTCGCTCAACGCTCGCTGTCTATGATTGCCAAGAATTGCGAGGGTAGGTTGCCCGAACCTGGCTCGTTCACGGAAGCCGATCACGCCATCCTCAATCAAAGCGGTCAACTGCTTCAGCAATGTCGCGCGGCGGTGGATCGGCAGGAACTGCATACGATGCTGGCGACGATCGTCGCGACTGTTTCGGAAACCAACCGCTATTTCGCCGCGCAAGAGCCGTGGGTCCTGCGCAAGACCGATCCTGCCCGCATGGGAACCGTTCTTTATGTGACGGCCGAAGTGGTGCGTCGCGTCGCCATTCTTCTGCAGCCCGTGATGCCGGACTCCTGTTCCAAGCTTCTCGACCTTCTCGCGGTCGACGCGCAGGAGCGCGGTTTCGAAGTGCTGGATCACGGGACGACCTTGCAAGCTGGGCTGGCCTTGCCGGCCCCCGTCGGCGTTTTCCCTCGGTTCGTCGAGGCGGAAGCGGGCATGGCCTGATGTCGCTCCCCTTTCTGGTCGATAGTCACTGCCATCTGGATTTCCCCGAGTTCGAGCCCGAGCGTGATGACATCGTTGCGCGAGCTGGCGCGCAAGGGGTTGGGCTGATGGTGACGATCTCGACCTACATCTCCAAGCTTCCAGCAATTCTCGCCATTGCCGAGCGCTATCCCAATGTGTTCGCATCCGTCGGCACACACCCGCTCAATGCGGGAAGCGAGCCTGATGTGCCGACGCAGGACATCATTCGTCTCAGCCACCATCCGAAGATCGTGGCCATAGGCGAGGCGGGTCTCGACTATTTCTACGATCGCGCGCCTCCTGAAGTTCAGAAGCGGGTTTTCATCCGACATATCGAAGCCGCACGCGAAACGGGTTTGCCGCTCGTGATCCACGCGCGAGACGCCGATGCCGATATGGAAGCGATCCTTTCGCAGCAGAGCGCGATCGGAGCGTTTCCCTTCGTCCTCCATTGCTTTTCGTCCACGCGTCGTCTGGCGGAAGTCGGCGTGGACCTCGGAGGATATGTCTCGTTTTCGGGTATCCTGACTTTCAACAAGTCGGACGAAATCCGAGCCATTGCGGCCGATGTTCCGTTGGATCGTCTTTTGGTTGAGACGGATGCGCCATATCTCGCGCCCCCGCCGCACCGCGGTCAGCGCAATGAGCCGGCTTATGTCGCTCACACCGCCCGCAAACTGGCTGATGTGAAAGGCGTATCGGTGGACGACATGGCGAAGCAGACGACGGATAACTTCTTTCGCTTGTTCAGCCGCGCGCCGGACCTCCGGTCCTAGGAGGCCTCATGTCGGACCTCCTGCGCCTCACCATCCTGGGATGCGGCAGTTCGCCGGGGACACCGCGCATCACCGGGGATTGGGGGGCGTGCGATCCGAGCGAGCCGAGGAACCGGCGGACCCGTTGCGCAGCCATGATCGAGCGGATCGCTCCCAATGGGCGCACGGTCGTGGTGATCGATTGCGGCCCGGATTTTCGCGAGCAGATGCTCCGAGAAAAGGTCCAACGCCTCGACGCGGTGCTCATCACGCATCCTCACGCCGACCATTTTCATGGCATTGATGATATACGAGGTTTTTTCCTCGATACGGGTCGCCCGATCGATCTTTACGCTGACAAGGCCACATTCGTCCGACTGAACGAGGCCTTCGGCTATTGCTTCCGGACCCCGGACGGGAGCGCTTATCCGCCCATCGTCCAGCATCGAACCATCACCGCACTGGAAGCTTTCTCGGTGGACGGTCCCGGCGGCTCGATCGAATTTCTGCCGTTCGACCAAGAGCATGGTTCGATCACGTCGCTCGGGTTTCGGATCGGTCCGATATCTTATTGCAGCGATGTCAGCCATTTCTCCACGAGCGCCTGCCTTGCGATTGAGGGCTCGACGCTGCTGGTGATCGACGCGTTGCAATACAAGCGGCACCCCAGCCATCTATCGCTCGATCAGGCCCTGGAGTGGGTTCGGCGCCTTGAAGTCGATACGGCGCTGCTGACCCATATGCATACGCCGCTCGATTATCAGACGCTTGTGCGCGACTTGCCGTCGCATGTGAAGCCGGCTTACGACGGGATGCGGCTCGAATTCGCCTTGGATTGATGGGCCCTGGCATCCCATCCGTCCACGCAGCGAGCATGGTGGAAGTGGTTCCATAATCCATATTATGAGAACATACTCATGGGCTATCAGTCCGGCCGGTGCATGGTCTGCCCTTGACCTGCGATGTGCTGGAGTTCACCACCCGATCCGAATGTGCCAAGGAGTTGGGGAATGCAGCCGTCACGCGACACGACGCGTCTCGTTGAGATCATGAAGGCTCTGAGGCATCCGGAAACCGGATGCCCCTGGGACATTGAGCAGAGCTTCGACTCGATCATTCCTTATACGATCGAAGAGACCTACGAAGTGGTCGATGCGATCGAGCGGCGCGATCCCGACGATCTGAAGGAAGAACTGGGCGACCTCCTGCTTCAGGTCATCTACTACAGCCAATTGGCTGATGAGGCTGGTCTCTTTTCCTACGAGGACGTGGTGGATGGGATCACCCGCAAGATGATCCGCCGGCATCCTCACGTCTTCGGCGATGCCTCGGCGCGCAACGCGCGCTCGGCCAAAGGGCAATGGGAGCGGATCAAGGCCGAGGAGAAGCAGGAACGCGCCGAGGCTCGCATGCGCCGTCGCGACATCAGGGCCGACACAGAAGGCACATCACAGGATTGGTCGGGAACCGATGAAATCGGCGCCGGGCTCTTATCGAGCATCCCCGGCGCACTGCCATCACTGACCTTGGCGAGAAAGATCCAGGAAAAAGTGGCCACCGTCGGGTTCGACTGGACCACGCCGGAGCCAATCATCGCGAAGCTCCGCGAGGAGACGGCTGAGTTTGAAGCGGCGGCCAATCTTGATGAGAAGCGCGACGAACTAGGCGATCTTCTGTTCACGCTCGTCAATCTGGGCCGACGCTATGACATCGACCCCGACGCAGCTCTGCGTGGTACGGTGTCGAAGTTCCGGTCGAGATTTCGAGCCATGGAACGGGCTGCGGCGAGCCGTAGGATGAGCCTCAGCGACATGTCGCTTGATGAACTAGAGGCGCATTGGGTGGCCGCGAAGGCTGAAGCACACTCTTCGTAGCTATGCCGTAAGTGGAAGATTCGTCGGGATCGACCTTCCAAAACTCGATCCCGACGCTGAAAAAACGCAATAGCTTCAGTCGATCCGAATGTTGGGATAGCGCGATCCCAGCCGATGAAGGTCGGAACGGGCTTGCCGCGTCAGGTCCAGAACGAGATGAACGCCGCCGTCCTCCAAATCCTCACGCTCGCGAACGATGGAGTTTTCGTAGACCCAGGGCAGCACATTCATGCTGTCCGAGGGAACGTCGAGTTCCAGCACCTCAGCCTTGCCGGCGATACGACGCTCGATCTCCGCCAGAAGCTGTTCAACGCCCTCGCCCGACAGCGCCGACACCATATGGATCGACGGGCCTTGTGAATGCGACGTTGCTGTCTGCGTCAGGTGAACGCGACCCGACTCGTCGAGCCGATCGATCTTGTTCCAGACCTCGATCACGTGATCGGGGTCGTCCGTATCGACATCGAGATCCTTCAGGATCTTCTTGACGTCGCCTGACTGAGCCAGACTATCGGGGTCGGACATATCGCGGATATGAAGAATGATGTCCGCTTCGATCACCTCTTCCAAGGTCGCTCGAAAGGCTGCCACGAGATGCGTCGGCAGGTCGGAAATGAAACCCACCGTGTCGGACATGATGACTTCCGTTCCATGCGGAAGCGAGATGCGACGAAGCGTTGGGTCCAATGTGGCGAAGAGCAAGTCCTTGGCCAGAACGTCCGCACCCGTGACCTTATTGAACAAGGTCGATTTGCCCGCATTCGTGTAGCCCACGAGGGCGATCACCGGATGCGGTGTCTTCTTGCGCTTGGCACGGTGCAGGGTCCGCGTTTTACGAACCTGCTCCAATTCCTTCTCGAGCTTCTTGATCTTGTCCTGAAGCTGCCGACGATCGGCCTCGATCTGGGTTTCGCCCGGACCACCAAGAAAGCCTGCGCCGCCGCGCTGACGCTCCAAGTGCGTCCAGCTTCGAACGAGCCGCCCACGCTGGTAGTTCAGATGGGCGAGTTCGACCTGAAGCCGCCCTTCCTTCGTGCGCGCGCGCCGGCCGAAAATTTCAAGGATTAGGCCCGTGCGGTCAAGAACCTTGGCATTTAGTTCCTTCTCGAGATTGCGCTGCTGAACCGGGGTCAACGGATGATCGACGATCACCAGACCGATCTCTTCGGCAGCGACGAGCCCCTTCAACTCCTCGACCTTGCCTGAACCGATCAAGGTCGCCGGCTGAGCCTTCGCGACGGGAATGATCCCGCGCGCGACGATCTCCAGATCGATGGCTGCCGCCAAACCTTCCGCTTCGATCAGACGATCCTCGTCCGACCGGCGGATGATGTCGGCGCCTTCCTCAGGCCTGCCCCGCTCCTTGAGCACGGGTACGAACACCCCTGCCCTGGTTGCCACCTGCTTGTGTTCGATCGGCGCCTTGGCGCCCGCCGCTTTGTCGAATTCAGTCAATCAGATCTTCCCGCCGTCTTCGTTGCCATCGTTCATGTTCACTGGCTGCGATGGCATGATCGTAGATATGGCGTGCTTATAGACAAGTTGCGAGTGCCCATCCCGCCGGAGAAGGACGCAGAAATTATCGAAGGAGGTCACGACACCCGTGAGCTTGACGCCATTCACGAGGAAGATGGTGAGAGAAATCTTTTGTTTGCGAACCGTATTGAGGAAAAGGTCCTGCAAGTTCGGGAGACGTTCTGCCATGAGGTTGATCGCTCTTCTTGGCTTGTCCGATGCTTTGGCGCACCGGAACGTGCTTGTTATCGTTTGACGAACGCGATTGCTGCTACGCGGTCAGTCACTGTCGACCATTCACCTGATTCGTTTCAAGCACATGACAGGACTCCGCGTCGGGAAAGCAGCTGTGAAACGAGATAGCCCACTAAAAAAACTCGAGGCTGACTCGGAAAAACTGCTCCACCTGTCGAACGGCGGTGGATTTGACGAAGATGACGACATGGTCCTTCGCCTGAATTCTCGTTTGGGCGTTCGGTCTGATGAAAATCCCGTTGCGCGACACCGCGCCGATACGCAGTCCATCGGGAAGTTGCAGTTCGTAAAGCGGTCGCCCGACCAGAGGTGAGGTATCGAGCGCTTCTACTTCGATCACCTCCGCCACGCCATTCTGAACGGAATGAACGGCACGAATACGCCCGCGACGCACATGCTGGAGGACGCGGGAGATGGTGACCGATTTCGGGTCGATGACGGCATCCACGCCGAAGCTGCGGGACAATTCGTGATAGGTGCGTCCGTTCAGAAGAACGAGATTGGACTTGGCGCCAAGGCGCTTGGCGAGCGCACTCGACAAGATATTCACCTGATCGTCGTTGGTGAGGGCCACCATCAGGTCCGCATCGGAAATGTCGGCTTCCTGCAGGATGGCCGGATCGAGAGCGCTTCCGTGGAGGACCGTGACGCGTTTGAGTTCGTCGGCCAGTCGATGCGCTCGCGTGGCGTCGGCTTCGATCACCCGCAGCCGTTTGGACGTCTTCTGGCGTTCCATGGCGCGCGTGAGCGCAAGCCCGACATTGCCCCCCCCCGCGATGACGATACGGCCGGCCTCCGGCTCTTCGTGCCCGAACAGCACGAGGGTTCTTGCCACATTCGCCTGTTCGACGACGACATAAGCGAGATCATTGGCATAGAGCTGATCGGCCGAGTTCGGAATGAAGAGATCGCCGTCGCGAAAGATGCCGACCACGGTGGCTCCGAGATCGGGAAAGAGCGCCGAAAGCTGGCCGAGCGGCATGTTGAGGATTGGGCACTCCTCCCGGCACTCGATCGCGAGGAGCGCGACCGTGCCGCTGGCGAAGCGCACGGAATCGAGCGCGCCGGGAAGGGCGATGCGGCGCATCACCATCTCGGCGACTTCGATCTCCGGTGAGATGACGACGTCGATCGGCAGCTGGTCGGTCGCAAACAGCGTCTGCCAATGCGGCTGGAGGTAGGACTGGGATCGGATACGGGCGATCTTGAGCGGCACGTTGAAGATCGAATGCGCCACCTGACAGGCGATCATGTTCACTTCGTCATGCAGCGTCACGGCGATCAGCATATCGGCTTCCGCCGCCCCGGCTTCGGCCAAGACGTCCGGGTAAGCGCCGTGCCCGACAATGCCGCGCGCGTCGATCCGCTCACGCAAAGCATTCACCAGAGTGGGCGACGTGTCGATGACCGACACGTCGTTCTGCTCGGCGGCCAAGCGCTCGGCTATGCCGTATCCGACCTGCCCTGCCCCGCAAATAACGATCCGCACGGTGTGGATGACCCTTGGTTCAGATCCCGAGGGACTTCAGCTTGCGATGGAGAGCCGAGCGTTCCATGCCCACGAACTCCGCCGTGCGTGAGATATTGCCCCCGAAGCGATTGATCTGAGCGACGAGATATTCCTTCTCGAAGACTTCGCGGGCGTCGCGCAGAGGAAGCGCGAGGATGCGTCCATCCGACTGACTGGGCGTTCGCGGCAGCATGTCGCTGACCTCGCGCGGCAGCATATCGGCGGAGATATGATCCGAGTCGTCCTGGCGCGACAGGATCATCAGCCGTTCGATATTGTTGCGCAGCTGGCGGATATTGCCGGGCCAGTCGCTCGACTGGAGCACGGCCAGCGCTTCGGGGCTCAGAGCTTTCGGCTTGATGCCGGTCTGCTCACCGATCTGCTTCATAAAGGCTTCGATCAGCATCGGAATGTCGGCGCGCCGCTCCGCCAGCGGCGGTACCATGATCGGCACGACGGCGAGACGATGAAACAGGTCTTCGCGGAACGAACCTTCGGCGATCAACGACTCGAGGTTCTGGGCGGTCGATGAGATAATGCGCACATCGACCTTCACCTTCTTGGTGCCGCCGACGCGCTCGAATGTCTGGTCGGTCAGAACCCGCAGAATCTTGTTCTGCGTCTCGCGCGGCATATCGCCGATCTCGTCCAGGTACAGAACGCCGTTATGCGCCTCCTCCAGCGCCCCGATCTTGCGCTCGACACCCGGCGGTGTGTCGGTGCCGAACAGCTCGATTTCCATCCGCTCCGGCGTGATCGCCGCCGCGTTCAGAACCACGAAGGGGCCCTTGGCCCGGCTGCTGGCAGCGTGAATGGCGCGCGCCACCATCTCCTTGCCGGAACCCGAAGACCCCAGAATCATGACGCGACTGTTGGTCGGGGCGACTCGGTCGATGGTCTGCCGCAACTGGTTCATGGGTTGCGACTTGCCGATCAGTTCCGCCGAGTCGGACGAGCGACGCCGCAATTCCAGAATTTCCCGCTTCAGCTTCGACGTTTCGAGCGCCCGTTCGGCCACGAGAACCAGACGGTCTGCTTTGAACGGCTTTTCGATATAGTCGTAGGCGCCCCGACGAATAGCGGACACGGCGGTTTCAATATTGCCATGGCCCGAAATCATGACGACCGGAATCTCGGGATGCTGCGCTTTGATCGCATCCAGCATGTCGAGCCCGTCGAGCCGGCTGCCCTGAAGCCAGATATCGAGGAAGATGAGACGCGGAGCACGGTCGGCGATGGCTTGGAGCGCCATGTCGGAATTGCTAGCCGTGCGCGTCTCGTGCCCTTCGTCTTCCAGAATACCGGCGACGAGTTCGCGGATATCGGCTTCGTCATCAACGACCAGGATGTCCGATGCCATCAGTGTTCACCATTCGTCTGATTGGATGGGAGGCCAGATCGCGTGTCCTGGCCATTGTTTGGTGTATGGGAGGAAGCCGGAAGGCGGATGCGAACCAAGGCGCCCTGCCGGTCGCCCGGTAAGTCATCCAGTTCGATCGTACCGCCGTGCTCCTCGATGATCTTTCGAACGATCGCGAGGCCGAGGCCGGTGCCCTTTTCTCGCGTCGTCATATAGGGCTCCAAAAGCCGTTCTCGATTCTCTTTCGGGAAACCTTTCCCGTTGTCCTCGATCTCGATCACATGCATCTCGCCGCCCGGCGTTGCGCGAATTTCGATCCGGCCTCGATGGTTCTCCAGAGTCTCCATGGCTTCGACCGCATTCTTCACAAGATTGCCGAAGGCCTGCGAGAGAAGGCGTACGTCGAAGGAACCTAGGAGCGGCTGATCGCCAAAACGGTTCTCGAAGACGATCCCGTGCTCACCCATTTCACGCATGAAGACGGCTTCGCGCAACGCCTCGCGCAGATCCTTGTCCTCCAGCTTGGGCTTGGGCATCCGAGCGAAGGTCGAGAATTCATCCACCATGCGCCCGATATCGGACACCTGACGGATGATCGTGTCGATGCAACGATCGAACACTTCGCGATCGCCTTCGATCGTCTTTCCGTAGCGCCGTCGAATGCGCTCGGCCGAAAGCTGGATCGGCGTCAGCGGGTTCTTGATCTCGTGCGCGATCCGGCGCGCCACATCGGCCCAAGCCGAGGAGCGCTGAGCATCCACGAGATCGGTGATGTCATCCAGGGTCACGACGCTTCGCTGACTTCCCTCTCCGCTTTCCTCGGACGTGACGCGGATGGTCAGGACACGCTCGCGATCCTTGGCGCGGAGCGTCACCTGCTCTTGATGCTCGCGATGGCGCGAATGCTTGGCCGCTTCGTAGACCGCATGGATCATCGGAAAGCGAGCCGCCAAAGACGTCCCGACCGCCTCGGCCGAAGACGTAGCGAGGATGCGCTCGGCGGACGGGTTCAACATGCTGATCGATCCGTCCGCGTCCACGCCCAGGACGCCAGCCGTGACGCCGGACAGAACGGCTTCCGTGAACCGGCGGCGCTCGTCGATCACATCCTTGGCGCTGAGCAATTCGCTCCGCTGGCTTCGAAGTTGGCGGATCATATTGTTGAACGTGTTCGACAGCGAGCCGACATCGCCGTCCGAGGTTCGAACCGGCACCGAAACCTCGAGATTGCCTTCGCTGACCTCGTCCGCCGCGCCGATCAACAATCGGATCGGGCGCACGAGGCGATCCGCGACGCCGATGCCGGTCCAAATGGCCGATAACAAGACGATCAGCGTGATGCCGAGATACAGCAGCGCGAAGGCGATCTGCAGGTTGAAGCGATTTTTCTCCAGGCCGGAATATTCGGCGGTGCGCTCTTCCATGAGACGCAGAGCGGCGATCACGTCCGGGTCCACCACGCGAACCGTATAAAGGAAGACGTCCCCGAAGCCGCGCAGCCGCGTCACCGCGCCAACGAGGTTCGTGACGCCAGGAGGAATGAAAACGAGGCTGCCTTGCGCCGCCTGTTCCAGCGCGTCGGTCGGTGGCACCGGCAGCGGCCGCTCGACGGGAATGTCGGCTCTCAGGAACGGCGTGCCGTCGGCATGGAGAAGCTGCGCGCCGAGAAGCGAGCGCCCTCGTGCCTGCTCGGTCATGAGATCGGCAAATCCCCTGCGATCGAGATCGAAGAGTTGTCGCTGAGCGCCGAGATCATAGGCCATCGAGAGCGTCGAGCCCTGCAGATTGCGGGCGTTCTCGTTGACATAGGCTCGCGCCACGCTGGTGGAGGACTCCACGATGGTGCGGGTTCGAATCTCGAACCAGCGGTCGAGACCGAGATCCAACGTAATGCCCGCGACGATCGCAACGAGTAGCGCAGGGATCGCCGCGACGATCGAAAACAGGATGACGATGCGCACATGGAGGCGCGAGGCGGCTTTGCCGGTGCGCCGGGCCCGCGTCATGCGCAGAACCTCCCGCCCGATCAACCCGCACAGAAGCAGCACGAAGAGGCCGTTCACGAGCGAGGCGATGCGGACCACCGTGTCCGTCGGCGCGATCGATGTCAGCCCCATCAGGACAACGAACGAGATCGCGCCGGTGATCAGCGCGCCGGCTACGGCGAGGATGCCGGGGATCAGCATGAAGCGCCGACGCTCGCCCAGCGCCGGCAACTCCACATCATTGGGGATCGGATATGCCGCCATCATGCCACCACCTTAAACGGAAGTGACGGAGTTGCAACATATTGTGGCCGAAATGCAACGAAATTTCGATGGAATTTTAACGAATGGATCGAACGATCGAGATGTCGAGGTCGCGGATCTTCTTCCGTAGCGTGTTTCGATTGACGCCGAGGAGGTCCGCCGCCTTGACCTGATTTCCCCTTGTCGCAGCGAGCGCGGCCGCAATCAAGGGATACTCGACCTCCCGCAAGATCCGCCCGTGAAGCCCTGGCGGCGGGAGATCGTTGCCATAGGATGAGAAATAGTCGGCCAAGTATTTTTCGACCGACGCCGATAGGTCGATGGGTTTGCTGGCATCCGCGTCGCCGCTGAGCGACTTGGCGTGATCGTTCGAAAGCTCATGCTCGATCAGTTCGGCCGTGATTTCGTCTTGCGGATAAAGCGCGCAAAGACGGCGGACGAGGTTTTCCAGCTCACGCACATTGCCCGGCCAAGAATAGCGCCGCATCACATCCAGCGCGCCGGAGGTCAGCGTCTTTCGCGCCAGCCCTTCCTTCTGCACCATGGCAAAGAAATGGTTGGCCAGATCGCTGAGATCCTCGATCCGCTCGCGCAGCGGCGGCAGGCGAAGCGGAACCACATTGAGGCGATAGAACAGATCTTCGCGGAACAGGCCGCGTTGGATGAGCTGCCTCAAATCCTTGTTGGTAGCGGCGACGATCCGAACATCGGTCGCGATCGGCGTGCGCCCGCCCACCACGGTATATTCACCCTGTTGGAGGACGCGTAGAAGCCGCGTCTGCGCCTCCATCGGCATGTCGCCGATTTCGTCCAGAAACAGCGTGCCGCCTTCCGCCTGTTCGAAGCGACCGCTGGTGCGGGTTTGGGCGCCGGTGAACGCGCCCTTCTCGTGGCCGAAGAGCTCGGACTCGATGAGGTCGCGCGGGATGGCCGCCATGTTGATGGCGACAAACGGGCCTTTCCTGCGACGGCCGTAGTCGTGAAGCGCGCGCGCCACCAACTCCTTGCCGGTGCCGGATTCGCCCGTGATCGTCACGGTCAGATCCGTCTGCATCATGCGGGCAAGCGCGCGATAGATTTCCTGCATCGCAGGCGAGCGACCCACGAGCGGGATGGTTTCGCCATTGTCGTCCGGGTTCGCCATTCGGGCCGGGTTCTTCGGCTCAGCCAAGGCACGTCGAACGATCGAGATGAGTTCCGTCAGGTCGAAGGGTTTGGGAATGTAATCATAGGCCCCCTTCTCCGAGGCCTTGATGGCGGTCATGAACGTGTTCTGCGCACTCATGACGATGACTGGCAGGTCCGGCCGCGTGTTCTTCATCTTCGGAAGAGCATCGAAGACGCTGCCGTCCGGCATGAGAACGTCGGTGATCACGAGATCGCCGTCACCGGCGCTGACCCAGCGCCAGAGGGTCGCGATGTTCGAGGTGACGCGGACCTCGAACCCGGCACGCATCAAGGCTTGAGAGATCACGGTTCGGATTGCGGCATCGTCATCCGCAACGAGAATTTGCGAGGTGGCCATTATCGCGTCCGTCTTCCCGTGGTCCGGTTTGATGAGCTGTCAGTGATGTTCGAGTCGATCCAGGCAGGCATCAAAATTCGAAAGCTCGTATGCCCCGTGTGGGATTCGCATTCGATAACCCCGCCATGATCCCCGACGATCTTGGCGACCAATGCGAGCCCGAGACCCGTTCCACTTGGTTTGGTCGTCACGAACGGATCGAAAATATGCTCGCGAATATCGTCGGGCACGCCGACACCATTGTCTTCGACGATGAATTCCAGCGGCAGGGTCACCCGCGATTTCGTGCCCGGCACCGAGAGACGCACGCCTGGCCGGAACGCGGTGGACAGCTTGATCTCGCCCCCTTCTCGGCCCGCCACCGCTTCGCTGGCATTTTTCAGTAGGTTGATGAAAACCTGAATCAGCTGGTCGCGATTAGCGTAAACCGGAGGCAGCGACGGATCGTAGGTCTCTTGGATGCGAATGCCGCGTGCGAACCCGCTTTTGGCCAGCGTTTTGACGTGTTCCAACACCGAATGGATGTTGACCGCTGACCGCTCGATCGGCCTTTGATCCGAGAAGACCTCCATCCGATCCACAAGTTTGACGATCCGGTCGCTTTCTTCTTGGATCAGACGCGTCAGGACGCGATCGTCATCATTGGCGGAGGATTCGAGAAGCTGCGCCGCTCCCTTGATGCCTGACAAGGGATTGCGAATTTCGTGCGCCAGCATGGCTGCAAGCCCCGTCACCGTCCGCGCCGCCGAGCGATGCGTCAGTTGTCTGTCCATCTTGTCGGCGATCGATCGAAGCTGGACCATCACCACGACATGCCCTGGCTTCTCGCCGAGGCTCGAAACATAGACATCCACCAGCCGCTCGCCGCCCAGGCGAGGCGAGGAAACGTCCACACGGTATTCGCTGATGCGGGAATCGTGCTCGCGGACCTGATCGATCAATCCGAAAATCGGGCTGTCGTGCGGGATGAAGTGTCCGAGATCGCGCTTGGTCAGACTTGCCGAACTGGCCGAGAAGAACTGTTCGGCGTCCGAATTGACGAAGACGAATCCATTCGTCGGTCCCAGCACGAACACAGGATGCGGCAGGGCATTCAGAATGCCCATCTCGTTGGAGGAGAACGACGCACTCGCGTTGGTGGTCATGGTCACGCCGCTTTCCGCAGGGTACGAAGATCCGGGTCGGCATCGCCGATCGTGAGGCCGGCCAATAAATGTTGCAGTCCGCTGAGCACATGAGAGGGTTCGGTCTCGCGCAGCAATAGGGCCTTTTGCGCATCGAAGGTTCCGATACGATCCAGATACCAGCCCAGATGCTTGCGGGCGTGGCGTAGCCCCGCCGCTGCGCCGTAATGCGAAAGCATCGCTTCGTAGTGGCTGCAGATAAGATCAGCCAAGCCGTGGCTCGCCAAGTCGGCCGGCGCACAACGAGCTAGATAGGCGGGGAACCAAGGGCGTCCGCAGACACCGCGTCCGATCATGACGGCATCCGCTCCGCTCTGCGCCAGCATGATGGGATGATCCTGACAGCTGACGAGATCGCCATTAGCGATGACGGGAATCGTCACAGCCCCTTTTACCTCGGAAATGGCAGACCAATCGGCTCGGCCCTCGTAGAACTGATCCCGCGTCCGCCCATGGACCGTTACCCATGCAACACCCGCCATTTGAGCGCGCGCGGCGAGTTCCGGCGCGTTCAGAGACTGCCGATCCCATCCCAGACGCATCTTGAGACTGACCGGCACCCGCCCTGCCCCTTCCAACGTCGCCTCGATCAGGCGAAGAGCATGGTCGAGATCGCGCATCAGGGCCGAGCCTGACGCGCCGCCGACCACCTTTTTGGCCGGACATCCCATATTGATGTCGATCAGTTCGGCACCCTCTGCGGCTGCAAGTTGTGCAGCCAGACGCATGGCATTCGCCTCACGCCCCGCCAGTTGGATGGCATGGCACCCTTCACCATCCGGGGCCATGCGCAGACGGCTATCTTCGTGCCCTTTGATCAGTTCCCCGCTCGCGATCATTTCGGAGAAGGCCAGCTTCAACCCGAACGATCGAACGAGACGGCGGAACGGCATGTCCGTGATGCCGGACAAAGGCGCTAGAACGACACGCGTGAATGCATCCGCCCCGCCGGAAAGGCGCGCGAGGAGGTGAGAAGGAGTGGCATCGCTGTCATAAGCGGCAGCCGCAACGTTTGGCGCGTTTTCCATCATTGTTTCTGTACCATATCCGGGCATGCTTAAAAGACAAGCACACGCACGTTGACATGCACATATAATGTTGCGCTGCACGTATGCGCGGAGCGCACCCCCCTTGCAACTTGTCCTTCTTGCGATAATCCCCTTACGAGGTAGGGGGGCTTTGATGGATCAGAGCAAGACGGCCGTGGTGATCGTGGCCGCTGGCAGGGGTGAGCGAGCCGGACAGTCGGCCGAGGGCCCCAAGCAATATCGGCGGATCGGCGGCCGGCCGGTCCTGCAATGGACCGTGGAAGCCTTCCTACGATTCCCGATGTTCCAGAACATCGTGGTCCTGATCCACCCGGACGATGTGGATCGGGCTCGGGATTGTCTTGCGTCTTACGGGGATCGGGTCCGTCTCGTAGAAGGCAGCATCACACGGCAAGCCTCCGTCTTGAAAGGTTTGGAAGCTCTGCGCGAGGCAGCGCCGCATGTCGTTTTGATACATGATGGGGTGCGCCCTTTCGTATCCGAGCGCGTGATTGCCTCCGTTCTGGATGCCATCACGGAACGAGGCGGAGCGATCCCCTCGGTTCCGGTCACAGATACGATCAAGCGGATGGGCGATCGCGGCTTGATCGCCAACACGGTCGATCGGCGCGAACTTTTCGCCGCGCAGACGCCGCAGGGCTTTCCCTTCGGCCTGATCCTGGGCGCGCATGAGGCGGCGGTTCAGCAGACGGCTCTTTCCTTCACCGACGATGCCTCGCTGTTCGAATGGCTGGGCCATCCCGTGGCGCTGGTGCCCGGCGAGATCGGAAATGTGAAACTGACCCTGGCGGAAGACATCGTCGCGGCCGACAACAAGCTTAAAGGAACTTCCGGCATGATCGATGTCCGCACCGGTAATGGCTACGACGTGCATCAACTCGTCGAAGGCGATCACGTCACCCTCTGCGGCGTCCGTATTCCGCACGATCAGTCGCTTCTGGGACATTCCGATGCGGATGTCGGTTTGCATGCCTTGACGGATGCGCTGCTTGCGACCTGCGGAGCGGGTGACATCGGCGCCCATTTCCCGCCGAGCGATCCCCAATGGAAAGGCGCTGCTTCGACGCTGTTCCTCCAGCACGCGGTCGAGATCGTCCGCGCCAAGGGCGGCCGTGTCTGCAACGTCGATATCACCTTGATCGCGGAAGCACCGAAGGTCGGTCCGCATCGCGCCGCCATGGTCGCCTGCATTTCGGAGGTCACCGGATTGGACAACGAGCGCGTTTCGATCAAGGCGACGACGAACGAGATGCTGGGCTTTATCGGCCGGCGCGAAGGCATCGCGGCGATCGCGACAGCCAGCGTCGTTTACGGCGAGGCAGAGGAACGGTCATGATCGATGACGCCGTTCGCCACCGCGCCCTTGCCGTCATCGAACAGGCCACGGCTCGGTCATGGACTGTGACTGCAGCCGAGTCATGCACCGGCGGCCTGGTGGCGTCCGCTCTCACGTCGATCCCGGGATCGTCGGGATCTTTCGGCTGGGGGTTCGTCACCTATTCCAATCTCGCGAAGCAGAAGGTTCTTGGCGTATCGGCGCTGGATCTCGAACGCTACGGCGCGGTGTCGGAGGTGGTGGCACGGGCGATGGCCGAAGGCGCGCGATTGGCCTCAAACGCTGATCTGGCTGTCGCTATCACAGGAATTGCGGGGCCAGGCGGTGGCTCTCCGAACAAACCCGTTGGGCTTGTGCATTTCGCGGTCTCGATGCAAGCTCGAACCCGTCATCATGTCGAGCAGTTCGGTGATCTAGGACGCGACCGAGTGCGCGACGGCTCTGTCATCGTCGCGCTCGATCTTCTTCTCGAGGCTCTTTCCTGCACCGAGTGCAATCAAGCGGGTTGATCGCTCGCTGCGGGATTTGACTTGTAAATCTCGTCCGCGCGTTCTTTGAAGGCCGACGAAAACCGCCGAAAGGCGAAATCGAACATGGAACCCATCAAGAGTCCGAGCGTGCGGCTCTTGAACTCGTAATCGATGAAGAACACGACCTCGCAGCCATCAGGATGGTCGCGAAACATCCAGCGGTTTTCAAGATACCGAAATGGCCCATCGACATATTTCACGTCGATTTCACGCTCCGCCGGCTTCAGCAGAACCTGCGACGTAAACGTCTCGCGGACCATCTTGTACGCGACCGTCATATCCGCGATCAGCAACATCTTCTCATCACGCTCTTTTCTGGAGCGCACGACAAGGCGTTGGCAGAGCGGCAGAAATTCTGGATAGCGCTCGACATCCGACACGAGGTCGAACATCTGGCGAGGCGTATGCCGGACGATCTGGCTGTTTTCGAACTTAGGCATGAAATTTAAGCTGCGGCCTGCTTGGCCAAGCGCGCCGCCTTCAGCCTTTCGAAATCCTCACCCGCATGGTGAGAGGACCGCGTCAGAGGGCTGGACGCCACCAGAAGGAAGCCTTTCGTTTTCCCAACGGTCTCGAACGAGGTGAATTCATCCGGCGTGACATAGCGGATCACGGGATGATGCTTGCGTGTCGGCTGGAGATATTGGCCAATCGTCATGAAATCGACGTCCGCCGTCCGCAGATCGTCCATCAGCTGAAGGATTTCGTTTCGCTCTTCGCCCAGCCCGACCATAATGCCCGATTTCGTGAAGATTGTGGGGTCGAGTTCCTTGACGCGCTGCAGCAGGCGGATCGAATGGAAATAACGCGCGCCCGGACGCACAGTCAGATAATTGCGCGGCACCGTTTCGAGATTGTGGTTGAAGACATCGGGCTTCGCCTCGACCACGCGCTCCAGCGCTCCCGGCTTTCGCAGAAAATCCGGAGTCAGGATTTCGATTGTCGTGCCCGGTGCCGCCGCGCGGATTGCGCGAATGGTCTGCACGAAATGCTCGGCGCCGCCATCGGGAAGATCGTCGCGATCCACCGACGTGATCACAACATGGGAGAGCCCCATTCTCGCCACCGCGCGTCCGACACTTGCCGGCTCCTCCGGGTCGAGAGCGTGCGGAAGTCCGGTAGCGACGTTGCAGAAGGAACACGCTCGCGTGCAAATCCCGCCCATGATCATGAAGGTGGCGTGCTTCTTTTCCCAACATCCACCGATATTGGGGCACCCCGCTTCCTCGCAGACGGTGACGAGTCTGTTGGATTTGACGAGTTCGCGCGTCTCGAAATAGCCAGGGGAAACGGGCGCCTTGACGCGAATCCAATCGGGCTTCGGCAGCACCTCCGTATCGGGACGGTGGGCCTTTTCGGGGTGTCGTGGCCGAGGCGCCGCCTCAGCCACTGTGCGCGTGTCGAGAATGGTGACCATGAGCCTTATCTAAGACAGGCCACCTTCGGACGCAACGAGACCTTAGGCTCGGCCGCGGATCGCGCGCCAAAGGAAGATCAGGATGCAGGCGCCGACGATGGCGACGATGAGCTGCGTGAGCCAGTTCGGATTGGTGTAGACGCCGAGCAGGCCGAGGATGAAGTTGAGGAACAGGGCACCCACGATACCCAGAATGATGTTGGTCAGAAGGCCGACATTGGCCTTCATGATCTTTTCCGCGATCCACCCCGCCAAACCGCCGAGGATGATCGACATGATGATTCCAACGCCGTTCATACAGAAACTCCTTCCAAGCCTGCGGCCATCTGGCTCGCCCAAATTGTAGATGGGCGAAATTGTGGCTGGTCAAGGCGGGATGAAGTTTCAAAACGGCGTCGGGGCGCCGGATCACATGTGGATGACGCGTCCATAAGCGTCGAGAACGCTCTCATGCATCATTTCCGAGAGCGTGGGATGCGGGAACACCGTATGCATCAGGTCTTCTTCGGTGGTCTCCAGACCCATGGCGACCACGAAGCCCTGGATCAGTTCCGTCACTTCCGCCCCCACCATGTGCGCGCCGAGAAGCTCGCCGGTCTTGGCGTCGAAAACGGTTTTGACCATGCCTTCCGGCTCGCCCAGAGCAATGGCCTTGCCGTTGGCGATGAACCGGAATCGACCGACCTTTACCTCGCGGCCGTTTTCTTTGGCTTTGGCTTCTGTCAGCCCCACCGACGCGACCTGTGGCTGGCAGTAGGTGCAGCCGGGGATCTGCTCACGCTTCATCGGATGGACATGGAGCCCCTTGATCGCTTCGACGCAGATCGTGCCTTCATGCTCGGCCTTGTGCGCCAGCATCGGCGCACCCGCGACGTCGCCGATCGCGTAAACGCCTTCGATATTGGTTCGGCCGACCGCGTCGATCTTGATGATGCCGCGCTCCACAGCAACGCCGATCGCTTCGAGGTTCAGACCTTCGGTATTCCCCTGAACACCAACGGCCGAAATCAGCCGCTCGGCCTTCAGCACCTGGCTCTTGCCACCCTGCTCGACCGTCACTTCCACGCCGTCGCCGGTCTTGGCGACCTTCGCGACCTTCGCATCGGACAGAATCTTCAGACCCTGCTTCTCGAACTGCTTGCGCGCGACCGCTGCGATCTCCGCGTCTTCAACGGGCAGGATCTGCGGAAGCAGTTCGACCACCGTTACGTCCGCTCCCATGGTCCGGTAGAACGACGCGAACTCGATGCCGATCGCACCCGATCCCATCACGATCAGCGATTTCGGCATGGAAGCCGGCTTCATCGCCTCGAAATAGGTCCAGATGCGGTCGCCATCCGGCTCGATGCCCGGAAGCACGCGGGGCCGCGCGCCGGTCGCGATAATCACATGCTTAGCCTTGTACGTCCCATAGCCAAGCACGCCCTTCGGAACCGCGTTCTGCGGCTGGACAGCTGGTTTGGTTGGCTCGCCGACCTCGACTTCGACGGGACCACCCTTCGCGGCCTTGCTAATCTTGGCCTGACCCCAGATGATATCGATCTTGTTCTTCTTCATGAGCATCGCGACGCCGCCGTTCAATTGGGCGGACACGCCCCGCGAACGCTTCACCACGGCATCCATTTCGAAGGTCGGCTTTTCGATCTTCAGACCGTAGTTCGAGCCATGCTCCGCATAATGGAAAATTTCGGCCGAGCGCAGGAGCGCTTTGGTCGGGATGCAACCCCAGTTCAAGCAAATGCCACCCATATGCTCGCGCTCGACAACGGCTGTCTTGAAGCCGAGTTGCGCGGCACGAATGGCTGCGACGTAGCCGCCCGGACCACCACCGATAATGAGGATGTCGTAGCTTTCGGCCATCGGAACGGCTCCTTCTGAGACAAGGACGACGCGCCCGAAATGGCGCGAGACAATTTCTAGAAACGGGACTTCAAGGCTGATGCCAAGGCAAAGCCTAGTGTGCGGGTGTTTTCTGCGTCGAGATGAACGCCATCCAAGGGGGTGGCCACGCAATGATCTGAAGCTGCCAGATGAGCGCATTGCTCCTGCTGCGCAACGCGAGCATAGGCGGATTTGAGCTGCCTCGACTCTTCGATCGCGCCGCCGAACATCTGATGAAAGTCCGGGTCCTGCGTTGGCACCAAGGCTGGTGGGGAGACGATCAACACATCGGGGATCGCGAAGCCCATCGTCGATCGAAACTCACGAACCACAGCGATGAGGCGCTGGATACCGGCGGCAGCCTGAAAAGCCGTTCCGCCGCCGGTGTGACGCTTCAGATCATTGGTGCCGAGCGCTAGAATCACGACGTCGATCGGCTCATGGGAGGCCAGCATGGTCGGTAAAATTCGCGCGCCGTTGCGATCCGCAGCCGCTAGATGGTCGTCATACGCCGTGGTCCGGCCGTTCAGCCCTTCGGGAATGATCCTGACGTCATCGCCCAATTGGTGGGCGATGACGGATGGCCAGCGATCAGCGTAGGCATGGCGGCTAGGACCCTCGGCATCATAGCCCCATGTGAGGGAGTCGCCGTAGCATAGAATCGTCTTCATGCCTGCGCGTCTCCCTCCCGAAGCTAAGTCGTTAGACCAACATGCTCATCGGATTTTCGATGAACTGCTTGAACGCCGAAATCAATTCGGCGCCGAGCGCACCGTCCACAGCCCGATGATCCGTGGAGAGAGTCACCGTCATGACGTTGGCGACCGAGATCGCCCCGTTCTTGACCACGGCCCGCTCCTCGCCCGCACCGACCGCGAGGATCGTGGCATGAGGCGGGTTGATGACGGCGGAGAATTCCTTGATGCCGAACATACCGAGGTTCGACACGGCGGTCGTGCCACCCTGATACTCTTCCGGCTTGAGCTTGCGGCTGCGAGCGCGCTTGGCGAGATCCTTCATCTCGTTGGAGATGGCGGACAAGGTCTTCTCCTCGGCGCGACGGATGATCGGCGTGATGAGGCCGCCATCGATGGACACCGCCACGCCGACATCGGCATGTTTGTGCTTCAGCATCGCGCTATCGGTCCAGGACACGTTGGCGTCCGGTACCGCCTTCAGCGCGCAGGCCATGGCCTTGATCACCATGTCGTTGACCGACAGCTTATAAGCTGGGCGTTCGCCCGCCTCGCCCTTGATGGTCGGGGCTGCCGTATTGAGCTGCTTGCGCAGCGCGAGCAGCGCGTCGAGTTCGCAATCCACCGAAAGGTAGAAATGCGGCACCGTCTGCTTGGATTCCACGAGACGCTTGGCGATGGTCTTACGCATTCCGTCATGCGGAATCTTCTCGTAAGAGCCTTCTGCGAAGAGCTTGAGCGTGGCGTCGTCGTTGGGGGCTTTCGCAGCCGGGGCCGGCGCGGCGACGGAAGCACTGGCCTGCGCCTGAGGCTTGTTCTCGGCGGCGGGCTTGGGGCTTTGCGCCGCGCGTTCGACGTCGAGCTTGATGATGCGGCCATGCGGGCCCGAACCGGAGACAGCTCCAAGATCGACGCCCTGCTCCTTTGCGATACGGCGGGCCAAAGGCGAAGCGAACACACGTGTTCCCTTCGAGGCCGATGCCGAACCGGCCTGACCGCCTTCGCTCGATGTCGCGGTTTCTGGTGCGCGCTCATAGCCGCGCTGGGAGGCATCCTTCGCGGACGCTTCCGAACCGACCGCGGCATTGTCGGCCGCTGGCGACGATGCTATCGGCTTGGAGGCGGAGGCGGCAGGACCGTTGCCGGTCTCGGCTGCCGACGCGTCCTCGCCTTCCGCTGTCAGAACGGCGATGATCGCGTTGACCTTGACGCCTTCCGTTCCGGCGGGAACGAGGATCTTGGCCACCGTGCCTTCGTCCACGGCCTCGACTTCCATCGTGGCCTTATCGGTCTCGATTTCGGCGATGACGTCTCCGGACGAGACCTTATCGCCTTCCTTGACCAGCCACTTAGCGAGATTGCCTTCTTCCATGGTCGGCGAGAGCGCCGGCATCGTCACGTTGATCGGCATCTGCCCGGATCTCCTCAATCGCCCTCATGGTGGGGCTTCGAATTCGTCTTACGCTGTGCGGGCGGCGAGCGATCTCAAGCCTTGCACGACCCGCGCCGCGCGGCAGGAGACAGCGCGGACGCTGTCTCCTCTTTTTTCGAAAGGCTCCCTCGAAATGGAGGAAGCTCAGCTTGATGTCAGCGGTAGCAGACGGCCTTGACCGCCTCGACGACGTCCTTTGCCGAGGGAAGCGCGAGCTTTTCCAGATTGGCGGCGTAAGGCATCGGAACGTCCTTGCCGCAGACCTTGAGCACCGGCGCGTCGAGATAGTCGAAGGCGCGGACCATCAGCTGCGAGGCGATCTCGGAGCCGATCGAGCTCTGCGGCCAGCCTTCTTCGACGGTCACGCAACGGTTCGTCTTCTTCACCGAGCGGACGATCGCATCGACATCCATCGGACGAATGGTGCGAAGGTCGATGACCTCAGCGTCGATCCCTTCCTTCGCCAACTGCTCGGCCGCCGCGACCGCATAGGTCATGCCAATACCGAAGGAGACGATCGTGACGTCCTTGCCCTTGCGGTGGATGCGAGCCTTGCCGATCGGGACAGTCCAATCCTCGACCTGCGGCACTTCGAAGGAATGGCCGTAGAGAATCTCGTTCTCGAGGAAGATGACGGGATTGGGATCGCGGATGGCAGACTTCAGAAGACCCTTCGCGTCCGCCGCCGAATAGGGCTGCACGACCTTGAGGCCCGGAATATGGCTGTACCAGGCGGCGTAGTCCTGGCTGTGCTGCGCGGCGACGCGCGCCGCCGCGCCGTTCGGCCCACGGAACACGATCGGGCAGCCCATCTGACCGCCGGCCATGTAAAGTGTCTTGGCCGCCGAGTTGATGATCTGGTCGATCGCCTGCATGGCGAAGTTGAACGTCATGAACTCGACGATCGGACGCAGACCCGCCATGCCCGCGCCGACGGCCATACCTGCAAAGCCATGTTCGGTGATCGGCGTGTCGACCACGCGACGCGCGCCGAACTCGTCGAGAAGCCCCTGGCTGATCTTGTAGGCGCCTTGATATTCCGCGACTTCCTCACCTAGGAGGAAAACGGTCTCGTCGCGGCGCATTTCTTCTGCCATGGCCTCGCGTAGCGCTTCGCGCACCGTCTTGGTTTCCATGGTCGCTCCGGCCGGAACTTCTTCCGCGAAGTCGCCATCGGCGTCTTCGGCCGTGGGGTGCGACAGGCTCTGGGCCGGAACGGCAGCCGGCTTCGACTTCTCGGCGTCGGTCGCCTCGGGCTTGGCTTCCTGCGGAGCGCTGGCAGCGGCCGGGGCCGAAGCCTTGCCGATATCGGCGGCGCTTTCGCCTTCACCCAGCAGGATCGCGATCGGCGCATTCACCTTCACGCCTTCCGTGCCGGCGGCGACGAGGATCTTACCGATTGTCCCCTCGTCCACGGCCTCGACTTCCATCGTGGCCTTGTCGGTTTCGATCTCGGCGATCACGTCGCCCGGAGAGACGCTATCGCCCTCCTGCTTGACCCACTTCGAGAGAGTGCCCTCTTCCATGGTCGGCGAAAGGGCGGGCATCAGGATTTCGGTCGGCATGGCGCCCTCTTACTTCGCGGCCTGCGGAATTTCGTCGGCGTAAATATCGGTCCAGAGTTCCGACACATCGGGCTCGGGATCGTTCTGTGCGAAATCCGCCGCGTCCGCCACGATGTCGCGAACGTCCTTATCGATCGCCTTCAGCTCATCTTCGCTCGCATTGTGCGCTTCCAGAAGACGCTGGCGAACCTGCTCGATCGGATCGCGCTCGGCGCGCATCTTCTGAACTTCATCGCGCGTGCGATACTTCGCGGGGTCCGACATCGAATGGCCGCGATAGCGATAGGTCAGCATTTCGAGAATGATCGGACCCTTGCCCGAACGGCAATGCTCCATGGCGAGATCCGCTGCGGCCTTGACCGCGCGCACGTCCATGCCATCCACCTGGATGCCCGGAATCTTGAACGAAATGCCGCGATGAGCAAAGTTCGTTTCGGCCGACGCGCGATTGACCGACGTGCCCATCGCGTAACGATTGTTCTCGATGATGTAGATCACCGGCAGCTTCCACAGCGAGGCCATGTTGAAGCTCTCGTAGACCTGCCCCTGATTGGCAGCGCCATCGCCGAAATAGGTGATGGAGACGGAGTCGTTGCCGCGATAGCGGTTGGCGAAGGCGAGACCTGTTCCCAGAGACACCTGCGCGCCGACGATGCCATGGCCGCCGTAGAAATGCTTCTCCTTCGAGAACATGTGCATGGAGCCGCCCTTGCCCTTCGAGTAGCCGGAACGGCGACCCGTAAGCTCGGCCATGACGCCGCGCGATTCCATGCCCGTGGCCAACATATGGCCATGATCGCGGTAACCGGTGATGACCTGATCACCCTCTTTCATCGACATCTGCATGCCGATGACCACGGCCTCCTGGCCGATGTAAAGGTGACAGAAGCCGCCGATGAGACCCATGCCGTAAAGCTGGCCGGCCTTTTCTTCGAAGCGACGGATCAGGAGCATGTCCCGATAGGCGCGAAGGTCGTCTTCGCGCGAAAAGTCCAAGGGGGCCGGAGGCTCGAAACTTTCGAGCGTCTTGACGATTTCGGCAGAGGACTGTGCGTCCATTTCGGCCACGTCGACTGAGGCGGCCTTCTGCTTACCGGTTGCCATTCGTGATTCCTCGTCCTCGACGCCCGCAGGAGCGGACCGATCGCGCGCAGTATAGCGATGCGCCCTATCGGAGCAAGAGACCGAACCAACTTAACTCGAATAAGATTAAATGCTGCAATGCAGCAGATATTAACGCGAAGAGGGTTAACTCTTCCAGCGTTCGAGAATCGTAATCTCGTCTTCGTTGGACATGTTCAACGAACGGCGTGCCCGCTCGTCGATCATATCGCGTTCTAACGTTCCGTCACTCAGAAGTTTCACGCGCTGTTCCAGGGCTTTGCGCGAGTGGACGAGATCGTCATAGATCTTCGTCTTTGCCGCCAATTCTCCCTGCATTTCCTGCCCCGCCTCCAATCCATAGCGACCGGTCTGAGACTGCATCGCGAAATAGGCGAGGCACGGCAGTGTGATCGCCGGGACGATGAGCGGTGTGAACCAGGACTTGCGTTTTTGCTTCGTGCGCATGAGCTTCTCCTCTTTCGAGGATAGCCAGTATGAGCTTAAGGCGGTGTTAAGGCTGACAAAGCCTTTCCCTCACGTATCGGCGTGCTCTGAACGTTTGATATGAAAAAGGCCCGCCATCGGAGGCGGGCCTTTCTATCGATTGAGCGATGTGCGCGAAACTCAGCCGCGCGTACGCAGAATGCTGCGGCCGGCATAGATTGCCTGATCGCCCAGTTCTTCCTCAATGCGCAGGAGCTGGTTGTACTTGGCGAGCCGATCGGAGCGAGCGAGCGAGCCGGTCTTGATCTGACCGCAGTTCGTCGCAACTGCGAGATCCGCGATGGTCGAGTCTTCGGTTTCCCCGGAGCGGTGCGACATCACGGCCGTATAACCGGCACGATGCGCCACATTGACGGCATCCAGGGTTTCGCTGAGCGTGCCGATCTGATTGACCTTCACGAGAATCGAGTTGGCGACGCCCTTCTCGATGCCCTCACGCAGACGAGTCGAATTGGTGACGAACAGATCGTCGCCGACCAGCTGCACCTTATTGCCGATGCGATCGGTCAGGCTTTTCCATCCGGCCCAATCGTCCTCGGCCATGCCGTCTTCGATCGAGATGATCGGGTAAGCGGCAGCCAGCTCGGCGAGGTAGGCCGCCATCTCGTCAGCCGAGAGCTTGCGCTTCTCGCCTTCGAGATCGTAGACGCCACCCTTGAAGAACTCGGTCGAAGCGCAATCAAGCGCCAAGAAGACGTCCTCACCCGGACGATAGCCTGCCTTCTCGATCGAACGGACGACGAAATCGAGACCATCCTTCGCCGATGCCAGATTGGGGGCGAAGCCACCTTCGTCACCGACATTGGTATTGTGGCCAGCGTCTTTCAGCGCCTTCTTCAGCGTGTGAAAGATTTCAGCGCCCATGCGCAAGCCTTCGCGGAAGCTTTCCGCGCCGACCGGCATGATCATGAATTCTTGGAAGTCGATCGGGTTGTCGGCATGGGCGCCGCCATTGATGATGTTCATCATTGGCACCGGCAGGACGCTGGCGCTCGCGCCGCCGACATAGCGATACAGAGGAAGACCAGCGGACTCGGCGGCAGCCTTCGCGACCGCCAGCGAAACACCCAGAATGGCGTTAGCGCCCAGGCGGCTCTTGTTGGCCGTGCCATCGAGTGAGCGCATGACGGAATCGATGCGAATCTGGTTCTCGGCCTCGAAGCCGACCAAGGCTTCGAGCAGATCGTTGTTCACGGCTTGAACTGCCTGCTGAACGCCCTTGCCGCCATAACGGTCGTCACCATCGCGAAGCTCCACGGCTTCGTGCGCGCCCGTGGAGGCACCGGAGGGAACCGCAGCGCGCCCCATGGAGCCGTCTTCCAGCACCACATCGACCTCGACGGTCGGGTTGCCCCGGCTGTCCAGAATTTCCCGTGCGATGATATCGATAATCGCCGTCATGCTCGTTCCCTCATTCGACTGGGGCTGGGGTCGGCGCCTTGTAGGCTGGATTGGCCCTGGGACGCCAGAGACAGTTCAAAAGGCTTTGGCCGCTGCGTCGAGCGCCTTCAGGCGGCGTAGCAGTTCCGGCATGTCATCGAGACGAACCATGTTCGGGCCGTCTGACGGCGCGGAATCCGGGTCTTCGTGGGTTTCGATGAAAAGACCGGAGACGCCCACCGCAACGGCGGCTTTGGCCAGGGTTTCCACGAACTGGCGCTCGCCTCCCGATGAGCCGCCCTGCCCGCCCGGCTGCTGCACCGAATGCGTCGCGTCGAACACCACGGGCGCACCGATCTCGGCCATGATCGGCAGGGCACGGAAATCGGACACCAGCGTGTTGTAGCCGAAGGACGCGCCGCGCTCGGTCAAAAGAATATTCGGGTTGCCGCTTTCGAGAACCTTGGCAGCAACATTGCGCATGTCCCACGGCGCCAGAAACTGACCTTTCTTGATATTCACAATGCGACCCGTGCGGGCTGCGGCGATCAGAAGGTCCGTCTGGCGGCAGAGGAAAGCTGGGATTTGCAGAACGTCGCAGACTTCCCCAGCCACAGCGCACTGTTCTTCCGTGTGCACGTCGGTGAGAACTGGAATATCGAAGGTCCGTTGGACCTCATCGAACACCGGCAGCGCGCCGCTGAGCCCGATGCCACGACGCCCGGACAAGCTGGTTCGATTGGCTTTGTCGAAGCTGGCCTTGAAGACATAGCCGATCCCGAGATCTGCCGTAATGCGCTTCATGCGCTCCGCGATCATCATGGCGTGATCGCGGCTTTCCATCTGGCAAGGGCCAGCGATCAGGGCGAAGGGTCGATCCTGGGCGAAGGTGACGCCGCGAAGATTGACGGAAGCATGGGGGCTGATCATCGCGGCATCGGTCTTTCTAGCAGGCTCAAACGAGGCGGGAGCGTTCCACCGCTGCGCCGATGAACGAGGCGAAAAGCGGGTGCGGCTCGAACGGGCGGGATTTCAGTTCGGGATGATACTGGACACCGATGAACCACGGGTGATTCGGGAGCTCGACGGTTTCCGGCAGGAGACCATCCGGTGACATGCCGGCGAAGCGAAGACCGGCCTCCTCCAGCCGAGCCCGATAGGTCCGATTCACCTCATAGCGGTGACGATGACGCTCCTCGGCAAGCGTGTCGCCGTAGATTTGCGCAATGCGCGAATCTGGCGCGAAGCAGGCTTTGTAGGCGCCGAGACGCATCGTCCCACCGAGATCACCCTCGACGGCCCGCTGCTCGAGTTCGTTGCCCTTCATCCATTCGGTCATGATGCCGACGACGGGTTCGTTCGTCGGGCCGAACTCCGTCGAGGCCGCGTCTTCGATCCCAGCCAGGGATCGAGCGGCCTCGATCACCGCCATCTGCATACCGAAGCAGATGCCGAAGTAAGGCACATTGTGCTCGCGGGCGAACTTGGCGGCGAGGATCTTGCCCTCCGATCCGCGCTCGCCAAAACCACCTGGCACGAGAATACCGCTGACCCGCTCGAGGTACGGCGTCGGGTCTTCCTTTTCGAAAACCTCCGACTCGATCCAATCGAGCTTGACGCGAACCTTGTTGGCGATGCCGCCATGCTGCAAGGCTTCGATCAGCGACTTATAGGCATCCTTCAGGCCGGTATATTTGCCGACCACGGCGATCGTCACCTCGCCCTCGGGATGGGCGATGCCTTCGACAACCTGATGCCAGCGGTCGAGCTTAGGCTTCGGTGCTGGGTCGATGCCGAAAGCAGCAAGCACCTCGGTGTCGAGGCCTTCCTGGTGGTAGGCGATGGGCACATCGTAGATGGTGGCGACGTCGAGTGCCTGAATCACCGCGCTTTCGCGCACATTGCAGAACAGGCTCATCTTGCGCCGCTCTTCGCGCGGGATAGGCCGATCGGCGCGCACGAGCAAAATGTCTGGCTGGATGCCGATGGAGCGAAGCTCCTTGACCGAATGCTGCGTCGGCTTGGTCTTCAACTCGCCGGCTGTCGGAATATACGGCATCAAGGTCAGATGCACGTAGACCGCGCCGCCTCGAGGCAGATCGTTGCCGAGCTGACGGATGGCTTCCATGAAGGGCATGGCTTCGATATCGCCAGCCGTTCCGCCAATCTCGCAGAGAACGAAATCGTAGTCTTCGTTGCCTTCGACCACAAAGGCCTTGATGGCATCGGTTACATGCGGGATCACCTGCACCGTCGCGCCGAGAAAGTCTCCGCGACGTTCCTTGGCGATCAGTTCCTGATAGATTCGACCGGTGGTGACATTGTCCATCCGGTTCGCCGAGCGACCTGTGAAGCGCTCGTAGTGACCAAGGTCCAGATCCGTTTCCGCGCCGTCGTCGGTCACGAAGACCTCGCCGTGCTGCGTCGGACTCATCGTGCCCGGATCGACATTTAGGTAGGGGTCGAGCTTGCGAAGGCGCACGCGATAGCCGCGTGCTTGCAGAAGTGCGCCGAGGGCTGCCGAAGCAATGCCCTTTCCCAAAGAGGAAACCACGCCGCCGGTGATGAAGATATATCGCGCCATGGGCCTTCCCGATACGCTTTCGATGAGGATTCGGCCAGTCGAAAAATTGGCCTGAAACGAAATGGGGCGCCGAAGCGCCCCAACGATTTGATTGAGCGAGCGAGCTTACTGAGCCGGCGCGTTGGAGGTGCCGCCCGAAGCCGCGCCGTCTGTGGCGACCGGAGACGGAGCCTCGACCGGCGGAACGGTAGGCTGGGAGCTTGCATTCGGGGCCTGCGGCGCCGGATTGGCCGGAATTTGCTGGACAGGCGCCGAGCCTGCGCCTGTCGGCACGCCACCGCTATTCTGCGGAACGGCTGCAGGCGTTGCCGCTGGTGAGGTCGATCCCGCAGCCGAGCCTCCGGTGGGGACGCCCGAGTTGCTGTTGTTGGTCTGATCCGGAAGGCCGCCCAGCTGATCTAGAAGCGAGCCATTTGCCGCGGGTGCAGCGCCGGGCGCCGTCTGGCCGGCCGGCACGCGGTTCAGAATATCCAGCGGATCACTTCCGTAGCGAGCCATGATGGCGAGCGCCATGGATGTGATGAAAAACAGTGTCGCCAGGATGGCCGTGGTGCGCGTCAGCATGTTGGCGGCACCGCGTGCCGTCATCAAGCCGCCGCCACCGCCGCCCATTCCGAGCGCGCCGCCTTCGGAGCGTTGAAGAAGAACGACCACCACGAGCGCGAGGACGATCAAGAGATGAATGACGATCAAGACAGTCTGCATGGGCTTCGCGCAATCGTTCAGGAGTTGGGCGCCTTCTATAGGACGCCCCCATATATTCCAACCCTATTCCGCAACGCCTATCGGCAGTTGCGGGCCGCCTCGCAGATGGCAAGAAAATCCTGCGCTTTCAAGCTGGCACCACCCACAAGCGCCCCATCCACATCTTCGACGGACAGAAGCGATGCCGCGTTGGTGGGCTGAACCGAGCCGCCATAGAGAAGTCGCAGGCTGGTTCCGATCTCCTGGCCGAACCGCTCCACCAAGCGACGACGCAGATGCGAGTGGACCTCTGCGACATCTCCGGCCGATGCGGTCTTGCCGGTCCCGATCGCCCAGATCGGCTCGTAGGCAATGATGGTGTTCTCGGCGGTGACGTCGTCATGAAGCGAATTTTCGAGCTGGCGCTCAAGGACGCTCAGCGCTTCTCCCGCTTCGCGTTCCTCCAGCGTTTCGCCAATACAGACAATGGCGACCAGCCCCGCGCGGTGCGCGGCCTCCAACTTGCTTCGAACGGTCGCGCAGCATTCGCTATGATCGACACGGCGTTCCGAATGGCCGACGATCACATGCGACGCACCGGCGTCGCGCAGCATCTCGGCCGAGATGTCGCCAGTATGAGCACCCTTTTCCTTGGCATGACAATTTTGCGCGCCGACCAGAAGATCGGAATGGGCTGCGTCTCGAACGGTTCGCAGGAGCGTTGCCGGCGGACACACCAGAATATCGACCTCCCCCACGGTGGCGCTGCAGCCTTCGGAAATCTTCCGGACTTCTTCGAGCTGGCTCGACAAGCCATTCATCTTCCAGTTTCCCGCGATCAAAATCTTGCGAGCCAAGTTGTTCTCCTCCCGTCTCATTGTGAATTTTCTCCATCCCATTTCGACAGCTATCGGCCGAGATCGGGAAAATCAAACCGGCGCTTCGGCAGGATCGACTTTTCTTCTCCGTTCGGAATGCCTATTCGGGACATCGATGAGACTAGGAAGATCGGGAGTTCGCAGCGAATGCTGAACCAGATGCGTCGCGGTGCCTCGGGTTGGGTCGCCAAACTTTTGCTGGGTGGCCTCGCCTTCAGCTTCGTGGTGTGGGGTATCGCGGATGGGCTGCGGTCCCACGGCTCGGGTTCGACCGTTCTGCAAGCCGGTGACATCCGGGTTTCGGTGGCGGAATACCAGCAGGCCTATCAGCAGGGGCTCAATCGCCTCGCACAGCAGCTGCAGCGTCGCCCGACGTCCGAACAAGCCGAAATGTTCGGCGTGGACCAGACCGTTCTGGCGCAATTGCGAGCCGGCGCGTTGGTCGATCTAAAAGCCGAGCATGATGGCATCGCCGTTTCCGATGAGGGATTGATCACGCTGGTTCAGCGCGAGAAAGCCTTTCAAGACGCAAGCGGCCGCTTTTCGCGTGACACCATGCGGGCGGTGTTGGCAAATGCCGGTCTCAGCGAAGCAGCTTATCTCACGGATCTCAGGCGCTCGGCGGTGCGAGGGCAATTGCTCGGTGCCGTGGCGGACGACGTCGTGATCCCCAACGCCTTTGTCGATGCCTTGGGGATCTACAATGGAGAGCGGCGCACCGTTCAATATGCGGTTCTCCAGCCCCAGCCCGCTGACAGCATGTCCGATCCATCGGACGATGATCTCAGCACCTATTACACCGAGCATCAGGACACGTATCGCGCGCCCGAATATCGAGGGTTCTCCTATGTGGCTCTGACGCCGGCCACCATGGCCGAGACGGACAAGGTCACGGACGAGGAGATCGCGCGCTACTACAAGGCCAACCGCGCCCAGTTCACGACGCCCGAGCGCCGCGCCGTTCAGCAGGTCGTTTTCCCGGACCGCGCAACTGCCGACGCCGCCGCGCAAGCCATCGCATCCGGCCGTTCCCTAGCCGATGCCGCCAAGCAGGCAGGGCGCGAAGTGGCCGATCTCGGAACGATCGGTCGTGCGGCTCTTGGGAACGCGACGCTCGCGGATGCCGCCTTCGGCGCTCAGGTGGGTGTCCCGACCGGGGTCGTGGAGGGTCCGTTCGGACCCGTGATTCTGAACGTCACTGCGGTCGAGCCGGAGGTCGTGCGTCCGCTGGATGATGTCAGAGCGGACATCCGCCAGAGTCTCGCCCGCGATGCGACCAATGCGCGTATCACAAGCGCCTACAACACGATGTCGGATGCCCTGCAAAGTGGGGCTCCGCTCGCTGAGGCCGCCGAACAGGCGGGCTTGAAGGTGGTGTCGGTGCCGCCCGTATCGCGGGAAGGGGTGAGGCAGGACGGCACGAAGCTCGACACGATCCCTGGCTCCCAGCAAGTCTTGGGTGCTGTCTTCACGGGTGACGAAGGCAACGATATTCCGCCGGTCAATTTCGATGGAAACAGCTACGTTTTCCTGGCACCAGGCGAAGTCATCCCTTCGCGGGAGCGTCCGCTGGATGAAGTTCGCGCCCGCGTAACAGCGGACTGGAAGCAGGACGAGGCGGTCCAGATGGCGGTCGATCGCGGCCAGTCTCTGGCCGAGCGTGTTCGCAAGGGCCAGTCCTTCGGCGACATGGCGGAAGTCGAGGGACTGTCTCTTCAGACGGCCTCGGCCGTGACGCGGCAGTCCGCCCTGCCCGTTCTGGGCGAAGCGGGGATGCGCGCAGCCTTCTCCGGGCCGCAAGGGTTCGTTGCCTCCACACCTGCGAAGGATTCCGGGCAAGTTCTGGTTCTCCAGGTGTCCGAAGTGGCGCCGCCGGCTGACCCCGCGGCCTCCGTCGCGCAGACCACGAAGACCGGATTGAGCCAAGCGCTTCGGGGCGATCTCGAACAGAGCTACATCGTCTCGCTCCAGAGCGGGGTAGATGTGACCTATAATCAAGCCGTGATTCAGCAGGCGAAGGCGAGCGTTCGATGAGCGCAGGAATGAAGCCGCTTCTGACCAAGGTCGCAGCCGGTGAGGCGCTCAACCGGGCGGAAGCGCGGGAGGCCTTCTCGATCCTGATGTCGGGAGAAGCGACGCCCTCGCAGATCGGTGGGTTCCTAATGGCGCTGCGGGTGCGTGGCGAGGTCGTGGACGAGATCGCCGGCGCGGTGGACGTCATGCGTGCCAACATGCTCCCGGTGGAGGCCCCTGGCGATGCGATCGACATCGTGGGGACGGGCGGCGATCACGCGGGAACCTACAATGTCTCGACCTGCGCGGCCTTCGTCGTTGCAGGTTGCGGCCTGACGGTCGCCAAGCATGGCAACCGGGCGCTGTCCTCCAGGTCGGGTTCGGCGGATGTGCTGGCGGCGCTGGGTGTCAATGTCGATCTCTCTCCGGATCAGATCGGAGAGGTCATTTCCACCGCCGGCTTAGGCTTCATGTTCGCGCCCACGCATCATGCGGCTATGCGCTTTGTGGGCCCCAGCCGCGTGGAACTCGGAACCCGCACGATCTTCAACCTGCTCGGTCCTTTGGCGAATCCGGCCGGCGTCAAAAGGCTCCTGTTGGGGGTCTATTCCCGTGAATGGGTTCGCCCCCTTGCGGAGGCCTTGAACGCGTTGGGGGCCGAGAAAGCCTGGGTCGTCCACGGGGAGGGTCTGGATGAGATGACGGTTTGCGGTCGCACGCATGTCGCCAGTTTGGAACATGGCTCGATCCGCGAATGGGAACTGACGCCCGAAGACGCGGGGCTCGCGCTCCATCCCACCTCGGACCTCATCGGCGGCGATGCGGCACATAATGCCGAAGCGCTTCGCCGTGTTCTGGCCAACGAGCCCAGCGCCTATCGGGACATCGTGCTGCTCAATGCTGCCGGTGCTCTGGTCGTCGCCGATAAGGCGTCAAGTCTGGACCAGGGGGTCGCAATGGCGAAAGCCTCACTCGCCGAAGGGCGAGCGGCTGAAGCGCTGGCCCGGCTCGTGACAACCTCACAAGAGATCGGGAGAAGACCGTCGTGACCGACATTCTCAAAAGGATCGAAACCTACAAGCGCGAAGAGATCGCTGACGCGAAGCGCGTGATGTCCCTGTCCGCTCTTGAAAGCGTCATTCGTGACCTGCCGCCGACTCGGGGCTTTGCCGATGCGCTGCGGCGCAAGCATTCGCTCGGTCAGTTCGCGCTGATCGCGGAAGTGAAAAAGGCGAGCCCCTCCAAAGGGCTCATCCGACCTGATTTCGAGCCGGTATCGATCGCGCAGGCGTATGAGCGCGCGGGCGCCGCGTGTCTCAGTGTTTTGACCGACGCTCCGTCCTTTCAAGGTGCCCCAGAATATCTGACGGCGGCACGAGGTGCGACCGCCCTGCCCGCGCTTCGCAAGGACTTTCTGTTCGATACCTATCAGGTGGCGCAGGCTCGCGCCTGGGGAGCGGACGCTATTCTGATCATTCTCGCTGCCGTGGACGATGCGCTGGCCAACGAACTGGAGTGCGCCGCGATCGAACTCGGTCTCGATGTGTTGCTGGAAGTGCATGACGAGACGGAGGCCGAACGGGCGCTCAAGCTCCGATCGTCGCTGTTTGGCGTCAACAATCGCAATCTGCGGACCTTCGAAACCGATATCGGGACGAGCGAGCGACTGGCGCGCATCGTTCCCGCTGACCGGATCGTCGTCGGTGAAAGCGCGATCAATGGTCATGAGGACTGCGTTCGGCTGGCCGCGTCCGGCATTCGGACCTTCCTCGTGGGCGAGAGCCTGATGCGGCACGACGATGTCGAGGCGGCGACGCGCAGGTTGCTGTTTGGCGGAGATTCTCATAGCGCATGAGCGAACCATCCCTGACGCATCTCGCCGCCGATGGCTCCGCCCATATGGTGGATGTCGGCGAGAAGGCCGAAACGATCCGAACGGCTCGCGCCGAAGGGCTCGTGCTGATGAAGGCCGAAACGCTCGATCTGATTCGAGAAGGCAGCCTCAAGAAGGGCGATGTCACGGCGATCGCGCGTATCGCCGGAATCATGGGCGCGAAGAAGACCCATGATCTGATCCCTCTCTGCCATCCCCTGATGTTGGAGAAGGTGTCGGTCGAACTGGAGTTCGAACCGGCTCTTCCCGGCATTCGCGTCACCGCGACTTGCCGCGTGAGTGGCAAGACCGGAATCGAGATGGAGGCGTTGACAGCCGTTTCGGTGGCTTGCCTCACGATCTACGATATGGCGAAGGCGGTGGATCGCAGCATGACCATCAGCGCTATCCGGTTGTTGGAAAAAGCCGGCGGCCGATCGGGTGCGTGGAGCGCCGAGTGAGCCTCCTTCCAGTCGAAGAGGCTTTGGCGAGGTTGCTGACGGACGCCGAACCCGTTCGGCGTATCGAGCAGGTCGGGCTCGACGCTCTGGCCGGTCGGCGTCTGGCGGGCGATCTCGTGGCTCGGCTGACGCAACCGGCCTTCGATGCCTCCGCCATGGATGGATACGCCGTTCGTGCCGACGATCTGCGCTCTGCGGCAACGGAACTTCGCGTTATTGGCGAAGCGGCTGCCGGCGCAGCCTTCGAGGGGACGGTCTCGGCAAATCAGGCCGTACGGATCTTTACCGGTGCTCCTGTACCCGCAGGGGCAGATGCCGTCGTAATCCAGGAAAACACAGAACGTCCCGACCCTTCGACTGTCATCGTGCTGGAGCCTGTGCAGCCGGGACGCCATATCCGCCCTGCCGGCAATGACTTCCAAGCAGGTAAGCCCGTTCTAGCGGATGGGGTCGTTTTGCGCCCTGCTTCCATCGCTCTCGCGGCAAGCGCCGGATACGATTTTGTGCCCGTTCGCGCTCGCCCCCGGATCGCGATCGTCATGACGGGCAGCGAACTGGTCTGGCCCGGCACGCGCCCTGGTCCCTCGCAGATCGTCGCGTCAAACGGTTTCGGTATCGCGGCCATCGTGGACGCGGCGGGTGGCGACGCCATCTCCTATGGCATCGTCCCCGACGATCGAGCGGCCTTGCGACAGGTTTTCGAGAATGCCAGAGCCGAGGGAATCGACGTTTTCGTGACCATCGGCGGAGCTTCGGTCGGTGATCATGATCTTGTTGCGCCGGTCCTGCGGGAGTGCGGTGTCGAACTGGATTTCTGGAAGGTCGCCATGCGACCGGGAAAACCCCTGATGGCAGGTCGCCATGAGGGGATGCGATTCCTGGGCCTGCCCGGCAACCCGGCGTCGAGCCTCGTAACGGCGGAATTGTTTCTCCGGCCGCTCGTGGAACGTCTCGCCGGGCGCCCGTCTCGCGTCCGATACGAAACCGGAACACTCGGTGCGGCCGTTTTCGAGAATGACCATCGGGCGGACTTCATGCGCGCAACGATCCAACAAGACGACGACGGACGAACGGTCCTCATGCCGCTTGCTCGGCAGGACTCCTCGCTTCTGAGTGTCTTCGCGACCGCCGATGCCCTTTTGGTTCGTCCCCCTCATGCCGCCGCCGCCCAGCCGGGAGAAACCTGCGAGTTCGTTCGATTGACGTGATGGAGTTCCTTGCAGAACACAAACAGAACAGATAGGGTTTGTTCAGGTTTTGTTTTGTCCGGATTCGCGCGATGTTGACCCGCAAGCAGCATGAATTGCTTCTTTTCATTCATGACCGTTTGCAATCGGTCGGAATTCCTCCCTCCTTCGACGAGATGAAGGAGGCCCTGGATCTGAAATCCAAATCGGGAATCCATCGTCTCATCACCGCCTTGGAGGAACGGGGCTTTATCCGGCGTCTCCCCAATCGGGCTCGGGCTTTGGAAGTCCTGCGCCTGCCGGACTCCCTGAGTGGCAAGGATTCGAACGGCGGTTTGGCGGTACCGACGGCGTCGGAAGCGTCGATCTCGCGGCAAGTGATCCCTCTTCCGAAGCGTGCCGGAATCGAGCCGGTCCTGGCGAGAGCGGAACCGGCCAATGATTCGATGCCCGTACCGGTCATGGGACGCATTGCTGCAGGCGTTCCCATTTCTGCGATCCAACAAAACAGCCGGTCCATCGCCCTCCCGGTCGAGATGTTCGGCTCCGGTGAACACTACGCCTTGGACGTCAAAGGCGATTCGATGGTCGATGCGGGCATTCTGGACGGAGACACGGTTCTGATCCAGCGTTCTGAGACGGCGACAGCGGGCGAGATCGTCGTGGCTCTGATCGACGACGAAGAGGCGACGCTCAAGCGCTTTCGTCGGCGAGGCTCCGTCGTGGAATTGGAAGCCGCCAATCCTGCCTATGAGACGCGTGTTTTGGAAGCGGGCCGGGTCAAGGTTCAAGGGCGTCTTGTCGGGCTCATTCGGCGCTATCACTAGAACGATGAGGTAACCCGACCTGCCCGGGTTCGGAGCGCTGGTTTCGCCTTTCGCTTTCCGGCCATGGGGCCGATCGATGCACGTTCCATTCGTTGAAGGGCCGAGCGATCGAGGGTTGAAGGGTCCATTGCGCTCCGTTTGCGGAGGGAAGCAAAAGAGCGCCGGTCTGCCGGAGAGTGCGAAGCGTGACGAGCTTCGCGCCGGAACGGCACGACGTCATGCGGGGCGCTCGCGCCATCACGGCGATGTCGGCACTGTCGCAAAGCTCTCCCATACGTTCCAGTTTGTCGCTCCATGCGATGCGGAGGCCTGACCGCGATGTCGCGCGGCAGATATCGCCTGAACATTCGAACTGCTTCCGAGGGGTACGAGACGGTGGCAATCGAAGTTGAAATGCGCGTTGCCATTGATCGTGGATGAAGCGATTGGGCCGCTTGCGCAGATCAATGGTCGATCCATCCTGGCCGATCACCGCGATATCCCGAGCATCCTCCGCAATCAGAAGCTCGGGTCGATTGGTCGGTGGGATCAACACCCAGCCGAGCGTCAATGGCAAAACGAAGAGCCAGCGCATCGCGCTCTGGCAAAACGACAGGACGAGCAAAGCCATAGTGAGGCTGAGAAGGCTTGCGAGGCCGATCTGGCCCACGGCGTAGTCCGGTAATTCTTCAGCCAGGCCTTTCGCCAGCCAGAATACGACGTCCAGCCCCCAACCGATGGGATGCAGCGCCATGCTTTCCCAACCAAAGGGCATCAGGCAGACCGAAGCCAGAGCGAGCGGCATGATCCAGAACGAAAAGATCGGCGTCGCCAGAACATTGGCCACGAGGCCGAATGGAGCGGCTCGCTGAAAATGATAGACCGCATAGGGTGCGGTCGCCGCACCCGCGATCAGGGATGACAGAAACGCGCCGAGAAGCAAAAGCGCGAGTGTTCGAAAGCGAGCGTGATCGCTTGCCTTACCGTCGGACTGGTTCGACCAGCGAGAGTATGCGCCGTATGCACCCACGAGAGCGGCGGTTGCTGCGAAAGACATTTGAAATGTAGCGGTCATTAGGGCGTGCGGAGAGATCAGCATCACCGCCATCGCTGCCATACCGACGTTGCGGATTGTCAGTGCAGGCCGATCCACCAGAACCGCGCCCAGCATGATGGCGATCATGATGAAGGAGCGTTCGGTGGCGGCATTGTCCCCGGCCAATAGGAAGTAGAAGCCGGTGACCCCCAAGGCCAGGACCGCGCCGATCTTCCTCGTCTGCCATCGAAGGGCGATGGCCGGAAAAGCGGCAGCCGCGCCTCGCACAACGACCATGGTCATGCCCGCGACCAGTGCCATGTGGAACCCGGAAATCGAGAGGACATGGGCAAGACCCGTCGCACGGAGCGCGTCTTCGACGTCCTTGGGGATGCCGGCCCGTTCGCCATTGATCAAGGCCGCCGCGACGGCTCCCCGTTCGTCTGGCAACACGGCGCGGATGCGTTCGCCGATCGCAAGACGAAGGCTTGCGACTTGGCCCATCAGGCCGCTGGGTACCGCCTCCTCCTCTTCGGAGACCTTGGGAGGGCCCAAGGAATAGCCGAACGCGCTCGTACCATCGAAAAACGGCGTGAAGGCAAAATCATAAGCGCCGGGAAAGGCTGGCCCTGCTGGCGGACTTAGCCGCACCAGCCCGGCGTAGCGGGCTCCGATGGGCAAGGGCTCGTGTCGGCTCGATACGAGAACGCGAACGCGTTGCGGCGGACGCGAAAGGGTCGGCCGCTCCGTTCGCTCGACATCGATCGTGTATCGATAGCGCCCGCGATCGTTCTGTTCCCGCAGAGTCACTACGCCGATAATGCGTGTCGTGGCATTCCCAGACAACATGACCGTTTGTGTCGTGGTCAGTTCCACCCATCCCGCACCCAGCCCCAAACCGAAGCCAAGAGGCAGGAGAAGCAGCGACCGCATGAAAGGCTTAGCCTCGAAGACCCTCGAAGCAAGCCAGCACAGCGCAAGAAGGGCGGGCGCGAGCCAGACAAAGGGGCGCCAGCCGCATCCATAGATCAAACCGATCGCCAGCATGGTCCCGATCGGAAGGAACGCGAAAGACGAGCGCTGCTCTTGCTCGATCTGGATTTGATCGGCCAGCCAGGCTTTCAGGCGCAACAAAGAATTGCGGCTGCGCCCCCATCTCTGCTCGGAGCGCCCACCCGGCTTGTCGATCCGCAGATCCGATGTCGATGGCATCGGTGCATCAGGCGTTGAAGCCGGCACGGGCGCTCCGCCTTGAGTCCTTCTAGGCGTATGTTACACACCGGAGAACGAAAGCGCAGCCCGGTCTGTCCGGACAGGCGCATCCCAACCGGGGCCTGCGGCGAGTCGCGCCCCGCTCTCAAAGGCAGACGAATGACCGACCGCGTGGTGACACGTTTCGCCCCCTCGCCGACAGGCTTCCTTCACATCGGCGGCGCGAGAACGGCCCTGTTCAACTGGCTCTATGCCCGGCGCATGGGTGGCACGATGCTGCTGCGGATCGAGGATACGGACCGCGAGCGCTCAACGGACGCGGCGGTTCAGGCGATCATCGAAGGTCTCGACTGGCTCGGCCTGAAAGCCGATGGTGAGCCTGTGTCGCAGTTTGCTCGCGCTGCCCGGCATCGCGAGGTGGCGGAAGAACTGGTCGCCGCTGGCAAGGCTTATTATTGTTACGCTTCCCCCGCCGAGCTCGATGAAATGCGCGAGAAGGCGAAAGCCGAAAAGCGCCCGCCGCGCTACGATGGCCGCTGGCGCGACCGCGACCCCTCGGAGGCCCCCGCCGGCGTTGCTCCGGTGATCCGCATCAAGGCGCCGCAAGACGGCGAGACCTTGGTTCGCGATGTGGTTCAGGGAGACGTTCGTTTTCCGAACAAGGATTTGGATGATTTCATCCTGCTCCGCTCGGATGGCACCCCCACCTATATGCACGCCGTCGTCGTGGACGATCACGACATGGGCGTGACGCATATCATTCGCGGCGACGATCACCTGACGAATGCCGGACGTCAGACCCTGATCTATCAGGCGATGGGCTGGGACGTGCCCATCATGGCGCATATTCCGCTCATTCATGGTGCGGACGGCGCCAAGCTCTCGAAGCGGCACGGCGCTTTGGGTGTCGATGCCTATCGCGGGATGGGCTACCTGCCGAAAGCACTTCTCAATTATCTCGTGCGCCTCGGCTGGAGCCATGGCGACGATGAGGTGATGTCGATCGAGAACATGATCTCGTGGTTCGATACGGCCGACATCAACAAGGGCGCCGCTCGCTTTGATTTCGCCAAGCTGGATGCGATCAACGGCCATTGGATTCGCGGCTCGTCGGACGATGATCTCGTCGAGACACTGATGGTGGAACGCGACCATCTGCCGAATGGCGATATTCTGCGTCAGCAGGACGATGCGACCGTTCGCGCGCGGCTCGGCGCGGCCATGGCCGGGCTGAAGGAGCGAGCCAAGACGCTGGTGGAGCTGACCGAAAGTTCGGCCTATCTCTTTGCCCAGCGCCCGCTTTCGCTGGATGAGAAGGCAGCCGACATTCTTGCCAATGGCGGACGCGACATTCTGCGTGATCTCTTGCCTGTCTTGAATGAGGTGACCGACTGGTCCGCCGCCCCCTTGGAAGTCGCGATCAAGGGATTTGCCGAATCGTCGGGACTGAAACTTGGAAAGATCGCCCAGCCCCTTCGCGCCGCCCTCACGGGCCGTTCCACATCCCCGGGCGTGTATGACGTCCTGGCCGTCCTCGGGCGTGAGGAAACGCTCGGACGACTTCAGGACCAGGTGTCGGCGTAAGGCGACTACAACAGGGCGCTAAAGGCCTGCCTTCGAAAGAGATGAACGCCGAAGCTCCTCTTTCAAACCGCTTTTGACGCGAGGGCGAACTGAATCGTTCGTCTTCGCGAGGCCTCTTCGAAGGCGTGGACGTTCGACGTCGAGCTGGAGCGGGTGTTGCGGCGCAAAAATGCTTTCCTCCAGAAACTTGTTCCTTAACCACCTTTCCGATACGCATTCGCACGAAGCTGGCGTTCGCCGCAGGAGCGGCCATGGGCGCCTGAGCTCGTGCAGAAGGGGTAACGCATGAATCAATCGGCGAAACTGGCCCTTGGAGACAAGAGCGCGGAGCTGACGCTCCGATCAGGAACCATCGGACCCGATGTGGTCGACATCGCGTCCCTCTATAAGAACACGGGCCTGTTCACTTACGATCCGGGCTTCACTTCGACGGCGTCCTGCGAGTCGAAGATCACCTATATCGATGGTGACGAAGGCGTGCTTCTGCATCGCGGCTATCCGATCGATCAGCTCGCGGAACGCGGTGACTTCCTGGAGACTTGCTATCTCCTCCTCTACGGCGAACTGCCGACCGCGAGCGAGCGAGCCGACTTCGTCTACCACGTGACGCGCCACACCATGGTGCACGAGCAGATGTCCCGCTTCTATACGGGCTTCCGCCGCGACGCGCATCCGATGGCCGTCATGGTCGGTTCGGTTGGCGCTCTCTCCGCTTTCTATCACGACTCCACCGACATCACCGATCCGCATCAGCGGATGGTCGCGTCGATCCGCATGATCGCGAAGACCCCGACGCTCGCCGCCATGGCCTACAAGTACCATATCGGCCAGCCGTTCGTTTATCCGCGCAACGATCTGTCCTACGCGGAAAACTTCCTTCACATGTGCTTCGCGGTTCCCTGCGAGCCGTATCAGATCAACCCGGTTCTTGCGAAAGCGATGGACCGCATTTTCATTCTGCATGCCGACCACGAGCAGAACGCATCGACCTCGACGGTTCGTCTTGCCGGCTCGTCGGGTGCCAATCCGTTCGCCTGCATCGCAGCTGGCATCGCCTGCCTTTGGGGGCCCGCTCACGGCGGCGCCAACGAAGCCGCGCTCAACATGCTGGCAGAGATCGGCTCCAAGGATCGAATTCCCGAGTTCATCGCTCGCGCGAAGGACAAGAACGATCCGTTCCGCCTCATGGGCTTCGGTCACCGGGTCTACAAGAATTACGATCCGCGCGCCAAGATCATGCAGCAGACGTGCCACGAAGTTCTGAACGAACTCGGCATTAAGGACGATCCGCTGCTCGAAGTCGCCATGGAACTCGAGCATATCGCGTTGCACGACGAGTATTTCATCGAGAAGAAGCTATACCCGAACGTCGATTTCTATTCGGGCATCACGCTGAAGGCGCTCGGCTTCCCGACCACGATGTTCACCGTTCTGTTCGCTGTTGCGCGCACGGTCGGCTGGATCGCGCAGTGGAAGGAAATGATCGAGGACCCGCATCAGCGCATCGGCCGCCCACGTCAGCTCTACACGGGTGCGCCCCAGCGCGACTACCTCTCGGTCGGCGATCGCTGATCGAAGTATCAAATATGGAAACAGGCGCTTCAGGCGCCTGTTTTTTTGCCTGTCTTGCGGGTTTCGATCTCGCGAAGGATGAGATCGGCGATCGTCTGGGCGGGCGGATGTTCGACCCCCATCACCTCGCGAATTTGCCTCAGCCCTTCGAGTTGTGCAGCCCGCTCGGGCGTCGGCTTCATCAGCCGTTCCAGCCGTCGGGCGAGCGCTTCCGGACGAACGAATTCGTGAAAATGTTCGGGCACCAGCGGGTGGCCCGCTAAGAAATTCGGTAATGCCGCCGTCCAGCCGGTGACGAGATGGCGCAGCAGATAGGATACGGGGTCCAGCCTATACGCCAGGACCATCGGAACCCCTGCTAGGGCGAGTTCGAGCGACACGGTGCCACTGGCCGCCAAAGCCGCGTCAGCTGTCCCGAAAGCCGACCATTTCGCCTCGTTGCCCTCGAGAAGCTCGGGGCGAACAGGCCAAGTCTTGAGGCGTTGCTCGATCAGATTTCTGACCCGCGGCACAACCGGAAGACTCGCGCGCAGACCGGGCATCCGCTCATGGAGCAATGTGTAGGTCCGCCCGAAATCATCCATCAGACGATGGATCTCGCCGCGCCGCGAGCCTGGCAGGATCAGGAGATGCGCTGGCTCGGAGGGCGGGCGCATCCCTGAGAAGCGTTCGCGCTCCAGAATCGCGTCCAAGCCGGGATGATCGAGAAGCGGATGGCCGACATAGGTCGCCGGCGGACCACCGTGTTCGGCGAGATAATGAGGCTCGAAGGGAAACAAGCTCGCAACATGATCGACGGCTTGGCCGAGGGCCTGCGCCCGGCCCGGCTTGTAGGCCCAGATCGCCGGCGGCACGACGTTGACGATGGTGGCCTCTGGCCACCGCTTTCGAACTCGGAGGGCGACGCGATTGGTAAACGTGAAGCTGTCGATCGTGATGATCGCATCCGGCTTCTCCGCCACAAGGAACTCGACTGTCTGTCGAAGCCGGAATAGAAGTCGCGGCAGGCGAGCCAGGATGGCACCGACGCCGATGATCGACAGTTCCTCGACATCGAAAAGGCTTTCGAGACCTTCCCTCTCCAGAGCTTTACCGCCCAGCCCAACGAGTTGCAGCGATGGACCCAATCGCACGCGCAAAGCCCGCGCTACCTCGCTTCCAATCCGGTCAGCCGATTCCTCGCCGAGCACGAAGGCTATCTTCATAGCCGACCGTCTTCCACGTCTTGCACCCCCAGAACGAAGAGGCCGGCGGCCTGAGCAGCGTCCGCTACCTTCTGTGGCTCAATCACCAGCGATCGTTTGGCAGTCATGGCGATGCCGGCAATGCCCGCCGCCTCGGCCTGAGCGATGGTTTCGACGCCGATACTGGGGAGGTCGAAGCGCATATCCTGCTGTGGCTTGAAAGCTTTGAACAGGACGCAAGCCTCCCCACGGCCGATCCGCTTTCGACTTCGCAAATCCGCGACGCGAAGCAGCAGCTCCCGTGTACCTTCGATCCCCTCCAGAGCGATGATGCGGTCTTGGGAGGCAACGACGGCCTGACCGATATCCAGAAGGCCGAGACGAACGGCAGCGATTTCCGCCCGGCCGATGGCGGCTTCGTGATTGGCCACAACCGCTACATTGGTCAAGTTTCCGAGCGGAAGAAGGAGGTCCGGCATGATGGTCTGAACGCTCAGCACCTCCACTCCGCGTCGTTCAAAAACCTGCGCGACGGCGCGGAGCAGACTGTCGTCTCCGCCTTGGGTCATCCGAAAGAGCTCGGGTAGCATCTTGAGCGTCGGCCAGCTTGGCAGCATCGACCGATAATCCGGACGAACCGAGATTGTGCCGGAGAAAACAATCTTACTCACATTCCTTCGGCGAAGATGGTCGAACACATCCCCCGTGCGGCTCCACGGCAGGGAAATGTGATCCCACCCCTCCCAGCTCCGTTGGCGTCCATCCGCTATGGCGACAATGAAGGGCTGCCAACCCAGATCCTTCGCCTCCTGCGCGATCAGCAGAGGAAGCATGCCGCCGCCGGCGACTATTCCAAGTCGCTCGAGAGGCTGGCTGGGGCGCAAGCCACGGATTGTGGTCAAGCCGGTCGTGTGCTCCGAGGAAAGCACAAGGCCCGATCTCCCCCCGATTTGATGAACCCAAGAAGATCCTGAACCAACGGGTCGTCGGGATATTCCGCCTCGACCTCCTCCATGTTTTCGCGGAAGGTCAGATCGTCCGAGAACAGCATACGGTAGGCTTTTCGCACGTTTCGGATCGCCTCGCGACCGAACCCCGCCCGCTTCATGCCGATGACATTCAGCCCCGACAGATAGGCTCGGTTGCCGAGAACCATGCCGAAGGGAATGACGTCACCCTCGACGGCCGCCAGCCCGCCGACATAGGCGTGATGGCCCACTCGCGTGAACTGATGGATTCCCGATCCGCCGGCGATGGTCGCGTAATCGCCCACGACGCAATGCCCCGCGAGCATGACGTGGTTGATCAACGTCACGTTCGATCCAACGACGCAGTCATGCGCGACATGCGAGCCAGTGAAGAATGCGCAATTGTCTCCGACCGTCGTTTCCGAGCGCCCTTGGACCGTGCCAGGATTCAAGGTCACATGTTCGCGAATCAGGCAATTCGCGCCGATAATGAGCCGGGTCTCCTCGCCCTGATACTTCAAATGTTGGGGGTCATGCCCGATGGAAGCGAAAGGATAAATTTTCGCACCATCACCGATTTGCGTATGCCCGGCGATCACGACATGGGAACGCAGCGTCGAACCGGCACCCAGAACGACATTCGGCCCGATATGGCAAAACGGCCCGATCGAGCATCCGACACCGATGGTTGCGCCATCTTCGACAACCGCCGTCGGATGAATGAACGTCTCATGTGCCATCGTCTAGTTCGAACCTTCCGGCACCAGCATGGCGCTGATGGTCGCCTCGGCAACCTTCGCGCCATCGACCAGAGCGACGCAATCGAATTTCCAGATATTTCCGCGCTTCTTCGACTGCGTGACGTGGTATTCGAGACGGTCTCCAGGCACCACAGGCTTGCGGAACTTGGCGTTATCGATGGTCATGAAATAAACGATCGAGCTGGCCGTTCCACCCGTCGCGAGCTGGCAAATGGCTCCGGCCGTCTGCGCCATACCCTCGATGATCAGAACGCCTGGCATGACGGGGTAATGAGGGAAATGCCCCTGAAAATGCGGCTCGTTCGCCGTTACGTTCTTGATACCGACAGCTCGGCGATCGGCATCAATTTCAACAATACGGTCCACCAAGAGAAACGGATAGCGATGCGGCAAAAGCTGCATCAGCTTGAGGATATCGGCGCTCTCCAAGGCAGCCGGCGTCTCACCCATCGTCACGTTCATCTCTCCGAGCCGTCTTTCCCAATTTCTTCAACTGCGCCATTTCGCGAATCCAGTCGCGCACGGGCCGTGCCGGTGTCCCGCCCCATCGCGCACCGGCGGGCACATCACCTGCCACCACGCTGACGGCTGCGATCTGGGCTCCATCGCCGATTGTGACATGGCCGTTGATGCCGGACTGGCCGCCGATAGCCACGCCGTTTCCGATCGTCACGCTTCCCGCGACGCCGACCTGGCCGACGATCACGCAGTTTCGACCAATTGTGACATTGTGTGCGATCTGCACAAGATTGTCGATTTTCGTGTTTTCACCAATGACCGTATCACGCACGGCCCCACGATCGATCGTCGTGTTGGCACCGATCTCGACGCCATCCTGAATGATGACCCGACCGATCTGTACGACCTTTTCAAGCCCGGCCGGTCCCGGAACATAACCGAAGCCGTCCTGGCCGATCCGCACACCAGGGTGGAGGACCACGGAGTTGCCGATCAGGGCGTGCTGGACGGAGACATGTGGACCGATATAGCTATGCCGCCCGATCTGGCAGCCCTCGCCGATCACCACGCCCGAGGCCAGAACCGTTCCCGTTCCAATGTGAGCTCTCGCGCCGACTATTGCGAAAGGTTCGATGGTCACGCCAGGCTCGAGGAATGCCGACGGATGAACCGACGCCAAGGACGAGATCTCGCCAGCGGTCAGGAGTGATGCAGGTTTCGTCGCGGTCGGAAACAAAGACCGCCCGATCTGACCGAACGCCGTTTGCGGGTGCCGGGCGACCAACACCGGGAAATGCTCGGGAATAGAGGCGGCGTGGCGCTTGGACGTAACGATCAGACCCGCGCGAGAGACTGCGAGATCCGGTGAGTAGCTGGGATTCTCATACAGCGCGACGTCGTCGGGTCCGGCCTCTTTCAAAGCCGCAACGCCCGTCACACGCCGATCGGCTATGGCGCTATTTAAGAGTTCACCGCCACATAAAGAGGCCAGCGCGGCGAGGGTATATCCCTCGCCGCGCTGGAAAAAGGAGCGTTCAATCATTTGAGACGCGAAACCCTCGCCGTTAGAACCGCGACGAGAAACCGAAGGAGAATTCCTGCACCTTGTCGTAGTTCTCCTTGGCCAACGGCACCGCGTAGTTGACGCGGAGAGGGCCGAACGGCGACGCCCAGATCAGACCGACACCGGCCGATGCGCGCAGCGCGAATTCCTCGCCCTGAATTCCGAGCTGCCCGTCCGTATTGTCGAGGCCCCACAGAGAGCCGGCATCGGCAAAGGCCGCACCACGGAAGCCGAGGTCGCGCGAGATCAGCGGCAGCGGGAACGTCATTTCCGCCGAGGCGTTGGCATAATTCGTACCACCAATCGCGACGCCATTCTGACGCGGACCGATGCCCTGGTACTTGAAGCCGCGAACGATGTCCTGACCCTTGAAGAAATTGTCGAAGACGCGCAGATCGTCCCCGATGGCGCTGACATTCCCCGCGCCACCGCTCAACTGACCGATGACATCATATTCTTCGGAGAGAAGGCTGAAGTAGGAGGCGCGACCCGTCGTACGGATGAACCGCGCATCGCCGCCGAGACCCGCCACTTCCTGCCCGACCTGCGCGAACACGCCGTTGCGCGGGTCGCGCTGGTTGTCCAGCGTATTGTAGGTCAGCGCGTAGGACACCGACGAGGTCGAATAGGGGCTGTCGCAGATCGCCTTGTTGATGATCGGCGAGAGCGTGTAGAGAGGCGCGCTCAGTCCCGGCAGACGACCACCAATTGTCGGATCGCCGCACGTGCTGGCGAGAGCCTGGCCATTGACGAAGGCGTAGGGGAAACCGGTGAACGGGTTCGTCGTCAGACCCCTGTTGTCCCCGAATGTCTCTTCCTTGTAGTTGTACGCAATCTGCGCCGTGAGGTTCTCCGTGATCGGAGCGGCGATACGTAGCGTTCCACCCGTCCGCTTGATGTCGTAGGCGCTCGAAGACGAGTTCTCGGTGCGATACAGATCGAAGCCGGCTGCGAGGCGGCGACCCAAGAAATAGGGCTCGGTGAACGAGAGGTTGTAGTTGCGCGTGTTCTCGCCGAAACCGGCCGACACTTTCACGAACTGACCGCGACCGAGGAAGTTGCGCTCGGTGATGCCGACTTCAGCGACGGGACCGGAATTCTCGCCGCTCGTCGTGTAGCCACCGCCGACCGAGAACTCACCGGTGGACTGCTCGTCGACCTGAACCACCAGGACTACGCGATCCGGCTGGCTTCCCGGGGCCGTGGAGACGTTGACCGTCTTGAAGAAACGAAGAGCTTCCAAACGCTTCTTGGCGCGCTGAACGAGAACCTGGTTGAACGCGTCACCTTCGGACACGTCGAACTCGCGACGGATGACGTAGTCGCGGGTCTTCGTGTTGCCACGAATTTCGATACGCTCGACATAGGCCCTCGGGCCTTGGTCGATCACGTAGTCGATCGAAATCGTATTATTGGCGAAATCGCGATTGCCGCGCGGCGTCACCTGCGCGAAGGCGTAGCCCTGATTGGCAACGGCGTTCGTCAGATCGACAAGCGTTTCTTCGACCTTCTCGGCGCTATAGGTGTCGCCCGGCTTGGTCTTCAATTGAGACTGAAGCGCCTGAGCGTCGATACCCGGAACGGTCGAGTCGATATTCACCGTCCCGTAAGTGTAGCGCTCACCTTCATCCACAGTGATCGTGATGAAGTACTTGTTCTGCGTCGGCTCCAGCTCGGCAACCGATGAAACGATCCGGAAATCCGCGAAACCGCGGTTGAAATAGAAGCGGCGCAGCGCCTCCTCGTCGGCGCGCAGACGATCTTCCGCGTAGATATCGTTGCGCTGAAGGAAGCTGAAGAGACCAGATTCGCGAAGCGCGATGACTTCCTTCAGTCGGGAATCGCCGAAGGCGTTGTTCCCAACGAAATTGATCCCGCCGATCCGCGTGCGGTCACCTTCTTGGATGTCAAAAACAACGTTGACGCGATTGCCCTCGGCTGGAGCCGTGCGCACGGAAACCGTCGCGTCGGACCGACCGATCCGGACATAGGCAGCCTTGATCGCTTCGACATCGGCCTGTGCCGTTGCCGCGTTGTAGGGCGCGCGAGTCGCAGTCTGTACCGTAGCGACGAGCTGCTCGTTCTTGATCTTGTCGTTGCCTTGGAAAATGACGTCGCCGACAATCTGATTCTCGGACACATCGACGATCAGCACCCCGCCCTGCTGACGGGCGCGCACATCGGAGAACAAGCCGGTCGAGAACAGCTTGGTCACGGCCGCATCGACATCAGCGTCGCTCGCATTTCGGCCAGGCTTTATGTCGATCAGATTGCGGACCGTATCAGCATCGACGCGCTGATTGCCACGCACTTCGATGCGATTCACGGTCGCCGCTTCAGCTTCAGACAGGGTCACAAGCCCCATAGTGACGGCTGACGCAGTGAGCACGGTAGACGAGAGAGCTGCTGCAGACAGTGCGCTCAGAAGCTTCGAACCAGCCGCCATTGGCCTCGTACCCTTTTTATGTCGCCGACAACGCCGAAACCGATACGTCGGCAGGCCGTGTGTTTGTATCGGCTTTGCAGACGCATTCAACCAAACTGATCCGATTCTCTTTATGAAACGGAAAAGAGTTGCACGACCGCCACGTGGACGATCGTGATGGTGAATAGTCGACTAACCCTCTCCAAGTCCCCGATCGATCTTCAAGTGCGACCCGAAAGATCGTTCCAGAAAGCGAATACCATAAGCAGCATCACGAGCGCGAGGCCAATCCGGAAACCGAATTCCTGGACGCGCTCGCTCAGGGGTTTTCCACGCGCTGCCTCGAACGCATAAAACAGGAGATGTCCGCCATCCAGCATGGGAATCGGGAGCAGATTCAGAAGGCCGATGGAGATCGAAAGAAGGGCGGCGAGGTTCAGCAAGGGCCCGAAGCCCAGTGTCGCAACCTGGCTGGAAACCTGGGCGATCTTGATCGGTCCGCCGATCTGATCAGCTTTCTCGGCGCCACGGAAAATTCCACCAATGAACGCGACCGTCCGCTCGATCACGAACCATGTCTGTGAAACACCGTAATTGAGCGCCTCAACCGGGCTGAGGTTCTCATGGCGAAACGCCGCCTGCTCACTATTGGCAACGATCCCGATGACGGCGACTTGGTAGCTGTTGCCGAATCCATCGGTTTGGGTCTGAAGATCCGGCGTTACACTAACCGTCTTATTCTCGCCCCCTCGTTCCAGGCCAAGCTGAATGGGTTCGCCTGCCCTCGTCGAGACGTAGCGCTGAAGGTCGCTGAAGTAACGGATGCGCTCCCCGTCGGCTGATGTTACCCGATCCCCTGGCTGGATGCCCGCGACGGCCGCCGGCGAGTTCGGGCGCACTTCCGATACGATCGGATCGCCGACGACGATGCCACTTGCGTAAGCAGTGGCTGCGAAGATCACGATGGCGAGTATGAAGTTCGCGATGGGACCGGCCGCAACCGTTGCGGCGCGCTTTCCCACGCTGGCGCTCTGAAACGCGCGGGCCCGGTCTTCGGCTGACGCTTCGCGCAGGGCGGCGTCACTCGGCATACTGGCCGCGTTCTCATCTCCGAAAAACTTGACGTAACCACCGAGAGGAATGGCACAAAGCTTCCATCTCGTCCCATGGCGATCCGTCACGCCGACAAGCTCCGGACCGAACCCGATCGAGAAGGCCATAATCTTGATGCCGGACCAGCGGCCGATCAGGTAATGGCCGAGCTCGTGAAAGAAGACGATGACCGTCAGCACGAAAAGGAACGGCACGATCTTGATCAGCGCCATGTTCCAGATGGCGTCAGGCAAACTCGCGAGATCCATGTCCGTGCCCTTTGTTCGTCTCGTCAGGCGACGGACATAGCGCCCGCCGGTTAGCGATGTTCGCCCAACATTCTCATTTTTATGTCAGAAATCGAAGACCGCGCGAGCTGGATGCGCCAATCCGGAGCCCAGGATACCGACCAGAAGCAGGACGCCCGTCGAAATGATCAGGGCGTCGATCCGATCCATGAGGCCGCCATGCCCCGGGATCAAACGCCCGGAATCCTTCACGCCGAAGCGGCGTTTGATCCAGGATTCATAAAGGTCGCCCGCCTGCCCTACGATGGAAAGAACGGCGCAGAGGACAGCGACTTTCAGACTGATATCGTCGGTGAGCCAATATTCGAAGCCCAACCCGAAAACTGTTCCGGCCAACAGACCGCCCAGCGCCCCGGACATGGTCTTTTTCGGTGAAACCATGGGCATGAGTTTGGGGCCGCCGAAGGTGCGCCCTGTAAAATAGGCGAAAATATCGGTCGCCCATACGACGCAGATGACTAGCCCGAGCGCGGCCAATCCTTCCGGGCCGCTGTCTCGCAGAATGCCCGGTGCCATGCCTGCGGCTCCGCCGTAGACGAGGCCTCCCATGACCCAATTGGCCTTGCGCTCCCCTTGATCCACGATCCCGATAAACGCGGTGGACCCCAGAAGGACCGTCAATGACCAGCCATGAAGCCCGAAGAAGAAAAGCGCCAAGCTCACATACAGGGAGCGGCGGGCGAAGATATAGATATCCCCAGCCCGCTTGGCCCGCGTCATTCGCGACCACTCATCGAAGACGATGACGGAGGCTGCGCAGCAGAGGAGGCGAAACGCGACGCCTCCCATGAACGTCAGAAGCAGGACGGTGATTCCCAGCACGATCGCCGAGATCAAACGCGACCGGAGGTCCGTCCAAGATTGCGTTGCGGCGAGGCGTCCGAGACCAAGTCCCATTCGTCAGGATGCTATTTCATGCGACAAGCCGCCGAATCGGCGGTCGCGCATCGTGTAGTCGTCAAGGGCGGCTCGGAAAGCAGCTCGGTCGAAATCGGGCCAGAGGCACGGCAGGAAGGCGAATTCGGAATAGGCAGCCTGCCAGAGAAGGAAGTTGCTCAAGCGCAATTCGCCGCTCGTGCGAATGATCAGGTCTGGGTCGGGAATGCCAGCGGTGTCCAGATGCTCGTCCACGAGCGTTGGCGAAATCGCATCCAGCGACAGTTCGCCGGACTGGATTTTGGAGCCGATCCGCTTCATCGCGCGAGCCATCTCGTCTCGCGCGCCGTAGTTGAAAGCAATGATCAGTGTGTTGCGATCATTGCCGACCGTTAGACTTTCAGCTTCTTCCAGAAGTCCGCGGATATCGCGCGGCAAGCTCTGTCGCTCGCCAATAACGCGAACGCGAACGCCCTCCCGGTGCAGGTCGGCAAGATCGCGCCGGATGAACACTTTAAGGAGACGCAGAAGCTCGCCGACCTCTTCGACCGGCCGTTTCCAGTTTTCGGACGAAAAAGCGAAGAGCGTGAGATAGCGCACACCGAATTCGCGCGCCGCACGCACGGCTTCTCGCACGGCCTCGACGCCGCGTCGATGCCCAAGCGTGCGCGGCAGGCCACGCGCCTTTGCCCAGCGTCCATTGCCATCCATGATGATGGCGACGTGTTGGGGCTGCCGCACCTGTTCCACCGCGCTCTCCGCTCTGCCGTCTAGGTTATTGGGATCGACCGAAAACTAGACCTGCATGATTTCGGCTTCCTTTACGGAAAGCGCCTTATCGATCTCGGAAATGGTTTCATCCGTCATCTTCTGGATGCGGTCAGACGTGACGCGGCTATCGTCTTGGCTGACGTCGCCGTCCTTTTCCGCCTTTTTCAAGGTGTCCATTCCGTCGCGGCGAACATGGCGCGCGGCGACACGTGCGTTTTCGGCATAGGTATGGGCGACCTTTGCGAGTTCACGGCGGCGCTGTTCATTGAGTTCGGGAAGCGGAATGCGCAGGGTCGAACCGTCCGTGATCGGATTGAGGCCGAGGCTGCTTTCGCGAATAGCGCGTTCGACGGCACCCACCATGCCCTTGTCCCAGACGGACACGGCGACCATACGCGGTTCGGGAACGGTCACGTTGGCCACCTGATTGAGCGGCATAGTCGAGCCGTAGGCCGTCACGACGATCGGGTCCAGGAGGTTTGCCGAAGCGCGGCCCGTGCGAAGTCCTGCAAGATCGCCCTTGAACGAGGTGACCGCGCCATCCATGCGACGCTTCAATTCATTCAGATCCGGAGCAGCCATGGGATTTCCTCTGATTATTCGTACGCTGAACTTTAGTCGGACACGATCGTGGAGCGGCCACCGCCCGTCAGGATCCGGGTGAATTCGCCCTGTTCGTGGATCGAGAACACGACGATCGGAATATGGTTCTCACGCGCCAGCGCGACGGCCGTCACATCCATGACAGCAAGGCCGCGACTCAACACGTCATCGTGCGTCAGCTGGTCGAAGCGCGTCGCGTCCGGCACGAGCTTGGGATCGGCGGAGTAGATACCATCGACCTGCGTCCCCTTGAACAGGGCGTGCGCGCCCATCTCGGCGGCTCTGAGGGCGGCGGCGGAGTCGGTCGTGAAGAAAGGATTGCCTGTGCCGCCCGCGAAGATCACCACCCTGCCCGCTTCCGCATGAGCCAAAGCGGCGCGTTGGGAGAAGCTCTCGCAGATTTCCGGCATCGCAATGGCCGACAGAACAATCGCGTCGACGCCAATCTTGGTGAGCGAGGTGCGCAGCGCCAGTGCGTTGATGACGGTCGCCAACATGCCCATATGGTCGCCGGTGACGCGATCTCCGCCTTTGGACGCGACTGCCACGCCGCGGAAGATATTGCCGCCGCCGATCACGACCGAAATCTCGACGCCGAGTTCGCGCGCTTCGCGAATGTCACCTGCGATACGGTCGGCCACGGCAACATCGATGCCGAAACCTTGCTGGCCCATCAACGCCTCGCCCGACACTTTCAGAAGAACGCGTTTGAAACGGAGGGTCATGCAAGTGTCCTGATTGAGGTGCCGGCTTGCGATACAGGAAGGGCGCCCGCTTCTCAAGCATATGCTCGAAATCATTCCCTATTTCTAGGGCGCCTGAAACGCCGTGAATGCGGGGGTTTCGAGGCTATCTACCTAACATGGTCGAAGTGGTGGAGTGAGAACAAACGGCGACCATTGACGCTCCGTGGAGCCGGATTACCACGCATTTCCCACCGAAAAGCTTCTCTTGTTTTCGCCCCTCTCCAGCTTGGCAGGAGGGCGTAGGATGGGCGACGCCCTGATCCGCATTGTCGATAAGCACCTGCGCGGGTGCCTCCCTCAAGAAGTGCCCCCATCGTACCGCGAGATTCTCGGTGCCCATGCTGTCGGGCGCGGCAAGCCTCGGCAGATCGAAGCGCACCTCATCATGTTCGATGATTTGCCTGCCGCTGTGTTGCTGACCAAATGGAAGATGGGTTGGTCGCACCGCTGGTTTATGAGTAGCGCTGTGTACTGGGAGAATGGCCGCTGGCATCGAGAGCCATTGCCGCACCCGGATTTATTCAACTCCACCCCCTCACCCCGCCCCCAGCACGGCGGAGGCGCGGCATGATGCAAGCTTGGACAGTCATCCTCCCGCATTTCATCTTTGCATGGATCGCACGACGCCGCTGCGAAGTGATCGACCAGCGCGGTCCGGTCGGGAAGATCGTTATCCCCCGCCCGGGCATTTTGTTGCTCGCTAAGGAGCCCCGCCCATGACCTCCACCCTCCGCACTCTCCTTGATCGGGTCGAGCAGGGAGAGGGAGCATGAAGCGCCCATGGACTTGGAACGGGCATATTTTGAGCGCGGGCGACCCTCAGCCGGGCGACCAAGCTCCAGAAGGCTATATCCAGTGGCACGCTTGGGCCGAGGTGCAGCACAAAGCGGGCCTCCGGCAGAAGGAGTGCGGGAAGTGCGGCCGGTGGAAATACCCGCAGGAACTCAGCGGCGAAGAGGTATCGTGCACCGGGATCACCCCTCGCGGCAAGAAGCGGACCATTACGATGCCCGTCTGCAACGCTTGCCTTGATGACACAGAGGAGTCCGCCCTCCTCCGAGCCAAGATCGCACAGGAGGAGAGGACGTGATCCCTTTGTTTAGTTGCAGAGCATGTGGCTTCCTCTCAACGCTAGGGAGCGAGTTCACGCGCATCCAAGGCGTCACGTTCGATAAGGATTGCGCCGCAGCTTATGAGAGAGGCGAAGAGCCTCAACGGCGATGGGTCGAAGAGAAGCTCCCGGCCACAGCAGGCCGCGCCCTCCTCGCGGAGGCAAGAGATGAGCGGTGAGGAGGACTTCAAGCGTCTGTTGAGTGAGGGGCTGGATCTCTGCGTCAGAGCCCGCAAGATGGACGCAATGGATCGAAGAGCAGCGACGCTGGCCTGCTCGCGCGAGCCAGATGAGTGGGTCGCCAGCGGTCAGTTTGATCGGTATGTCGAAGAGCACAATAGCGACTGGCCGGACAAGCCAATCGCAACGCGCAGTGGAACCGTCGCGCTCTGGCTTCAGGAGCAATACGACAGCGATCTGGCGGATTGGGAGCGGAGAGCCCGGCACGCCCTCATGCAGGCTTCCGCCTGACCATCCGCCACACCCCCTCCCCGAATCGTTCGCGATGCGTTCTCATAGGGGATGGGACAACGGAGCGGCACACTCGGACAATTGATAGCGGACGGACACTCAGTCTCGGCAACTTGCAGCAAGCCGCCAGGCTGCGGTCGGGCGCTCGACATGGACGTGTACGATCTCGCGATGCAGTTCGGGCTGCGCTGGGATTTCGTCGGCCGCAAGCCAAGCATCAAATGCGGTCACTGCGGGTCCAATCTGGTCAGCTACATCGTGGCACCTGATCGCCGATCGCTCAATTCGGCAGATCTAAAGCTCATGCCGCCGGCCAACTTCCGGGCGTCTCGGCCACAGGCAGAGTGCGATGCGCTGGCGCTGCTGTTCCCGAGGCGATGGGAGTGGCCGGCGAGATAGCCATGTTACCCCGGTTTAGCGTTCGGGGCTAACTTCTCACTGGAAACGTTTCCACTTAGCGCGGGGTGGCCGCATCCGCTCGCCGCCCGGTCGAGGTCTGCAACTCAATCCGCTGCGTCAGCACCGCCACCTTCGTGTCCAGCCCGCCCAGCGCCTGATTGATCTCGGCAAGGCGCTGGCTGATGTTCGACAGGCTGACATCGACGCGTTGGTTTGTCGCCTTCAGGGCTTCTTCCTGCGCCGTGACGCGGAAGTTCAGCCGGGGCAGGTCATCCAGCTTGTCGTCCATCTTCGCAAAGTCGGCCTTCAGCGATGCGATCGTGATGGCCTGCGTTTCGATCGTGTTTTCCAGCCGACCGTAGATCACCGCCCCGCCCACTGTCATAGTGACGAGCACCAAGACATTGCCGAGAGTGAGATTGGTCGAGAACCAGCTTGGCTTCTGCATGTCTGCACCCTCGCCTGCCATGGTGAATTCCTAACGCACTGTGTTGATTATTGTTTCGGCCTCTAACGGCCTTGATCTGTGATGGCGCGGGTTGCCCCTGACAAGGCCCCGTGCCGATCCCGGCATTCGCCGAGCGCGGCCCGGTCCCTGCCCCACAGCCGCACGGTCTCGGCCGTGGTCAGATCGCGGTCGGGCAGCGCCACAGGGTCAGCGCAGGCCAGCAGGAGCGTTTGCGGCACCGTTGGAAGACGTGGCGCGACCGATACCGTCGAGCGCGTCGCGCAGCCGCTTTGGAACAGCAGGACGGCAAGCAGGAGCGCTGCCAACGACAGCAGGCGGGGATTGGACGGCATCGGCTTGCTCTTGTTCGAGGGCGGCTTCCAGAGCCGACATGCGGGCCGCACGATCGGCCTCGCGCTGGTGGTAGTCGCGCTCTATGGCGTCGATCTTCGTCTGGGCGGCTTGGCGGTCTGCCTCGGCCTTGGCTTCGGCATCGCGCTGGGCTTGCTGCCAGACGATGCGCTCGGTCTGCGCGCCCTGTTCTCGAGCGGCAGGCAGGGCGATGAGGCTGGAGGCGACCCAACCCAAGGCAGCGCCGAGGATGAGACAGACGCCGGCCTTGATGGCCTCGAGCGCGCCGATCATCACGCACCTTCCAAGCACAGACGGCGTTCATCCTGCCGGCGGTTCGTCAGCCCGGCCACCACGCGCCCACCGGCCTTGTTCCAGGCCAGCAGAGCGTCACAGGCGCCCTTGATGTCGCCCGCGTTCAGCCGGCGCGCCATGGACGAGTTGCAGAACCCGGCCGTGCCGATGTTGTAGGTGACGGACACCATGGCGGCATAGGGCTTGTCGGGAATGGCGTCGGGGTTCGTCAGGCAGGCCCGCATTCCGGCCTCGAACTGCTTCACGCCCTCGCCGAGCATCACCCGGCATTCCTCGAGCGTGTAGCGGTCGCCCATCTTCACGCCTCGCGTCTCGCCGAAGCATACGGTCGGCACGCCAACGATGTCGGGATAGGCGACGGTGCGCACGCCCTCCCATGTGCCGATCGTGCCGAGCACAAGAGCGAGGACGACACCCCCCTTCTTGAGGCGAGAGCCGCCGACGCGCGAGGTCTTCGTGGGCTGGCTCATTGCTGGCCTCCCGAAACCGCCGGCTGGACGACCAAGCGGGCCACAAATGCGGCGGCGCTGGTGACGCCAGAGATCAGCGCGAAGGTGCGCGGCGGAAGGCCGAGGCTTTCTTCGAAGGCGGGCAAGGCGAAGTCGAGCACGATCAGGGCGAAGGTCAGGGCGATGAACCTGACCGACCATGCACGCGACAAAACCCGCCGCCAGTTGGCAACGAGGGTCATGGGATCTCCGATGTGAGGGGGTGCCCGGCGCTAGGGCCGGGCTATGTGTGGTGGTTTAGAACCCGCTGGCAGCAGACGCTTTGCGCCAGTCCGCCTGTCGAACCTGCATCACAATGTCCGTCGCCACGGCCGCCTCAATCGTGAGCTTGATCGTCAGCTGACAGAATGGCGTGGTGGCCGGCCAGGAGGAGCCGATGATCTCTTCTGGCGTCCTGAAATAGAGTCCCCGGCCCTCATTGAATTGCGACCAATCCAAATCGGTCGGGAATGGATCGTTGGCGATCGCGTTGCCGGCTTGGCCATTGTAGTTAGCTGTGGGCGAGGAATGCGAGCACGCCGCCTGCACGATGAGGCCACGTAGATTCAGATAGCCGGTGGCGGCATCGCTCTTTTTGACCAGTACGAATGCCTCACCATAGTGAGTATCGCCAGGTTCGAAATTGCCTGTGCCCGATGTCCGGGTGAACTGGAAATCGCCCACCGCTGTGGCGGTGCCAGTGATCGCGACCTGTTGGACTGGAGTGCCATCCGGGTCCGTGAGCTTTGACATAGTAGCCGTCAAGCCAGCCGCAGGCCCACCAGAACCCCAGTTGGTTGCCCGGCCAGAGCCATTGTCGCCATCGAACATCCCGTTGCCGATCAGCGACCCGCGCTTGTTGAGCGTCGCGCTGTAGCCGCCTGCATTGTCGATGTTGGAGAGGTTGACCCGCTGGGGAAACAGCTTGTCCAGCACCTTGTAGATTTCGAGGGCGTATCGCGCATGGCCCTTGACGTTGGGGTGCATCAGATCGGCAGCATCAAACAGTGAGTTGTCGGCCGGGACGCCCGTTGTGCCGGTGCGCGACACGAACTTGCTGTAAACCGGGACTGCGAGAACCAACGGATTGAGGTTCGGAAGTTCAAACATTGCCCAGCGCTGGTAGCGATTGAGACCCGCGAGCTTAGCGGCATCGCGGGTATAGCTCGTCGTGCTGCCGGGACCGGCCGGGAGATCGTCTGTGATGACGAAGAGGATGCCGGCGTCTGTGATGGCCTTGCTGATCTTGGTGATGTTGGCGATCAGTCGATCGGTATCTGCCAAGGTCGAGATGCTGTCGTTGACGACGCCGAAGAACAGCACCGTGTTGATCTTGTTGGCCTTGCACTCTGCCACGAACGGCAGGAGCTGCGCGTCGTCTGCCATGAAGGTCGTGGACTTGCCGCCGTGCTTGCCTGTGGTCATACGAGGCGCAATGAAGCGCGGCCCCATCATAGCCTGGAGCCAGAAGTGAGATCCGCGCGGTTCGGCGATGTTCACGAAACCTGCGCCAGATGCGATGCGGTTTTGCCCGAACGCCTCGAAAGAGTGCGAATAGGTCGCAAAGCGACACTGGCGCACGTTGGCACGCGCAACTTTCAGAGGCAAATCCGCGCCAAGACTGCGCGCATTCAGAAGGTCGTCCAGATCAAGATTAGCCATCAAGCGGCCCTCGCGATAACCCGATCACCACCGGACGTGACGAAATCGGCGTTGGAATTGGTGGTGACGAAAGAGAAGCCAGCGGGCGGCACAGGCTCGCTAAGCTGAAGGATGCCGGCACCGATGGCGCACGCGAGAGATCGCCTGCTCGCGGCAAGGCGGGCGGAAGAGACCATGTGAGGCTCCTGAGAAGTGAGTGCTTAAACGAACATCGGCTTGGCGGCGTCGACCACGACTGCACCCGCAACGGCGCTTTGCCGCGAATTATGCGTACCGTCCGAGGTGTATGTGCCGTCCACGGCGGCGCTAGCCGAGTGCGCCTTCGTGAATGTGCCCTTCCGCCCGACTGTGTAAGGCGCGGCCGACCCTGAGACTGTCGTCACGATGAACGTCTCGACACTGGCCGAGATGCCGGTGTCAATCACGAGGGTGTCGCCCTCGGACGGCTTGAAACCGAGCGTCATCGAGCTTGCGCCGACAGCCACGTCAGCGGACAGCGCGCCGGAATTGTTTGCGGGCTTGCCCCATTTGCGCGATCCGGGCGAGCTTTCGAACGCGGGGCGCACGTCGATCACGCCGTCCACGTTGGCCGGCTTAGCCATGATCCAGTCGTCATAGGCAGCGTGTGAGCCGTCCGAGGCGCGCGTCTGATTGGCCTCGTTCGCGCTCGCCCAATAGGTATCCCCCACCTGCACAGTCTGAGGCGTGAGCGTGGTGGCGATGGTCTTTCGCCCGTTGCCGCCCAGCGTCGCGACAAAAGCGAATGCCTCTGCCGCCTTGGCGAGCGTGGTTGCGGCCACGTCACTCGCAACCGTGTTGATGCCCATCTCCACGAGGCGCGTCGAGAACGGATACCCCGCCGCCTCCAGAAGCGCCTTGCGCATCGCAAAGCCCGCCGTGCCCGCCTCGCCGCCGCCGCCGTTGAGCGTGAGGTCGCGGAAGCGCGCGCCCGGAACGCAGAGATTGGTGAAGGGAATGCGGCCATTCGTTGGGCGGGACAGGCCGCGATTGACGTAGCCTAGCGTCGCGAAGTCGGCGCTCGTGATGCCAAACCCCGCCTGAAAATCGTTCTGGCCCCAACCGATGCTGTTGCCCAAGACAAGGGCCGACTTGGCAGCCTTTTCCGCTATCGGTCCGTCAGGCAGACACGAAAAAGCGACGGGCGCTCCTACGATAGTCGAGTCGCGCGTTGTCTGATTGCCCGCCGTGTTCGACTGAAGGAATGCCTTGCGCGATGTCGACGCCCCCGACGCAGCGTCGCCCCTTCCCGAGGCCGTTGCGAACACTGATGCCGGCACGCGAATACCGGATGTCGAGGGGTAAGAGCCGCCCGACGCGACGTTGAGCGCCCAGCCCACTCGCACGATGGAGTTGGCCGGGATCTTGATTTCGTTAACGTCTGTGCCCTTGAACCCGCCATTCGGCACGACGAAGGCTTCGGAGCCGCCAGCCGTGAGCGTGTACTTCACGTCGTTGATCTCGATGATGGCGAGTTCATAGTTCACATCGTTGCCGACCGCAGCTTCGCCGACCCCGGTTTTCCCGTAGAAGCCGCCGAACCAGAAGCGCGGGCATTTGATGTCCCACGGAGGCGACATCATCACGACGAGATCGGCGCTGTTTTCCAGCGCGGGCACGGTGGCCTGGATCACTCCGTTGTTGAACGAGAGCCGGCTGTTGAAGCTATGCACGGCTGAGATGATTTTCTGCCCACCCGGCACCAAGATCCCCGCCCCGATCGCAGCGGCCAGCGAACGACGATTGGCGCCAAGGCGCGCAGAAGAAAGGGCCATGGCTGGCCTCCTGTGAATGGACATGAAAAAGGCGCCTCAAGGGCGCCGGTGGATGTCAGGTTGTGCGGGCCGGTCAGATGACCGCAGCCTCGCGGAAGAGATCATCGATCGCTTCGGCCGAGAGCCCGAGGTCCTGCCCCAAGGCGGCGATCAACGGATTGTCGCGTCGAAAATAGCCGGCGTCGGCCCAATCGATACGGGCATCATCGCCAGCCTTGCCGGGGATCGCCGCGATGGCCGCATTGGCCGCTGCGAGATGGCCCGCATCGGACAGCGCGCGCTTTGCCTGCCGCCGCGACACCTCTTCGGGAACGGGCGGGGGCGGAAGCGCAGTAACCGCCCATGTCTGCCGCCAGCCATCACCAGCGCGCACCGGGTCGCCTTCGGTCAGCATGTGCGTGGTCGGATCGTAGGCGGGCGGCTCCACGGCTTCGACGGGATCGAGGCCGAGTTCTTCCAGCAGTTCGACGGGCGGCTCGTCGCCAAAGAGCGCGCCGGCAGACTGCCGCACCTCCTCCAGCGCGATGGGATAGCGGCCGGACGCGCGGTCGCGGTAGGCGGCAACGGTCATGTGGGAACCCTTATCGCGAGATAGATGTAGGTGACGCCGGATTGGTTGACCTGAGGGTCGTCCGTGGTCGGCCTGAAGCCGGTGGCAGTTCGGGCCAAAGACTGTCCTGATGTTTCATTCAGGGCTTGGTTTGCCCGGAGATAACGATCAGGGCTATCAGCGAACGTGGCGCGCTTGTCGTCATACATATTCCAGCCGCCGGTCGAGCTTGCAGCCTTGATCACGAGAAACTGCGACTTCCATCCAGAGCCGCATGTGACGGATGGGCCGGCTGAGGCATTGCCGTTCCCGATGTAGTTGCCGCAGTCGATCAGGTCGGGGTTCTGAGCGAAGAGATAGGCAACATACTGGTCACCTGCGCGGTTTACGCCTGGGTTGCTGCTGACCCCGAAGGATGATGCATCAATCGCGCCTTTGAAGTTGCCATTTACCCCAGCCGCTGCGGTCTGGTTCAGGAAAAGCTCATTGCCGATCGCTAAGGATCGATGTTGTACCGCCCAGTTGAACGTAGCTGTTCTGGATTTGATAATGATGAGGCCCGGTTCGGTTCCAAGACTATGCGAGATACGCCTACCGTCTACGTCGTTGCCCGTGTAGGTGACTACATCGAAGAACTTCTTTGCTCGGAGGAAGGACCAAGAGACAAACGTGTCACCGGAGCTATTCCAGGCAAGATCGGAACCGGATATGGTGTAGCCGGAGGAGTTGAAACTCGCAAATGCCGGGGAGACAGTTTCCTCTACAGCTGACAAGCTTGTTTTGAGGCGGCGAGACCCACCTCGGATGGTGTCGAACAAGTTGTGATCGTAGTTGGCATTCCGACGTTTTCCCCAGACCAGACCGCCCTTCCCGGCCAAATCCAGCCCATTCGTGATCGCCTGCGTTCCGCCATTGCCGGTATAGAGCGCGGTGGCGAATACATCCTGAGGGCGCAGCTTTCGCGCGCCCTGCATCAGCAGCTTCTTCGCGCTCGGCAGGCTCATTGGAAGACGCCCGTGCGAACGCCTGCCACCATCTCGAACACGACGCGATAGGCTGCGTTCGCCGTCAGGGCGACGCCGATGTCGGAGAAGTTCGATGACTTCGCGCCGCCGCCCAACTCCCATTGCGTCGTGCCTGACACCGCGATCGAGCCGGACTGGTACAGAATATTGATCTGCATCACGTCGCCCTCCGACATGCCGGTCGGGTTGATAACGTGCGCGCCGTTCACCGTGACCTTGTGCGTGTTGGCGTCGGCGTATTTGTATTCCTCGGTGACGGCCCCGAGAGTTCCGTGATCCTTGACGGCTGACGAGAGATAGCCCGTCATTCGGCCGCCGGATTTGGCGAGGTAGTCGGCCGCGTTCGGCACCCAATATTGCCAAGCCGTACCGCTCCACACCTTCATCAGGTTGTCGGTCGTGTTGAAATAGACGGCCCCGACGATCAGCGTGTTGCCGTCATTGTCCTTCGCCGGGTCGGACGCTTTTGCACCGAGAAAGCGATCGTCAAAATCGTCATAGGTCGCAGCCGCCGCTGTGGCGCTGCCCGCAGCTGCCGTGGCGCTTCCGGCGGCGTTGGTGGCGCTGCCTGCTGCATTCGTCGCGCTCTGCTGAGAAGCGGTCGCGGCGGCTTCAGCGTCAGCCGCCTCCTGCCCAGCGCCCTGCACGGACTCGGCGATCGCTTTGCCATATGCCGAGAAGTCGCGGACCAGCTTGATGAAGTTGCCGATCGGGTTCTGATTGCCGCCGCGCGCGAGACCCCCGGCATTGGTCTGCGCGTTGTAAGGGTCGCCGTTGTAGGTCTGGAGGCGATCGTAAAGGGCCTGGATAGGCGCGGGCAATGCCATCAGCGCAGTTCCTTCAGTTCAAAGGCGATGTTGGCGCGCTCGTAGACGACCTGCTCCCACGCGGAGAGCTGTCGAAGACGGGCGAGGAATGAGGTTTGGACGAGGGTCCGTTCGTTGTCGGGGTCCGCGATCCAGAAGATTTCGCCGTCCGTCCCGGCGCGGCGGCACAGGTCGAGGCCCTTCAGGAGCGCTTCGTCCTGCGGCAGGTATTCGAAGGCGATGCGCGCCACGCGATAGGGTTCGCGCCGATCAAAGGACTCAGCCCCGCCGATCGCGCGCTCGATCTGCGTGTCCGTCTCATAGGCGTGCGCGCCGCCATAGGCGTAGTTGTGCGATGGCTGCCAACCGTCCGCGATGAAGAGGCGTTGGATTTGGACGTAGCCGGCGGCGTTGTTCGGGTCGAAAATCTCCACCCGAATGTTCGGCGCCTGCGACACCAGCGGCAGGATGATGATGACGTTCTGGGTGAACCCAGCGATGTCCTCGGTCAGAGGCTTGCCGTCCCACCAGTTCTCCGCTTCCCACGGCAGGTCTTCGGTGAAGGCGACCGAGGGGTAGGCGTCCTTCAGGATCGTGAAGTCGGGGCTGCTGTAGCTCTGATCGTCGTACCAGCCTGTCACCTTCAGCGAGGATGTGACGGAGAACTGATGCCCGTTCAGAACGATGACGCGATACGGCATGAAGCCGTTGATCCGTACCGTGAACTGCGTATTGGCAGCCTGGGTATCAACCGACCGGGCGACGAGATAGGACTCGCGCCGCTGCATGTTCTCAAGAGGCAGAGCCCATGCCGGCCCGGTGATGCTGGCCCCCGGCATCGCGCCGCGCGGCTTGTCGGCCCGGTTCGGGAACAGCAACATACAGTTCGTCATCGCCAGCACTCAATCTCGGTGACGTTGGTCGAATAGGTCTGGGTGAGCCCGAGCACGCGGGCCGGTACGCCGGCTGACATGCCGAAGTTGTCGGTCTGGAGCGTCACCACGTCGCCGAGGTCGAGCGTCGGCGCGTAGCTGCTTGAGACCATCAGCCGGTAGATGTCCCGGCGAGCGCCGTAGATCGCCATCAGGCGGTTGGCTTCGGCCGTCGCGTCGGCCTCGTTGCAGAAGCAGGTTTCGAAGACGAGCTTCGGCCCCTGCGGATGGGCGGCGGCATTCGCGGCCGACGAGACCACCTTCTGCCGCCATTCCTGGACCGCAAAGGAGCGGAAGGCTTCCGTCGCATTGACGTTCGCCAAGTCCTGCTGCGTGTAGGTCGTGTAGGCCCGGCCCCACTTCAGCGTGATCTCTCGCGCTGAAACGCCATCGCCCTCGTCGCTCGGCGCCTGGCGCTCGAAGGCTTCGTCGCGGTCGAGCACCACGCCATTGTCCAAGAGCGTGCCCGCACCGGTCGGAAGCTCCAGCCGTTCGACCTGCACGATGCTGAGGCGATCAACGTTCAGAGAAGCCCCTACAGAGGCGAGAACGTCCATAGCGCAGGAGAGAAAGGTCCTCTCGTTCGTGCCCGTCCACAGCCCGCATTCGGCCGAATTGGCGTTATGCAGGGCGTCGAAGGATGCGGCCGACAGCGGGAGCGCTGAAGGAAGCATTCGCTGCACGATCCGCGCCGCCGATCGCTGCGCCAGTGTCGCTCCTTCGAACGCATCCACCGTCAGACTGGTCGGGCGCAAATAGGTGCGAACCAAGCCGAGCGCGTTGCAGGTAGCATATCGTCCGGCCGAGAGGGACGCGGCCTTGAGCGCGGCGAGCGTGGCGTAGTCCTGAGTGGCCGTGAGAGCCACGCCCGCGTCATAGACCGCCGTCACGCCGTCCACGCGCCGCGCGACCCGGAAGATGTAGTTGAAAGCGTCCACCGTCACCGGAGGGATGAGCCGGGCCGAGCCATAAAGCTCGGGCACCGGCACGTCCTTCAGGTCGATGTTGCCTTCCGCCTCCGTCGAAGAGCCCGATGTGGTCGTGCCCTTGAACCGAAGCGTCTGGATGGGCTCACGCAGCGCGGCCAGTCGATCCCGAATGCGGATCGTCACGGTGCGCTGTTCGAACGTCACCTGCTCCATCGTGCCCGAGAACAGCGTCACCCGGCTGGACCAGGGCGAATAGCTGTCTTCGAGCCCAAAGATGCGAACCGCTCGCCCGTCGAAGGCGAGATTGAGCAGGAAGTCGAGCCCGCGATCGGCGTTCACGAGCTTTATGTCACCACCGCCCACGTCGCTCTCGCCGCGCGTCTTGCCCGTCTGGAACAGATGCCGGGAGTAGTTGCCGGGGTCCGCTACCCTCTGGTGGAAGGTCACGTTCCCCGGCGCGTCGGATGGCTCGGTAATGAAGCTCTCCGAGCCATAGCGCAGCGTCACGATCTGCCCCGTCGCTTCATCGAGCGGGTCGATTTCGATGAGATAGATCATGCCGCCTGCTGCTTGTTGTTGGCGCTCCTCCTTTCGGCGAGAGCGCGTTGCTCCGTGGCGCGCGCACCCGCTTCGCCGGCTTCGGCCACTCGCTGGAGGCCGCCGCCGGTCGTCGCGATCTGCTGACGCATGAGGGTTTCGAGACGATCAAGGCGCTGCTCGACGCCGCGATTGTCGTTGCCGCCCGACACCATGCGCGGGCTGGCCGGCATGGCGATCGTCGGGAGGCTGCGGGTCTGCCGCATCATGTCGAGTGTGGAGACGCCAATGGCGCGGGTGGATGCCGCGTCCATGACGTATTCCTGCCCATGAACAAGGCCGGCCACATCGCTGACGCCGCCCATGCCCGTGAAACCGCCCGCCGAGTAGCCGACGCGCGTGCCGTGACCGACTTCGTACTGGCCGTGGCGAGTCCAGTGGTCTTGAATGATCGCCTCGATGCTCGACCCTGGCAGAGCGCCGAAGGTCTGCCCCGCTGCGATGGCCTTCGCCACGTCCGGGTTGTTCGCGAGATACTGCATCGACCGATCCGAGACCGGCTGAGAAGCATTCGTGTTGCCCGGTGTGGTGATGCCCTGGCTGCGAGCCTGCGCAATCGCGACAGCCATCTCGGCCAGCGCCACCTGAAGGCCCTTGATGCCCTCGTTTGTGCCGAGGATGGCATCGTACTGGGCCTTGGCGATGCTCAATTGCGCTTCATCCAGGCTAATCTGCCGCTTCAGGGCATCCAGCTGGCTCTGCGCGGTCGAGAGAGCGCTTTCCGTCGTGGTCTGGGTGTCGGTCAGAGCCTTGGACACCTCATCGAAGATGGCGCCGTAATCCGTCGAGGTCTGGTAGTAGCCCTTCGCCTCGTTCAGATATTCCTGCGCCGCCCCGGTGAGTCGCCCACGAGCTTCCTCATCGCCACCCTTCGCCTTGCTCAGAAGCTCCTGGAACTGCCTGCCCGCCTCTGTCACCCGGTCGCGCGCGTTGAGCGTCGACAGGTTGTCATCGAGCTTCAGGCTGTCCCTGAACTCCCGCACCTGATCGCGGAAGTCCTCCAGCTTCGAGATCGTACTCTCCAGCTCGTTGGCCTCGTCCCGGCGCGCGTTCAACAGGTCGTTGATGCGGTCGGTCTCGGCCTGATAGCTACGGTCCAGATTGGACCTAGCCGTGTCGAGCGCGCTCTGTGCCAGTTCCTTCGCGGACTGGCTGGCTGTGGCCGAGAATTCCCGCACCACCCCCGACAGTTGCGGGAAGACGCGGACCAGATCGGCGAAGGCATCGCCGGTCAGTTCCGCCCCGTCCACGATCGACTGCGCCTGGAGCTTGAAGAACTCGGGCAGACGGGACGTGTCCGCCCCGGCCGCTGCGAAGTCCCGCTGGAGCCCTTGGTATTCCTCCAGGAAGCCCCGCACGCTGGCGAAGTAATCCCGGCCGTTCAAGCTGTCGATGCGATCCGCAAGGTTCTGCTCGAGCCCGCGCGCGACGTTGGCGATGGCCTGATTCAGCCGATCCCCGATCGCCTTGGCCGCATCGTCGGCCGTGTAGCCGAGATCCTGCAAGACGCTCTGCAAACCAGCCGCCGTGCCGCGAAGCCCGTCGATGGTCTGCTGGACATCGGAGACCTTCTCCGCGTTGTAGAGAAGGCTCAGCGCGTATTTCCCCGCCGCCTCGTTGAAGCGGCCGATAGCATCCGCGCGCTGCTTCTCCGTCTCCGCTGCCTGCTGCTGGGCTGTCGCCGTGTTCAGGAAGTCGATGGAGGCGATGTTGCCGAACGCGATGTCGATGTCGTCCCGCGTTTTCTTGATCTGGGTCGCCAGATCCTTCGTCGCGTTCCGACCCTTGGCGAAGGCGCCGGCCAATCCCTGCCCCGAGGACAGGTCCTGGATCATCGCCTCATAGCCCTCGCGGAACTCATCCAGCATCTTCAGGAAGCCCTCGAAGAGCTTCTTGCCGGTGCTATTGAACTGAGCCGTCGAGTTGCCCGAGCCCATCTTCCAGGCCGCGCCGCCCACGCTCATGAATTGCGAGAGCTGGCCCCATCCGTCCGTGACGTACTTGCGCAGGTCGCCCTGCTTTTCGCCGGACAGCGAGCGGTCGAACGCCTCGTACTGAGGCTGCATCTCGGCCCATTTGGCGGCGGCCTGCTTGTGGGCTTCCTCGCGCTTTTTGCGAGCGCCGATGATGCCGCCGATGATGCCAAGGGCTGCACCACCAACCACACCGAGGGCCGCCCCTGCTCCTGCCCCAACACCGAGGAAGGATGAGATTGCACCGCCCGCGCCGTAGCCGGAGAAGGCACCGCTCAACCCGCCCGAGAGCGGGCTGCCGCTTTGGTAGCCGTTCCCGAATGCTCCAACACCCGCTCCGAGAACTTGAAGACCGGCAAGCCCACGCGCGCCGAACAATCCATCGTTCGCGCGCGGCGAAGAGTCATAGTTCGGGCGGTCGTAAGAGGTTGTTTCGATGCCCTTCTGAACGCCGCGAGCAGCTCCGTTTTCGAACGCCTTCTCCGCATCTCGCTTCGAGACCGAGACGATGCTGTCTGTCTTCGCTTGGGTGCCTTCGAACTGGCGGAAGGCATCCTCCGCATAACCCACACGGCCCGAGTAGTTGTGCGAGTTGCGGACGCCGGTGTTGTAGCCGTGCGGTCTCTCAAACCCGAGGAAAGCTTCGGTTGCCTGAGTGACGTTCGTGGCCTGCAAGAGCGCGCGATACGCCTTGCTCTCGCTCGTCTGGAGTTCCTTCCAGGCGAAGTCGAGCTGGCCTTGAACGTTCGAGTGCCAGTCCTGCCCAACGAACGCCTTCATGGCACTGCTTCGGTCGTTCCACTGGAACAAGCCCAGCGCCGCGCCCGCATCACCGCGAGCAGCCGGGTTGAATGCGCTTTCGGCCCGAGCGTTGCCCATGATGCCGGCGATCTGGTGAGATGCCAGCCCCTTGGACGCGAAGAAATTCCAGACTTGAGCCGGCACCGACTGGCGCGCGACGCTGGAGGCCTTCGAAGCCGAGAAGCCATCGCCCGTGACAAGCGGTGGGAGCGGCGCCCGCGATACGCCCCCCAGAGGAGCGGCGAACGTCGTTTCGACTCCCATGCTGCTGCCGTATGCCGGCACCTGAGACGCCGCCTGGGTGATCGCCCCGACGACGCGTGGAGTGTCCGACCCACCCTTCCCGAACAAGCCGCCGAAAAGCTGGTCGAAACCCTTGGAGGCAAGCTGGTTTGCGAACTTCCCGAAGGCGCCGGTCAGCGCGTCCATGATCCCGCCGCCAGACGAGAGTGTCTCGAAGAAGTCCTTGGCCGCGTCCTTCAGATCATCGAACGACTTCTGCTGCTTGCCGAGCGCGTCGTCCAAGTCCGATATCTGCTGGGCATTGGCAACATAGGTGCGGCCCCATTCACTGTTGAGCGGGATACCCTGCCGGCGAAGGTCGGCTTCGGCCTTCAGCGTGGCGAGAGCCTTCCGGCGCGCGTCATCGTTCTGACCGATCAGTCCGGCCTCGGCCTGAAGCTGCCGCAACTCCGCTTCTTGGCCGTCGAACAGGCTCTTGCGGGTGCTGATGTCGAGCGCCTTTAGGTCAAGGTCGCGGGCCTCGGACAATGCTCGAACGGCGGCCTCAGAGCCTTGGGCAAGCTTGATCTGCCGGGCATACTGCGCATTGATCGCGGCGACCTGAGCGGCATAGCCTTCCAAGTCGGCTTGATCGCGCGCAGCCTGGCTCTGACGCAGAGCGTCCGCTGCCTCATGCTCTGCTTGAGCATAGACCTGCGTCTGCGCGGCGACTGCCTTCCTTTCGATTTCCTCCTTGTTTGCTCCTGGCTCGCTGAGAGCAAGCCGCTCACGCTTGGCGGCGAGCAGAGCGCGCTCCGCAACCGTCTGCGCACCGATCGCGGCTAGGTCGAGGGCACGACCATCGCGCATCACATCTTCTTGGCGCTGGATTTCCTTGAGAGCCGTGAGGCGCTCAGCTTCGGCCGTGTTGAGCCGGCCTTCCATGGAGCGCGGGTTGTCTTGCAGGTCGCGGATCGCTGCGACACGTTCCCGATACGCCTTCTCGATCTGCTGGCGCTGCGTGAGGTCGTTCGGCAGGAACCCCGAGAACGCCTCCGATGCCTTCACATAGTTGTCGTTCGCGATCTCCCGCTTCTGCTCGCGGATGGCCGTCGTGATGGCCTTGATGCGCGCCTCGACCTTCGAAGCCTCCTGCGCGCCCTCGAGCATCTTATCAACGATGGTTTCGAGATCCTTCGGCAGGTCGTCGCTGACTTTGAGCTTGGTCAGCTCCTCGACCAAGCTTTCAGCCGATCGCTTGCCCTTCTCGAATTCCGCGCCGAGAGTTCCAAGGGTTCCCAGAGACGTGTTGCCGGTGCTGAGACGAAAAAGCTCTTTGATCGGGCCGATCGGGCTCAAAGTTTCCAGAGCGCTGGGGACGCCGGCCTTCACCAGATTCTCGGATAGCGCTTTCTTGGCTTCCACCTGCTCCTTAGCGAGTAGCGAAAGCTGTCGCTGCATCTGGGCGACGGAGCCCACCATCTCCTGATCGAAGATGCGGCCCATGACGGAGCCAAGGTCGCCTTGCGCGGTGACGAGACTGCGAACAGTGGTTTCGTAGGACTTCGCCGCCTTCTCTGCCTTTTGCAGGTTCCGTTCTGCGTTGTCGCCGAAGTAGCGAACCGCCACCGTGGCAGCACCCAGAAGGCCGATCACGATGCTGGTCGGGTTGATGAAGCCCTTCACCTGCGTCCAGATGGCCTTCAGCGCGCCTGTTGCGCCGCCTTCGGCGTTCGCAAGAGCCTCGTAAATTTGGGCAGCCTGGGTCTTCAGCGCGTCGAAAGGCGACGAGCCGCTCGCGATCATGGTCCCCAGGTCGAGGATTTGCGAACGCAGGTTGTTGACCGTGTGGCCGGCGAGTTCGACGTTATCGTTCGCGCCCTGAATCGTGCGATCCATGCGCCCCAGGCCACCGGCCGCTTGGTCGGCGGCATTAGAGATGGAGCCCGCAGCTTCGCTCACCGCATTGATTTGTTCGGATGCGGCCCCCGCTGCCTTTCCGGCCGCCTCGACGTTGGCCGCCACCGTCTGAGCTGCCTTCGTGGCGCCGAGCATCTGAGCTTCAGCGTTAGACAGGGAAGCGCCCATCTTCGCCATCATGGCATTCTGCTCGCGGACAGCGCGCTCGACCTTTTCAATGGCGGCAAGCAAGCGCTCGACGGCTTTGGAACTGCCGCTCATGCGCTGAGCCGCCTGCTCGGAAGCCTTGCCGGCCCCCTCTGTGGCCTTCTCAGCCTTCTTTGCGGAGGTGCTCAGTTTTTCGAGGTCGGAGGCTGCACGAACAGCATCATCGCTTCGGATTTCCAGCCCGAGTACGGCGAGATCAGCCATTTGCGCTCTCCAATGAAAAGGCCCGCCGAAGCGAGCCTGTGAATGGTCTATGTCACTTATGGACACAAACGGGCGGTTATGGCGTTCTCAACCGCAGATGGACGGGAGAGCGACATGCGCGGTTTGATTCTAGTGGCGGCGATGTGCCTGGGGTTGGCGGGGTGCCAGACGCCATACCAAGAGGAAGGCGCCGGTCCGGTCGTCGGTGGCGTTCGCGCTGAGCAGGTCGGATATGGTCGCTATCGCATCTCCGCCCTCGTGAACCAGAACACACCTTCGGAGCGAGTTGGCGATTTCCTGCTGCTCAAGGCGGCGCAAACAGCCAAGGCGAACGGCTCACGCTATTTCATCCGCGAGGGCGACATTCAGGACGCTAGCCGGATCCAGACCTTCACCACGCCGGGAATGGTCAACCCGAATGGCTTCGGCGGCTACATTGTGACGCCTGCCAGTTCGAGCGCTGCCTACCAGCCGGGCGCAACCGTCTACATTCGGCTTTTGCCGGGATCGACGCGCCCTGATGGTTCGATCGATGCTCAAGAGGTACTGGATACGATAGGGCCGCGCATCCTGCTTAAAAAGTGAGGGGCCGATGTGCCGCCCCCTCACTGGAAACGTTTCCAGTCAACCAAACAGCGCATCGAACATCGCGGCGTTGATCGCCTGCGTGGCCGGCGCTTCGATCTGCATCGCCTCTTGCGGCCCGGCCTGCCGCGCGCGAGCCATGTCGAGAAGCATTCGCCCCTCCCATGGCTCGACATCGGTTCCGGTCAGCGCCGCCCATGCCTGAATTCGCACGGCGTCGAGCGGGATCATGGCGCCCATGCCGTTGGAACCGCACAGGCTGTCCATGTCCCAGAACCAGCCAATGAGATGGGAGCCGGCCTCGTAGACCTCCGGCTCTTCGATCTCGATGCCCGACTCCTCCCAATGCTCTCGCCTTGAGCGGTTAGTCCGCTCGTCGCGCTCGGCTAGGAACAACGCGTGCCTGACCGATGCGACGAGCTGGTCCGTCAGCTCTGCAAAAAATTGGACTGGTCCGAGGCGAAGTCATCGATCTGACTGCCGATGAAAGGGAAGCGGCGGAGCAGGCCGTCCACCGCTTCCTTGGTGCATTCCGGCAGCGGCTGGCCGTCGAGCCGGAAGTCTTCATCGCCCTTCCACGACAGCACCGAGGCGACCACGACCTCGCGCGCGTTGCGCTCGATCTCCTCCGCCGTGATCTTGGTGATGCGCTTGCGCAGGCGCTCATTGGCCTGCCGGCGCTGCACCTTCTTCACGGCATCGGACTCGTAGCCCGCCACCCGAAGCGTCAGGCCGATCGGCTCGCCCGACACCGGGTGCTTGATCTTCAGTTCGAGGCCATCGTCCTGATTGGACTTCAGAGCGTCGAGCGAGGCGAGGTCAAAGGACATGCGGGCTCCTTCAGAGCTTGAGGGCTTTGCCGATCTGGTCGGCGAAGTGGGGGTAGCGGGTGAGCAGGCTCGCAGCGCGCGCCTGGCTGAATGGATACGGCTCGCCGTCCACCTCCAGATGCGTCCACGATGTGACGCTCTTGGACAGGCGGCGGATGTGCATGGCCTCGAGCGTCTCGTCCGGGCCGGGCTCTTCGGCGGGCGCCGGCTCGTCCTTCAGCGTGACGGTGACGCCGATCGACTGACCGGCGGCGTCCAGAAGCTCGACCTTTCGCGGGTCGGCGGCGGCTTTCGCGACCTTGGCGTCGTCCTTGGTTTCGACTTCGGGCTTCATGGTCAGCTCGCAGACGGCCCGACCTGGACCACGTTGGAGTTGATTTTTACCGTGGCGTCGAGAGCGGCGAACTGGTTGGCTCCGCCGAGGTTTTCCGGCACGCCCATGACGAGGCCGATGAAAAGGCGCTGCGACCCCTTGGGGCTCGCGCCCGTGGATGGCTTGTCGGGGAATTCGATCTTGAAGGCATAGTTCGCAATCGACTTCTGCGCGGCGCGCAACGCGATCTGACCCGCATCCGACGTATCGATGTTGCAGGTCAGAGAGAGCGTGCCGGCGTTGGCGGTGCCCTTGACCGAGATGTCACGGCCGAGACCGATTTCGGAACTGTTGACTTCCTGATTGGTGTCGCCGACCGATCCGATGTTTGTCAGACCACCGATCTCGACCCAGGACTGAGACGAGAAGTCGGCGGCGACGAAGTCGGTGGTCTTCACGTCGAGGGGCGCGCCAATGTAAACCTTGGAGCCCGCTGTTGCGAAACGAGGCATGATATTCTCCTTCAGAGCCTCAGGCGAGGCATTCCCATTCGATCGTGACGGGGATCTGCACCCGGCTCCCGTCGATCATGAGGTCGGCAAGCGCCGGGCGTTTGGTGATGCGAACCGATAGACCGTCGCGTTGGAGGCGCAGGTCGGTCGGGAAATGGCTGACGATCTGAGCTGCGGCGTTGCGCGGTTGGGTTTCGCCTTCGTTCTGGCCCCACATGACGGAGACCTGAAGTAGCCCATAGTAGAGGTGCGGTTCGTTCGAGCCGACGAATAGACGCTCGGTCTGGTTCGGAATGAACTGGACGCGCAGGAAGCGATTGTTGGTCGGCGGGGTGAAGTTTGTGTTCGGCCATGCGGTCGGGAGCCGGTCAGGCATTGCCTCGAGACGCTCGAAAAGCGCCTCCATGATCGTCGTCTCGATCGCCATTCCGTGCTACCTGCGTGTTTGATGGCCGACAAAGACCCGCTCGAAGACATGGCTGCCTACGATCGGCTGCACGCGGCGCTGGATGCGCTCGGCAAGGCGCCAGGCGCGACGATCCACGGCAACACGGCGCTGGAAGCCGCGCGCCGATCTCTGCGGATGCTTCAGCTTGGATTGCTGGTAGCGTCAGACAAAGCCGCTAAAGGCCAAAGCGAGCCTTAGCCTTCGCAGCCTCCGCTTCCACGATGCTGGACCAGCGCTGTGCGGCGGTGCGCACGAAGGCGTCGCCTGGCTGATCGTTGACCCCGTATTCGCGATAGCCGGCATAGGACGCTGTGTAGCCGAGATAGATCGTCTGCCCGAGTTCCGAGCCGGCTATGACAGCTTCGATGGTCCCGAAATTGTACGGGACGGAGTTCGGGCCAGCATCCTTCGCCGGCTTCGCTGCGGGATTGATGCGAGGCATCATGGATGTGGATGCAAGAAGCGAGGCGCGGAGAAAACCGGTATCGACCCGCATTCGCCCGCCCTCGTTCCGGGTCTTCTGCACCTCGCGTACGAGTTCCTGCACGCTTTGCTTGAAGACGGCCTCAACGGCCCCTTCCACCTTCTGCGCCCACGCTCCAACAGATGCCGAGAACGAGGTGGTGGTCATCAGTCGAGACTCTGGATTAAATCTGCGATGCCGCGCTGCATAAGGAAAGCCGCATTCGCCCGCCCCTCAGACGAGGCGACGTATAGTGCGCCATCCTCATCCATACCGACAATCACACAAGACAGCAGTTTACCCGCTGCTTCCTGGAGCACTCGATCAGGCGAGATCGAGAAGGCGTCGCCGACTACCCGATCGCCCATGCTTACGACGTTTGTCATGCTGCCTCCGCCTTAAATCGCCGAACGGCGGCGCCCACGTAATCCACCCGATATTCCATCCAGCAACGGCAGCCGATGATCTCGCTCGCCGGAGACTTCGGATCGCCGGGATAGCGCAGGACCGCGCCGCTGGAACTGTGGAAGACCCCATCCAATTCGGCGGATCGGCCATTCAAAAGGCGGTGCGTATCACGGACGCGCTTGTCGCCCGCAGAGTGCCAAACCTTCGTCACGTCCTGCGATTCGATCTTGCCCGCCGCGATCTGCTGGCGCATCGCGTCTTCCCGCGCGCGGCCGATGGCGGTCATGGTCTCGGTGCGGGCGATCAACTCACCTCTAAGCGCGAGCAAACGGTCGGAGTAGCGTCCGGTCGCAGCGGCAACGATTTGCGCGTCCACGGGCTTCCCTGCCCGAATGGCGGCGGTCACAGAGCGGTCGAACCGCTTATCTCGCCGCTCCAGCGTCAGATAGTGCTTCAGGCGTTCCGGGTCGCCGGACAAAAGGTCTGCGCGGGCCGTCGCGACATAGCGCTCTTGAGGCGCTGTCAGGCCGATGATGCCGCCTTCGCGCTTGCCGGTCGCACGGTTGATGCGTCCGACCACTTCGAGCGCCGTAGCACGCGGGTTCTGGCCGGCGGCAAGCCCCTCTTCCAGTGCGATCCGAATGGCCTGCTTCTGATCCTCGACAATGCGCGCGACTAGGTTGGATGAATGCTCGCGCAGCGCAGCCTCGGCGGCCGGGTTGCGAATGCCGAAGCGCCAGACGACACGATGGCCGTTTGGGTCTGTGACGCGGGGCAAGTCGCTGACTGCCCCCTGCCCGCCAGCGTCGTAGGCCTCTGCGATGGCGCGCTCGAGCGGCGCATAGGCATCCGCTTCGATCTGCATGGCGTCGATGGCGCCCTGTATATCGCCCTTCTCCAATCGCTCGATGACTATCTTCAGAACGATGGCCGATCGGACGTCATCTAGGCATTCGAGGAAGGCGTCACGCACGCGCTCGTCATAGGTGGCGAGCAGGGCTTCGATCTTCTCGCGGGTGGTAGGCATCAGAAAAATCCGCCCCAGATCAAGACGCCGATCGAAATGGCGTCGCCCAAGCGCTGCCCGATCCAGGTTCCGAAGAACCAAGGATTCGTGACGGGCTGTGCGATGATCTTGGCGGCCCGCCTCCGCCGCATCCTAACGATGCCGTCAAGGCCGATCGCAGTCCTGACAACCAACGGCACGGTGGCGCGAAGAGCAAAAGAGGTCAGCACAAGAAGCTGCGGGATTTGGGCGTCCATCACGACCTCAGATCAATTTCATAGAGCACCGCCACGCCAGCTGGCGCGATCGGGCGAACGGCGGCGATCTCAAGCCATTCGGTCGCCGAAGCGCCATCGGTGACACCCACGGCGATTGTGTCGTCATCGCTGGGCACGATGCCAGGCACGGCGGTCGTGGTCAGGGTGCGCACTGTCTGGCCGATCAGCGTCCCGTTGGCGTCCCGCATCTCGCGACTGTCTTCGATGACGTGGATGGTCAGGTAGGTCGGCGCGCTCGGCGTCGGGTTCCATTCGTCGCCCGAGGCTGGCCCGGCCCGCCGCAGCACCGCCGGATAGCCGCCGGGCTGGGAGATATCGGAGACCGAGCGGATGGCTTCGGCCACCTCTGCGGCGATCGCGTTCCAGCCCTCAGCCACCGATCGACCTCAGCATGAAGCCCGGCGCGCCGAGCGGACGCACATACGGGGCGAACATATCTTCGATGATGGACGAGACCGGCGAGGCCGAACCCGGCTTGCTGGCGTCGCCCGTCACGGTCCACTTGATTCCACGGACCTCCGTCAGAACTTTCTGTTCCGCCGGGGTGTAGGTCTTGGCGAAGAAGCCGGGGGTGGCGAGCTCGAGGGAGGCGGCCACATAGGTCGCCTCCACGATGATGGGCAGGCTGGCTTCGTCGTACCCTGGGATGAGGCGGGCCACGTAGCGGAAGCGGATATAGTCCGAGGCACGGGTGAGCGCGGCATTGGCCGTTTCATCCGTCGCCTGCGTCGGGCGCTGGTCACCCCTCGCCTGCGCATAGGCCCGCCAGCCTTCCAGAGTGCCGTACATCGCCTTACTCCGGCTTGTTGGCCTCCACAAAGGCCCGTTTCTCGTCGTCGGTCAGGCCGTTGAAGCCGTCGAGCGCGTCCTTGCGGAGGGACTTGGTGACTTCCTTCTCGCCGTCCGTCACAGCGTACCAGCCGGAGCCCTTGTCCTTGACGGCGTAGGTCGACTTGCCGCTGTTCTGGCCGTCCGGCACGCCTTCGCCCGTCTTCGGGTTCTCGGTCGTGTCGCCGATATTCACCTCGCCCATCTCGGGGTTGATGATGTGGGGCTCTCCCTCATCACCGCCCGAGATGACCTCGTATCGGCCAGCCCAGCCCTTCGGCCCGTCCTTGACCGTGAACTCGGTGCCGACAGCGATCTCGCCGTCATTGCCGTAGATGCCCGGCTGCGTGATCTTGATGCGCATGTCAGGCTCCTCAGTTCACAACGACGGAGTAGAAGACACCGGAGCGCCCGTTGATGTCGGCCCGGATCTCGAGGCCCATCGCGCCCATCATCAGGAACTGATAGTTCGCCGTGGGATAGGTGCGGGGCATCGCGGTCGTGTTCACGGCCATGCCGACCAGCGGGCGGATGTATTCGCCGCTGGGCACGAAGCCGAAGAACTGGTTGCCCGTCAGCTCGAACGACACGGCGATCTTGGCGATGCGGCGGTTCTGGCGAAGCTGCTCGAGCCGAGACCCGAGAGCCTGACCGGCCGACGTGTTCACCTGCTTGTCGAGGTTCCGCGCGATCTCCGGCGAGATGTACAGGTTCACCGGCACGCCGATGAAGTTCGCATCCAGCATCGCGCCGAACGGCCCGTTGAAAAACGCATCCATCGCCGGCCAATCGGCCGTCGTCAGGTCGATGTTGGCGCCACCGGCACCCGAACCGAGATTGATCGACTTGGAGAACGGCGAGGTGCGGATACCGTAGCCGGTGTAGCCCTGGAACTTGATAGTCTGGTCGCCGTCGAGGGCATAGAGCGCCATGTCGCGGCGGATCTTCGCCGAATGGGCTTCTTGGTCGTCGGCCAGAGCGTCGAAGTTCTCGGACTGAAGGGCGTTCCACTCGCGCCATTCACGGCCATAGGCGGTCGAGAAGATCGGCACGGGCGTCCCACGATAGTCGTAGGTCACCTTGTCCATGCCGATCGGCACCTGACCGGACAGCGAGCGGGTCACTGAGCCGGCGTCGCCCGAGACGCGGTTCAGGCTGACGATCTTGCCGATGTTGACCGTCTTGGCCAGCGGCATGAGGTCGGCCATCCACGTCTGGCCTTCATCGGCGCGCATGACGCGGCGAGTGATGCCGTCGAGGTCCTGCCACGCATCGCGCGGGAGCACGGCGGCCGAGTTGTAGAGGGCGGCGAAAGCGTCCTCGGTCTGGTGGAACCACTCACGGTTCACGCAGACCTCACCCCACCATTCCGCGTGCGCGCGAGAGTTGGCGACGAGCTGTTCGTCAAAGTAGCGCATGTCAGCCCTCCTTAGGCGAACGCGTAGCCCTTGGCAGCGCGGACGCTGACAAGCTGGTCGGAGCCAGTGGTGTTGTTGAAGGTCTCGCTTGCGAAGGCGACAACCCAAGTGCCGGACGTGGCCGGGACGAGCTTGCCCGCTGCGTTCACTGACAGCGCGGCGTCCTGCACGATGCTGGTGCCGGTCGGGACGCGAGCGCGGAATGCTTGCTCGTCCAGCAAGTCCATGGCGACGATGCGATCACCCGCCGGCCACGCATCATCGACGCCCTTGAGCGCGAGATAGTTGTCCTGGACGATGAAGAGCCGGCCCTTGCTGGATGTGCCAGCTTGGACAAACTTGCCGCCCGAGCGCGCGACGACTGTGCCGGGCAGGACTGCGGCATCGCAGATCGCCTCATGCACCTGTGGCAAGGTCTCGCTGACCGGGCCGCCGAAAATCTTGTTGTAGCGCGGCATGGATCAGGCCTCCGCCTTGGGCAGCTTGAAGCCGCCGTTCTTGTCCTGGCTGTTGCCTCGGAAGGCGCCATTCAGCGCCGGCGCGCCCTTGGGCTCGGCCGACTTCGCGAGCGCGCGCGCTGCGTTCAACGTCAGTTCGCCAGCAGCGGCCTCGTCCATGAGGTTCGCCCGAACGATCTTGTCGCGAAGCCCGGTGAGTTCGGCGTCATCCTTGGTCCGCTGGTTGGCAACCATCTGCTCATGCGCGTCGGTGATGGGCTTCACAGCCGTCGCCACCGCGTTGCCGATCGCCGTTGCCAGCGCCTCGGGCTTGAGCGCTTCCGAGAGGGTCTTCACCTCGTCGGAAAGCGCCTTGAACTGCTCATCGGAGACAGCCATGGGGTCTTCCTTTTGGTTTGTGGTGGGTTCCCGCTCGGGAGCGCCGATGGCGTCCATGATGGCGGACTTCACGCGCTCCCAGACCGACAGGCTCTGCCTGCGCTGGAGAGCTTCGACCAAGCGGGCTCCCGCGTAGTCGATCTCTTGATCGGCCATGTCCGTCAGGGACGAATTGATGACCTCGATGTCCTCGCGCTCGCCCTTCTCATTGACCAGCATACCAACCCCCTTCTCAGGGGTGGCCGCGCCTTCCTCATTGAGCAGGATGGCGTCATGGTCGAAGCGGATGGCGCGCGCGATGTGCTTGTGGTCGGCACCGTTGACCGCATCCAAGGTGCAGAGCAGGCCGGTGGACGTGTGGACCGGACCGCCAGCGTCGATCGCTGCGAGCACCGCCCGGCCATCAGCCGATCGGTTCGCCACCTCCACATCGATCACCTTGTCCAAGAGCACCCGGCCGCCTTCGCGCCGAACGTTCTCGTTGTGCGCGCCGATGTGCGAGACGTTCAGCCCCTCCGGGTCGCGGGCTGAGACGAACTTGCCGTTGACCTTGGGATGGCCGAACGGGGCCGGCGTACGCTCCAGCGAGCGGAAGGAGGATTCGATCTCCTCCGCCGGGTAGAGGATGCCGTTCATGACGATGTTGTCGGGCAGCGTGGCGCTCGGCACGATCACGACATCTCGGCCGTTGCGCTTCTCTTTGCGCACGGCGCGAGCGTTCGCGACCGAGCGGATGTTCACTCGGACCTGGCTCACGGATGATGTCTCCGATTATTCGGCCGGTGGCCGGGTGTCTGACTGTGGATCGGGCGGAAGCGCCGCTGTCGGGTCGTCCTCGCCTTCGTCGCGGAACTTGTCCGCGTCGCTCAGCGGCTCCAGATCGACCGCCTCGCGGATTTCGTCCCCGGTAAAGATGATCTCGCCCGACCCGCTCATCTTCTGGTTCACGTCGGCCATCTTACTGGCGCGCTCGATTTTCTCGGCCATGGACGCCTCGGTGAGGTCCTGCCAGTCGAGGAACCAGTCCTTCTCAGGGAGGATGCCGAACCGCTCGAGGCGATTCACAAGCTCCATGATGTTCGGGATCACCACCGTCGCCCGGCGGGACATGATGGTCTGTGCCCAATCGGCTGCATCCTCAGACGAGGCGCGCTCCCCGGTCTGGTTGCCGACCAGGATCTTCACCGGCATCATGATCGACGCGGCGAAGCTCTGGAGTGCCACGGCGAAGAAGTGCTCGGGGCTGGGCAGGTTCACGCTCAGCGTCTTGGCTTGGATGCCCTGGAGCATGAGCAGGTTGTCGAAGCCCTTCTGGTAGGCCTCAACCTGCTCGTTCATGGCATCGGCGATCTCGGATGGCTGGACGCCCATGGCAGCCGCCATCTGCGTGATCTGCGCCTCCTTATCCACCTCCAGCACCGGGGCGCTCTTAGCGTTCTTCCAGAACCCCTCGCCGCCGGCCCCGGAGACCTTCTCCAGCGTCATCAGGTCGTTGTAGCCGGGCGCTAGATAGCTTTCCCCGTTCAGCGTGCCATCCGCCGACCAGACAATGACCCGATCCGGATGGATTCGCGCCAGGCGCTTGACCTTGCTGTCTCCGACCGCCGCCTCGGTGAACTGGTACATGGTCGGCTCGCCATAGGTGGGCGAGCGCTGGTCCTGGTCCCATTCGGCTACCTCGAGCTGCCCTTCCCATGCGGGGATGAGCTCCAAGATGCCGTCCAGCCCGCCGGGCACGCGGCCCACAGGCTGATCGAACATCTGCCCATCGGCCAGGCGCAGGACCACGCCGGCATATCGCCCCACCAGCGAGCGGCGGTCGGCCTCGGCAAGGTTCTGCCACACCCGGAGGTCTTCGAACCGCTGGCGAATGTCGCGCTCCAGCGGCGTTTCCTTCTTGGTGCCGCCCTCGCTACCGTCCCGTTCCTTCTCAAGGAGCCATGGTGATTGCTGCCACGTCTTCAGGATCGTCTTGTTGACGCCCGCGCTGGCGATGCCGTTGCGCCGATACATGCGGTAGAGCAGATCGAAGGTCAGGGTGTCGGGATAGCCGAAGTCCTTGTTGTGGTCGTGCTTGACCATGCCCGGGAAGAAGCCCGGGAACATGCGGCCAAGGCTGCGGGTGGCCTCGTTGACCACAAGCCGTAGAGCGGTCATGCGCGGACCCTATTCCTAAAGATGAGGCAGCCCGTGCCTGCCTTGATGGGTGTACCGGTGCGCGCCGTCTCAGGTTCGTGGCCCCGAGCGTCTCAAAAGGGTCCGTTTGCCCTTCTGATTCAGCAGAAAGCGTCACACCACCGTTTTGAGACAGTGCGTCAGCGGTTGCGGCGGGTCAGGAACATGGCGACTTCGCCCGCGCGCTTGATCATCGGCGCCACCGCGTACCGCAGCGCATCGATATAGTGGTTATGCGCGTCCACCAGCGTCGGCAGGATGTCTCCGGTCAGCCTGTCAACCTTGTACGAGTAGAGCCGCATTTCGCGGGCCGTCTCGACGCAGCGTGAATGAATGACAATGCGCCGGAAGGATCGAAGGAACGCGATGCCATCCTCGACAGAGCCCTTCCACTTCTCCACCGCCTCGGATCGCTGCAACCCGTGGCGCTTGAGGTGGCTGATGGATTCGGGCCGGGCGCTATCCCACCTCGTCACATACCGATCAAAACCAGGAATGCGCTTAATCAGGAATGGCGCGGTATCATCCAGCTCCAGGCCGACCTTACCGGCTTCGTCGCTGACATAGAGCGTCTCCTCAGAGACATAGCAGCGGATGCCCGCTGTGGGGTCTTGCGCAAAGCCAAAGTCACCTCCCTGGTATGGGCCATCCCATGTCGGCTCGGGCTCGAACTCGCGGATCTCCCATTTCCCTGCGAACACCTGAGCGTCGGAGTTGGTGAGATAGCCTCCTTCCCAAACGTGCGCGTAGGTGTTCGGATCAAGGCGCTCAAGCTCGCGACGCCGAAGGATGTCCAACCCGCTCGGAAAGAACGGATTGTCCTGCCAGTTCATCTCCACGATCTGCGAGGACGCAGGAGGCCTCTTGCGAAAGCGCGCGTCAGCAGGCGAGCCGGTCCACTGCCCGTTCTCTTGGTATGCCTCCCTGCGCGGGTTCCAGATGACCCACATCTCGGACTTGGGCTGGCGGAAAACGGTCGCCTCAAGCGCCAACCAGGACGCCTCGGGCACATCCTCAGCCTCTTCCACGATCGTCAGGTCGATCTTGGCGAGCGATTTGATAGAGGAGACGCCATGGCGAAGGCCACGAAAGATGAACTCCGTCCCGTTGCGACCGCGCAGATAATCCACGCCCACGTCATAATGGGCATCAAGCCATGGCTCAGATGCGATCGCGGCCTTCAACTCGGCATGGAAGCTTTCCTTGATGGAGGCCTGAAACTCGCGGGTCGCGAGAACTCTCAGCGGCTCCACGTACCCCCATACGGCTGCCATCTTCGCGAAATTAAAGCTCTTGCCGGAGCCGCGCCCGCCGTATGCACCTCGATACTGGACTGCTCCACGAGGCTGGGCGAAGACTGGCAGCAGCTTAGGCGGCAGAGCTAGATTGGCTGCTCTCGGCTGGGACGAGGTGAATGATCGTTGGGCCAAGTGGCTCTCCGTTCGGGCCGGAATGCTCCATCCCCTGAACTGGCTTTCCGTACCCGCGATCCAAGATCGCATTTGCCGCAGACACGCGGGCGGCCTCGCTCTCTCCCGATTGCGCGATTTGCGCCAAAGTGCGCAACGCCATTTCAGCGTGCTCCTTTGCCATCTCGGCAATGTCACGCTTAGCCTGGCTTACGGCGCCCGTCTTCCGACCCGCTCCGGGGCGAGCCCCGCCATGCTGGGCCATCTTGAATTCCTTGATTGTTAATCAAAAGTCGCGCCTGCCGAAGCGGACGGGGCTGTATGCATTTTTTGCATATTGCTCAGGGCTGGGCTCGGCCCACCTGTCGGCAGTCCATTCGCTGCCGGCGCTGTATGGAATAGGAACTGAATAATTCAGTCCCGTTTTGCAAAAGTGAGAGCGGGCCAGTTTCGACACTGACTGCCGGTGCGTTGACGGTGGCATACAAACCGGCGTCGTCCACCTCGGCCCGCGCCGGGGCCGCGCTGCGTGTCCTTCCACGCCGCCGCTCTCACCTATGCGCCCTCTCGGGCATTCTGTCAGGACGGGCCGGGCTTGATACCGGCTTCAGGGCTCCTGCACGTTGCCCGCGAAGTGCTCTCGCAATACGGGTTCGTACCCTGGCTCGGTCGCGCGCTTCCTTCAGCGCCGCCGTCCTGATCTGTGATGCCATGGTCCGTAGACCATCACGGGGTGATGCCCCGCCGCACCCGTATCTGGTGCTTTCGTCCAGCCGTAATGCGAGGTTTGGTTGCAGAGGCCCGATTTGAACGGGCAACCTCTAGGTTATGAGCCTAGCGAGCTACCGGATTGCTCCACTCTGCTGAGAATGTTGGGCATAGCTTCGCACGGGGCCGCAGGAGCGATCTCCTGCTACCGCCTCTGGCGTCCTGCGGTCCGCCCATTCGGGTTCCGCGAGGATCGACGCACATCGAAGCATGACGAATCTAAGCTGCCTCCCGGATCGCGTCAAGCGGCACTGTGATGGGGCAAAGCGATCCGAAGAGTTGCGCGATGACCTTGGCCGAGTTCCGGCCGAAATAGTCATCGAAGACGAACGTCGTGCCAGCAAGCGGGCCGGACAGGATCTCCACCTTGTCGCCCGGCTCGAAATGGCGGGCTGCGGCGACAACAGGCCCCTTCCCCACTTCCGGCTTGACCTCAGAGAACCGACCAGCGGCCTCGAGACGCCGGAACTCGTCCACGATTGCAGCGGGAATGGACAGGTAACGGCAACGCTTGTCGTTGGGGTCTTGAACCGTGCGACCCAGCACCGAATGAACGCCGTCCACCTGGCGCAGGTGGTAGAAGCTGGGCGTTGCCGTCGAGAGGCCGACGAACGCGTAGCTGGTCAGCAGCGGGAACGAGATGGCCTGCTTGGCGCGCAGGTGCCGACGACGGATGAGCTTCATGCCGCGGGGCAGATGGACGTGGAAGCCCAAAGCCTGAAGGCGAGCCACCGCCTTCTCCTCACAGCGAGGATTGCAGCGCGCGACGAACCAGGACGGCTGATCGGTGATTTGCATTCGGTCGGGCTCCTCGAGTGGTGGCGAGAAACCCGTGGCAGGCACGGTGAGCGAGGTTGATTCTAGCCTGCGCTGGATGACGCCGCAAGGCGATAGATCGTGGATGGCCGACCCGTTTCCGGCTTCCTCACCTCGCGCACCACGTCCCCGCCCTCGACCATCCAGACCATCACGGCCTCGACCTCACCAGACGTGGCGAAGGCCTTCACCTTCCGGCTGATGGCGGAATGGCTCGCAGGGCCGTCCATCAGGAGGCGAGCGGCAACCGGGGCGATGCGGTCTCTCATGGCATAGTCGGGCGGCGATGCCGGGGGTGCCGGCTCGGCACCCGGCAGAGCGATGCCATGAGCTGTCAGCAGCGCTTCCAGTTCCGCAACCCTCGCCTCCAGCTCCAGGACCCGATCCATGCCCAAACCGCAGTCTTCACATAATTAGACTCTTCGAGCTATTTCGGACAGAAACCCCCAAAAATCAAGCTTTCTGTCCAAGAATGATAGAGACTCGTTTTTTGTGAAGACTGAACTTTCAAATTCATAACATACTGTTTTTTATGTCATTTTATGAGCTGACAGTCTTCACATGAAATCGACAGTCTTCACATCGATCGCGCAACAGATTTCACGGTCTTCACGGATTGATGTGAAGACTGTTTTTGGGTTGTATGGTGGCCTGATCGAGCAACCGCGGGTCATGATTCGCACGGCGTTGAAAGACCCAAAATGACCGCCCTTTCCGACCTCTCGTCCATCCAGATCCGCGCCCTTATCAAGCTCGACACACCGGGCGGTGTCGAGGATAGCGTCGGGCGCGAAATCGGGGAGCTGTCCGATCCGATGCTGGCCGGGGTGTTCGGCTTGATCGCGCTCGGGCTCGCGACATCGGAAATTGGCTGGCGGAATACAGCCTGGTTCAGACTGACGGCTAAGGGGCGGGCTGTGCGGGAGATGGGTGAAGCGTGAGCCAAATCGAAGTCGAAGACACGCTCATCCGCTATGACGGGATGGACGCAAGCAACCACGAAATCGAGCTTGGTGCCCTTTCCGAATCCCTTAAGGGTCTTTCCCGCATTCTAGGTGTCGTAGGCAATTTTGTCGTTACGGACCGCTACATTCAGCATCGGGACGCGATGGCTGTAAAGGTCGTGGTCCGACCTCCAGAAGCCCATTGCTTCGAACTCCTGGCCAGCCTGAAATGGGTCACAGAGCAGCCGCTTATTTCCGGCACATTGGCCGGGGTTTTTGCTACTCTCATCACATATATCTTCAAGCGAGCTGCTGGTCAGCGTGAGGAAATGAAAGCGATCAAAGACAGCCTGGATCAGGCTATCAAGGAACTGGGACACCGCGATCAAAGTCAGATCGATCGGCTGCTCACGACCATTGATCGGATGGCGGACGCACTTCGCCCTGCGGTGAGACAGGCGGTTGCGCCTATTGGTCAAACCGCTTCGTCCCTAAGCGTGGGCGGGACTGCCAGCAATCCAGCGGTAAGGATTGGCCCTGCCGAGCGTGACGCCATCCTGTCAGATGCGGACGTTGAGGTAGGCGATGAGCGAGACTTCTTGGTCCTTATCAGCGAGTTAGACATGGACACGGGAACGTGTCGCATATCCCTTGCTGATGACCTTGATACACGCATCCTGGGGCGGATAACCGATCCAGTCTTTGCCCAGCCGAACAATCCGTATGTCTCGGCTATGGCCGCTCGCCGTCCTATCAAGGTTCGGGCAAAGCCGACCCTCAAGGATGGAGCCATGGAGCGACTTTTCATCAGTGACTTCTACCGCTGATATAAGGTTCACCCACCCCCGAGCGATCCGGCGGACTTTTGGTCAAAGAAAAGGCGGGGTTTTCACCCCGCCAAGCAGTACCACTGAACTGCTGTGCCGCCGCCTGACGGCACGATCTTCTCCGAGACGATTTCCTCCGCTTCCTCCATGGCCTTGAGAAGATCGTTGAGATCTCGAGCCCTGACGGAGTGTTGCATGGATCGCATCAGAGCCGACCGCTTCACGCGACCGCCCTTGCCCTTGATGATGCGCTTGATGCGCTGCGCGTTTGACTGGTGTTCGCTGTTCGATAGATAGTCCTCTGCGCCGGCCATCATGGCCCGTGCGCTGGCCTTTGCCGTCTCGACGCCGAATGCCATATCCTCTTGCGAAACGGCCGCCAGCGGCCCGCCACGGCCCAAAGCGACGATGGTTGCGATCCGCACCGACATCTCTACCGTACGGGCGTAGAACGCCCCTGCGTCGGGGTCTTCCAACAGGGGCTCAATCTCGGCCTTCAGCGCCGCGAAAACCTCCTCGGCGCCATGGTCCCATCCGACCTGCCTCCGGTTCTGGGCCGGGTCCATGTCGGACTGGTTGCGCATGGCATAAGCCATCGGTCCCGACGCCTCGTAGAGGGCGCGGAGTGCCGACACGATCTGCGAAGGAACATCTTGCGCCGAAACGCCGGGGTCGCGATCCTGGCTCTTCGTGTCGCCGCCGACCAGCAGGAAGCGGTTGACCGTGCCGTCCTCGACCGCCGCTCCCTCCAGCGCTCGCCAGAACTGCTCCGGGGTCGACACGCCATAGATCGACATGGCCGGCGCAAAGATGGTCGCGGCCTGACGGCCCGCCCACTCCGGCGACTGGTATTCGCCGAAGCTGATGCCCCACATCGAGCGCAGGATCTTCGCCACCGACCGCTCGAAGGATGAAGCCTTCTTGTGGAGGATGCGGGCCATGAAGTCGCCGAACTCGTCCATGGGGCAGAGAGATAGGGGTGAGCGCAGAAGGAAGTTAATGACCGCGGGCATGGAGATGAACTCCGATGGCCCGATGTGCTGACCGAGATTGGCGGCCCGTAGAATGCGGCTGATCTGCTGGACGGCGTGATCCTTCCCCTGCCCCGTTGGCGCGAGACCGAGCACATATAGGTGAACGCCTGAGCCGGTCGGCCCGACGAACTGCCGCCCGGCCGCAGTCCCGACGATCGCAAGAGCCGCACCGAGGGCAAGGCTGGGCTGCGGCCGCCTGGAGGTCTCGCAGATCCACTGGGCGATTGCGCCGACCAGACCCGCCGGGAAAGCGACCGCATTGGCCGGCGTCAGCGCGGGAGCGCTGGGCGGATCGATGATCACGCCATCCTCGTCCGTGATCGTGCCGTCATTCTGCTCGAACAATCGCCGCACCGACAGAGCGGCCGCGACCTGCCGTCCATGCTCGGCCGTCCCCGGCCCCTCGTCCCGATCCATATGCTGGACCCGGATCGCGGACAGGTCGGCGCCGTACTGGCGGGCTAGCGCGGCTAGGGTGGCACCGTTGATGCCCTGATTGCGGAAGCTGGCCCACTTCCGCGCCACCTCCCCCCGCTTGTACTTCGACCCGCCCGCACTCCACTGGTCGGCCAGCGAAAGACCGGCGCTGGAGCCGCCCGTGGCGGCATGAACCGCCATGAGAGCCTGCACCCACTCGTCATAGCCGCAGTCCGGCGGGATGTGGCCGAGAAGGTCGGCCACCTCGTTCAGTTCAGCACCGCGGCTCTCCGATCGCAGCGGCACGACGTTCGTGGTCGGCTGTTCGGCCCGTCCCTCCTTCATCAGCCATTTGGTCAGCCATGTCGGGACCGGCGGGGCGGCCGCAGGATCGCCATGGACTTCATAGCTACGACCATCGGCCATGATGGCACCTGGCGCGACGACATAGCCGCCCGTGCCGCGCACATCGATGCCCTGCGGCAGCCGGCCCTTGCCGTTGCCGAGCGATCCGTCCTGACGAAAGATCCAGTGATTGCCATCGTTCGGTGTAGCGACGAGAGGGATGCCATCCGGCGACGCACCCTCCTGTGCCATGATCTTGGCCCACGCTGCGACGCCATCGTTTTCGACATCATGCCGATCGGCGTCAACGACGAAGAGCCCGGACTTTCCGAGATCGATTGCGGGGGCCGCATCCGGCCAGCGGCGCCACCAGTCGCGGATAGCGCGCTCGTCCGTGGAAGACTGATCGCGCCAGCGGAAGAAGGGCATTGGCTGCTTGACCTTCGGTCCTCCTGCGTGAACGGGAAAGACCGAAAGACCACGCGCGGCGAGCGACAGGGCAACGCCGAGGTTGGTTGCCTCTCCCGGTGGATCTTGAGCTTTGAGACCGAACGCCATCAGAACGGCGCCTCATCGCGCAGCTTCACCTTCATGGCGAACCGATATTCGGCCACGACCTCACGCATGGCCTGCTCGAACTCGGTCTGTGTGAACTGAGCGAAATCGGTTTTGCCGATCGCGTCGCAATAGGTCTCCAGCTTGTGGCCGGCCTCGACCGTGGCGAGGCTTTCCAAGCGGTCAAACTCGTCCTGTTTCATGTCGTAGGTGTTCCTTGCGATCGCGATGCATTCTGGATCGTCGCAGAGCCAAATCGGCTTTGGCGGGGGTCGCCCATAAGGCCATTTCGGCGCATAGCCGTGCCCGGTCGCGTTGCGGGCGCACACACCGCAGACTGCTGGGTCGAAGCGATCGGCGCTCACGCTGCCCGTCCCGCAGCCTGTGCAAAGGTCCGGCTCACGATGTCGAAGTAGCGGGGGTTGGCCTTGGCTGGGCGAACCGAGATGGTCTGAGGAATCGCGAGCTCCGAGCGGCGCTCGATCGCCTCGTCCGCCGACTTCGGCGCGGGCATCGCGCCGCCATGCTTCACCCACCACTCGGCCGCCTTCTGGCCGGCATAGCCCCCGTGCTCCGGGCAAACCCACTCGTTGTACTGGCTGAGGCCGGCCATGTAGGTGACGCGGATGGAGTCTGGCGATCCCTCCTTCTCCCAGCGTTTCCACATCCAGGAGAGGACCGGCACCATCTGGGGCTTGGTCTGCTCGGACGAAAGGATGCCGACGCTGGCGTCGGCCTCCGCTTCATGCGCCGGTTTTTCCTCTCGCGGCCATTCGTGGCCGCAGACCTTGCACGTCATGGCGTTGAGCGCGGCCAAGGCTTCGCACGTCGGGCACTCCTTGGCCCGAACGTCGTTGATGTCCGCCTTCTCCTCCTTGGCCTTACCCTTGGCCTTTCCGGGCATGATGGAAACGGCGTCTACCGGCCCGTGCATTCGAATGACGCCCGCAAAATCCAGGATAAGGGCGTTTTCCTTGTTGGGTGCGAGACGGAAGCCGCGGCCGACCTGCTGGACGTACATGCCAGTGCTCTTCGTGCCGCGCATGAGGGCTACGAGATCAACGTGCGGGACGTTGAAGCCGATCGAAAGCACATTGACGGAGGTCAGGCATCGAACGAGGCCGGAGCGGTATCGCGCAATGATAGCGTCCCGCTCGCCCTGATTCAGCCCGCCATGAACGACCTCGGCCGTTATGCCCTGATCGCGGATGGCATCCCGAACCGCAGTGGCATGGGCGACACCAGGACAGAATGCCAACCAGGCGCGACGGTCTTGCCCGAACCGGACCATCTCGGCCACGGCCCGATCTACGAGATCGTCTCGCATCGCCGCCGCCTCAAGCTCGGAAGCGATGAAGTCGCCGGCTCGCGTACCGACCCCGCGCAGGTCGATCTGTGCGACCGTAGCTTTCGAGATGAGGGGCGACAGATATCCGTCCTCAATGAGGTCGGCGACGTTGGCCTCGTAGACGATCTGGTCGAAGATTGCCCCGTCCCCGCCGTCCAAGCGCCCCGAGTCCATGCGATACGGCGTAGCCGTCAGACCGCAGACCCGCATGTCTTCAGTGATGTCGCCCATGTTCTCAAAGAACTTGCCGTACATGGTCGATGAGCTGCGCGGGATCAAATGCGCCTCGTCCACGATGATCAGATCGCGCGGTCCGATCGCATCCACCTTGTTGAAGACAGACTGGACGCCGCAGAAAAGGATGCGGCTGTGGGTGTCGCGCTTGCCGACGCTGGCGCTGTAGATGCCGGCGGGCGCCGAAGGCCAGAGACCGATCAGCTCCTTGAAGTTCTGGACGATCAGTTCCTTCGAGTGGGTGATGATGGCGACGCGGAGCATCGGAAACTGCTCGAGCAGTTCCTGCACCATTTTTGCGATGACCAGCGACTTTCCGGCGCCGGTTGGAAGCACGATGAGGGGGGAGCCAACGTTCCCCTCCCAATAGGCATAGAGCGCATCAAGGGCTGCGCGCTGATAGGGGCGAAGCTGCAGGGCCATTACGCACCCCCAAGAGCGAGAAGAAGGCGATCGGCTTCACGTTCCGAAGCAGTGCCGGGGCCGAACGAAAGCTTGGCATGATGGGCGCAATAGCGGCCGTGGACCGCATCGACACCGCATACATGAAGGCAGACAGCCTTCTCTGGGGCATCAGCGGTCGAGACCGGCCAGCGGCAGGCGCTGTTCGGTGCCTCCCATAGGAGCACGGGCGTTGTGCCTTCGATCGGTGAGAACACGGATGGATCGGGCTTGCGCCGCGGCGGCGGCGACGGAACATCGACGGCTTTCGGTTTGGCGGCGGCCTTGACGCTGTTCAGATCCTTCTTCGATCGCTTCGGAAAGCGTTCCGGCCAAGACCGGATCATCTTGTTGACGGTCGAGAAGGATTTTCCAAGCGATTGGGCAATCTCAGCTTGCGTCTTACCGGTGCCCCAGAGGCTTTCGATTTGCGCGAGTTCCTGTTGCTCCTTCTCGGCCGCGCCTTCTGTCCGACCGGGGAATAGCTGCCGGTTCCGACTGGCAAGGCCGATGACTTTGTTCCGGGTGAGGCCAAGACGCTCGCCGATCTGGGTCGCAGTGAAACCTTCGGACCAGAGGGCAGCAGCAGTGTTGATGAGGTCAGGTGCAATGGCGCTCATGCACCTTCTCCGAAGATCAGAGGTTCACGTTCAGCCAGAGCGGCGCGAATGGCATTGGCAAGCTCACGATGCTCTTGCTGGGTGCCGGCTTCTTCGCGAACGTCGAGGTAGTGCAGCCACGATCGGTAGTCGTTCGTGATGTACATGCGGGTTTCGGTGTTGCCGTAAGGCAGAACGCAGCGGGCGCATTCCTTGGCGATTCCGCGCTTCAAAGCGCCCCGATAGGCCCAAGCCGAAGCCTTCATCACGACCCACTGAGCCATGCGCCACCAGCGATGGGTGGAAGACGGGAGGTCATCGATGCTGTTCTGCCGGTTCTTCTCGTCCTGCCGGCGCGCCTGACGGTAGACGAAGCCGATCGCCTCGGCATACCGAAGGCTGAACTGCTGGAATTTGGCTGAGCGATGCCGCAGCACCTGCATTGCGATATCGAGCGTCGTTGTCGCTTCAACCGTCGCAGAGGCGTGCTCGTAGGGTGACCAGTGCTTGTGACGCTTCAGGTACTCCAGAAGGCGCGGGGCGGTCTCCCGATTGGCTTGGTTGCTGGGGTTGGAGACGCGGGCGGCGTAGGCTACGAAATCCCCGCCGGTCTCACATTCTGGCACCAGTGGCTGCGTCGCCGCGACGAGACGAACAGTGTTCATGACGCCGCTCCCTTGCAGAGACGGCCAATCTCACGCTCGACGTACCAGCGCGCCTTCTCCAGATCCTCGACCGGGTTCTCGGTCTTGAGGCCGGCGCGCCAGAGGTACTTGATCGCATTTCCGATGTTGAAGTTATGGTGTTCGGCGATGGTCACGCATTCGACCCCGGAGGGATGCGAGGTGTAATGCGGCGGATGGTTGATGAGGTCGGTCATGCACCCTCCAAGATCGCCGCGACGGGTCGATCCTCTTGGTTCTGATACTTGCCCACGTAGCCGATGACCGGCTCGTCCAGACGGTGGAAAATGACTTGCGCGATGGGGGAGCCGGACGCGATCTGGATCGGCCGGAAGCTGTTGTTGACCAACTCAAGGGTCAGGAACCCAGCCCAACCGGGTTCGATCACGGTGTTGAAGACCGAGAGGCCGCGGCGTGCCCAAGTCGATTTGTCATGGACGACGCCCATGGCATCGGAAGGCATGTCGAACCGCTCGACCGTGGAGGCGATGCGAAATTCTCCCGACTGCAGGATGAAGCCGTCCTTGATGCGGATGTCGTATCCGCAGTGGGAGAGACCCGCCGTCATGCCATTGATCTTCACCGCCTCGATGAAGGGGCTGACCGGCTGGAGCTTGCGAATGGTAGGGCCTGATAGGACGGTCATGCCGCCTCCCTTTCCGCGCCGTCCACCCAGGCGCGACCGTCTGGCATCCGGTAGGTGACGGTTTCGGCGTTCCGATCGGCATCCACCTGCTCGCCCGGCACGAGATCGGGAATGAACAGGTGGAAGGCGCAGCCACGCTCCTGATCTTCGACGGAAAGCAGGCTGCCGTTGCGGCTGCAGCGCCAAGCCGCCTCGCCGCCCATTTCAGGCGTGGAGTTCAGGCAGGTGCGGCAGTTCCGGGGCGCAAAGTCAGTGCCGTGACAAATCCCATGCGATTTGCAGAAGCGGCAGAGGTGACTTTGCGGATCTTCCGAGATGCGAGGGAGCGGACGCGCAGCCTGCAGGACACGCTCTGCCTTTGCCATAAGGGCAATCGCCTGCGTCGCGTCATAGTGAATGCGAACGTCAGCGCCGGCATAAAGCTCGTCGGTGTCCTTGTTGACGGCGTAGTAGAAGAACCGATGGATGCCACTGCAGTGCATTTCGGTCTGCGCCTGTGCCATGTGGTCCGGCTTGGCGACCGCGATGCCATGCTTCTGCAGTTGCGCGAAGTTCTTCGCGTTCATGGTCTTCACGCCGACCAGGTGCTCGGCCTTCGGGGCCTCGAGGAAGCCCGTTCCTCGGCCATCGACCTTGACGACGAAGTGGCCGTCGAGCTCGGTGAACGTCCACTGGTCGCCGGTCTCAGGGTCGGCGTCTGAAACCTTGACCCCGGCGGCGCGAAGCTCGGCGAAGGCTCGAGGCTCACGGTGATGCCCCGTCTCGAACAGGCGAAGCATCTGGCCCGAGAACATCTCCGGCTCGTAGGCCCAGCGAAACTGATACCAGATGGCGCGCTCGCAGGCCTTACCGATCATGGATCCGGACAAGCGGCGCTGATGCCGAGGCCGCTGACGGGCGGCCAGTGCGCTGTCGATCGCTGCGATCGTGGCTGAGAGTGGCGGGAGGTTGAGAGCGGGCATCAGGCTGCCACCCCGTTTCGCGCAGCGCGGTCAGCTTCCTTTTTACCGATCCAAAGCCCGCCCTTTCCGCAGCCATCACAGCGAAGGTGGAAAGCGTGGATCTGCGTTCCCTTCTCGACCTGGAAGAGGACCGAACCGCAGTATTGGCAGCCGCGGTCTCGTTCGATGACCGAGCCGATGATAAAGGCTGACATCACGCTGCCTCCTCATCGAAGGCGCGACGCTCGACGCGGATCGCATAGACGGTCGTGGAGGGCTTGCGGAACTTGTCCACGTCCACGCCCGCGGCCTTCATGGCCTTCTCGTCTAAACCGCCCTTGCGCTCGCTGACGGTCTGCTTCGCGATGAACTCCGAGCCGCCCAGGCTGTCGGCCGTACCCATGGCCTCAGCCACTTCGGCTTTCAGTTCGCCTTCGCGCTCCTGCAGGTTCTTGATGGTTTCCCGGACCAGGGCGAGCTGATCGACGGGGTGACGATTGTGATGGCGCCCGATCTCGGGCAAAGCATTCCCGTTCATCGTTTCGATCTCCGAACGACGTTGAAAGACGTGGTTTGTGAGGGTGCCGGGCGGGCTGGTTTCCTAGGCCTCTACCCGCCCGGCCGCTTCATCAGCCGGCGCGTCGAGCCCAGCCACCGCCACCGGCCGCAGCCTTCTGCTGGGGCGCGCTGCTGGACTGCTGCTGGCCGCGTCCGGGGGCGCTGTTCGCGCCGCCCCAAGCCTTCACGCCCTTGACCTCGTTGCGGGTCGGGTCCTGCGGTGTCTGCTTCTTCTGGAAGCCGATCGAGAGTTCGCAAGGGATGTGGTGCAGCTCTTCCGTATTGCGCGGTGCCATTTTTCCCGTGGCGTGGCAGATGGCCGACAGATTGCGGGCCGCGATATCGCGCGTCTTGTCGCCCTTCTCGCCCTGCACGTTGTAGCCGTGCAGTATGTCCTGGAAGATGATGCGGCCCTCGCAGGCGCCCGACAGAATCTTCCAGCGGAACGTGAGCTTGGAGCCCTTCTCGCCGCTCTGCCCGATGTCGCGCTCTTCGCTGTCCACGATCTCGGCGTGATACTTGCCCTCGGGCAGCGCCTCGAACTCCTGCGTCGGCTCGTGCTCGGCAGCATTGAAACCAGAAATATCGACCATGATCGTGATCCTTACGCAGCGTTCTTGATAGGGGTGGAGGTGCCGGCCTGCGGCAGATACGGGGCCAGGGCGTCGTATCCCTGCCCGCGATCGAACCGCACGCTCTCGGGGATGCCGTAGCGGTTTTTGGCAACGAAGGCGGGCTTGCCGACCGCATGGATGAGAACGGTCGAGGCAGATCCTTCGGCGCGGGTGCGCTTCTGGTTGAAGCCCTTGCCGTCCTCGACCTTCATGTTGACCGGCTTCTTCAAAAGCAGGATGGCGTCGAGGTCGCGGGTTATCTGCCCGTTCAGCTGCTTATGCAGATCGATCTCGTAGCGGTCGTAGCTGGCCGTCTCGGGGTCGTTGAAGGTCGTCACGACGCTGTGCGCGATGAGCACAATCGCCATGCCGCGGTCGCGGCGGAGCGCGTCGCACCCATCCTGGAACTCGCGCAGAACCGTCTTGGCGTTCACGTAGCCCTTGCCATAACCGAAGTCCTCGATTTTGGCCTTCGCGTTGCCATGCTCGTCACCACGCCGGCACGTCTCGGCGAAGATCATTCCCTGCAGTGCCGTGACCGAATCCACGACCACGGTCTTGAACTCGTGGTCTTCGTCATAGAGGGCGCGCATGGAGTCGATCACGCTGGCGAAGTCGGGCAGGACGCCGAACGATTCAAGCTCGACTTCGCCAGGCGTTCCTTCCTCGCACTGGAGGAAGACCGGGGACGGGAACTCGGAGGCCAGCGTGGTCTTGCCGACGCCCTCGTTGCCGTAAATCAGGATTCGCGGGGGCTGGTCGGCCCGCACGGTCCGCAGGTCTGAAAGGCTGATCGCCATTTCAGTCTCCTTGTTCTGAGGTTGGCATGTTGATGATCCATCCGCCGCCCATGCCGTCCTGCGAGGGATAGAAAGTGGCCGTCACGGACTGCGCCGGCCAAATCTGGATGTGCGCCGTCCCATTCGTGGGCGGCAGCTTGGAGAACAGGCCTCCGGGGATCAGGCTGTCATCCTGAATGACGCCGATCTCGACCAAGAGGTCGTTCATCGCCTTGATGCGGTTGTCGGCGTCGGCTCGAAGAAGATCGATTTCGAACGCCATATTGACGAGCACCCGGCCCTTGAAAGCCGGAACCTGCTGTCGGCGGATCGCCGCGGCAGCTTCCATTCTCCAGACCTCGTAGGCTTCTGTGCGAGCTCGGCCGCGGCGCGTGTTCTTGAACATCGCGTTGACGCTTGGCGGCACCGGGCAGGAGAAGGTGACCGGAGAAAGCACCGGGATGCCCTCCCCGGTCTGCTCACCGCGCCCCACCACGGGCTGCGATTTGATAGCGGCCGCGATCACGACCTAACCCCGCTCTCAGCGATCACGCGATCGCGGACCCGGCGAAGGAGGTCTATTTCGCGCTCCAGTTCAGGCACGATGCAACGCGCCTCGGCTGCGGAAATCTCACCATCTGCCACCGCATCCAGAATAGCGGAGGTAACCCGCCCGTCCTGCTGAACCATCATGCTGATCTTGGCGCACCAAGGCATGTCGCTGGGTGCCACCGGCTCGCGCCGTACGATGTCGTAGCCAAGCGCCTCTGCCAAAGCGGCCAGGATGATCGGCTGGCCGGCCTCGAGATCGAGATCAACTGCAACGTCCAGGGGGCAATGCTGATCGGGATGCTCGGGAAGGCCGTAACGGCTGAGAACCGAATGGCTGACCCGAGTTGAATTCTCAACCGACCGCCCGCCACCCGAGAGGGAGATCGCTCGCCGAACGGCGGCCTTCAGCGCCAGTCGCATGTCGCCCGTCGATTTGCGAAGGTCGATCATCGGCCGCGCTCCGAAACACGAGGACTCACGTTTTCAATGACGCTCGCGTGATCGCGCCCCAAAATGCGGGCATGACCAAAACGGCGATCACGGCGGCGAATGAGAATTGCGGATTGCGTGCCGGTCACGGCCTGCAGGTTAAATCCATGTCCTGCGGCGCGGCCAATGATCGGCGCGGTTCGACCTGCGTTACCCGCATGTCCATTATGATGAAGCGCTGCCAATGACATCATCGAACCGCCTGTTTCGCAGGGGTTGCGAGTTTCAAGCCGAGGCGCTTGGCGATGTCCTGCGCGACGAAGACGTGTGTCTCGACCTCGATCATGATCGTGTCATCGGGCCGGGTATAGCTGCGCGGCTGGGTCATGCTGCTACCGCCGATTTGCGCTGGCTAGAAGCAGTCTTGCCCTTCCGATGGAAGACGATACCGTGTGCGTGCAGCTCAAGAATCCGGGCCGGAAGCTCCTTGGAGCTGACCCTTTTGAAGAGCATCAGGCGAGGCAGGATCGCTTCTGCATCGGTCAAAACCGAAGTCTCTTGGTACCCGAGAGCCAATCGAGCAGCTTTCAGAGTTCCAAACATCCGGCGAGCTTCAACTGATGCCCAGCCTTTCGGTATTTCAGAGAAAGCAGGAAGCCATGCAAGGCGACCAGCGGCAGCTTCGTCAATCGTGTCCGACATAGCCTGCGAGGCACAGAACCAGTCGAGCTTTTCACAACTCGGAGCGAAGGCGTGATGAAGGAAGGCTTCCTCCCTCCAACTTCCGTCGATCGTGGCCAGGCATTCGATCTTCTCGCAACGTGCTGCAGCGAGGGTCTGAAGCCGGCGATAGAGGTTAGAAGTAGCTCCGATCTTGATCGAAGCGCTTGAGGCGGAACGGGCGAAATAAATCATGCTGCGAGCCCCGACATGGAGACTGGCAGAAAATCCGTTACGGACAGATGGCAGCCAGATTGCTCAGCGGCATGAAGCAGTATCGGTATGTGCTTGAACGGAATCATTCCCCCAGTTCCGCCCTTCTCTTTCGGGCGTCGCCAGTTCGAGACTCGAGTCCGATGCACACCAGCGATCTTCGCCACTGCAGTCGGGCCGCCAAGGGCGTCAATGATTGATGAAGCAGGTTCCATAGCAACGTTTGTAGCGCACAACGCTGCAGAAGGCAACAACATTGGTAGCGATTTTAGAACGCGCCGAATGTAGCGTAGCGCGCTACACGTTCGAAATGGTGCGAGAATGGCTCTCAGACACGCTCAAAACCCGTGGGATGACCCAGGCAGAATTGGCCCGGCGCCTTACGGCTGAGCTTGGCCGCTCTATCGATCGAGCTGCGGTCAACAAGATGCTTAGCGGAAAACGAGGTATTGATGCCGATGAGGCGGCCGCGGCTGAACGCATTCTAGATGCAAGGGCACCGCGAGATGTAGTCGATCGGCCCGCTGACGTGTTTACGCCAGCGCCTATCCCCGGGTCCGAACTCGTCGGCCCTACCGACCTTCCGGTCTACGCTGCGGCGCAAGGCGGTGACGGGCATGTGATCGTGACATTCGACGCTATCGAGTGGGTGAAGCGACCAGAACCGTTGCGCAATGTGAAGGGTGGCTACGGCCTGCTCATCACCGGCAGTTCTATGTTCCCAATGTACCGGCCAGGCGATATCGCCTTGATGCACCCTCATCTCCAGCCCGCCCGCGACACAGAGGTGGTGCTCTATCACACCCCGCCGACCGGCGAGGCGGAGGCTATCATTAAGACGCTCGTGGGCTTCAATGACCGCGAATGGACGCTCGAACAGTACAATCCGCCTAAGCAGTTCTCCGAGTTCCGGCAGGAATGGCCGATCTGCCACCGCGTCGTCGGCAAATATTCCGCGCGCTAAGCCGCATCCACCTCGCCCGGCACATTGCCGTGAGCGAAGAGGATCTGCGCATCCTCAAAATCGCCTGTAGATGGATCTCCGGTCCGGGAGAACGCCACAACTCCCGCCTTCGAGAGCGCTAAGCGCTCAGCCCTTCGGCGAGCCCCGTCCGCGCTTGGAAGGGTCACCGGAATATCCGCGACCAAGCCACCTTTGCTCCCCGACTCGAAAGACTGGACGACGTAATATGTGGTCTGAGCCATTGCTGCCTCCTTGTGATCGATAAGGCAAGCTGACTCCCAAACAAGAACATAACAAGAACAATCCAGAGACGTAGCGATCGGCTTGTGGATCGCTGTGGATAAACACGGCTTTGCGCCGCTACATCAGTTTTCGGTTTTCGCTACGTTTGTTGTTGCGCTCGGTAGCGAGGTGCGCTACGTTTGTATCCATCACCCCAGCCACACCGGCCCTTGATGGAGCCCGAGCGCCATGCGCCCCATTCCCCCGACACCCGACCGTTATGACGATCCGCTGAACCTGCCCCGCGGCATCATCGTGGGCCTGATCAGCACAGCCGGCATTGCCTCGCTGTTCTGCGCCGCCCTCTCCCTCTGCAACGACTTCTACGGCTCGAGCTCTGCCGCTCGGCAGGAGACGACGCTGGGCAGTTCGTACCGGTCGGCGGGTGTGCGATGATCCTGGGCGGCCGAATGTCCAAGTCTCCGCTGATCGCCATGGGCGCTATGCTGGGCCTCTCCGGGCCTTTGTTTGGGGCTGACGGCCCCTTCCACTTCGACCGCTCGAAATACTGGCCTCGCTCAAAACCCGCGCCAGTACCGCCAGCGAAAGCCAAGCGCCGTGCCAAGGCGAAGGCCGCTCGCAAGGCGCGCGCCATCACGCGGAGGGCCGGTCGATGAGCGCCATCCGCATCTCCTCCTTCACCCTGATCACCAGCCTGGTCATCTGCGGCGTTGCCGCTGCGGCCTATGTGCTCGGAGCCTCCTGACATGGCCTCCACACCAAATAGCCAGACGCTCGGTCTGATCGCAGAGCGCGCGCACATCATGTCGGAGATGGCCAAGGTCGCCCAGGTGGCCGGCTGGTTCGAGCCGAATGGCGACATCACCGGCCTGCATATCGCGACGATGCGCGAGCAGGCGCACCAGTTGGCCGAGCTTCTCGGCTTCGACCTCGTAGAGCGGCCCAAGCCTCTCAAGCCTCACCAGACGAACACCGAACCGAGCCGCCGCTACTTCAGCGCCGCCGATCTGGCAGACATCGCCTACGACGAGCGTCGAGATGCTCTTGAGGCTGCGGAATGACCGACCACCCCACCCTCAAGAAGTGCCTAGACGGGCGTGTCGTTGACCGCCGCACGGGCCGGGAGATTTCTCGATGAGCACCGATACGCCCTTCAATAAGCTCGCATCGCGCCTCTATCGCACGCCTTACCTCGTCATGCCTCGCTTGGCTCTCGAAGCTATGCCGCTGGAATGGCAGAACCGGCTGGAGGCGATTTTAAAGGAGGCCGACGATGCCGGTCTGGTGACGCCCGGATATTACGTGCTGCGCGACGAGCCGGAATACACAACGACCGAAGACGCCGACAGCAACGATCCCACCTCACGGGTCGAGACCTATCATTCCCTTCGCAATGATCCTTGGGCCGATTATCGGCGCGGCGACGCTCAAGCGCTCTCCCTCGCCGCCCGCTCATCGAAGGAGGCTTGAGCATGAAGAACCGTCTTTCAGATTTGAACGACCACCTGTTCGCGCAGCTTGAGCGGCTATCCGACGAAGACCTGACTGCTGAACAGGTCGAGCGCGAGGTCGAACGCGCCAAGGCGATCGCTGGCGTATCGAGCCAAATCATTGGCGCCGCAGCGCTCCAGTTTAAGGCGGCAGAACTTGTTGCGCAGCATGGACGCGGCTTGGTCGACTTGATCCCCGAAAGCCTGACCGGGAAAAGCATTGAGCACCGCAGGGCCGGGCGGTCGATGACGGAGCAGGAGGCCGAACGCGCCGAGGCGAGCGCGAGGCGCGCAGCTCGCGAGATAAACGAAGAGCGCGAGGAATGGGATCGCCAGGAGGCTATGCAATGAAGGGTCGCAGCGTCGCCTATAGCTTAGCCGAAAAGGCTTGGCTGTACGACAATAGGCTCCTGCCTATCAGCGAATATCACGCCGCTTTCTGCGCCACCTTTCGGCGCGACGACGTGTCGGCCGCGAACATTCACGCCTTCCGCAAGCGCAACGGCTGGAAGACCGGCAGGACGGGCCAGTTCGCAAAGGGGAGCGAGCCGCACAACAAGGGCGTTGCCTGTCCTGAAGGCGTTGGCGGACGTCACCCCAATGCTCGGAAGACGCAGTTTCAGCAGGGCAACCGTACCGGCCGCGCGAACGACAACTATCAGCCCATCGGAACGGAGCGGATCAGCAAGGACGGATATCGCGAGCGAAAAATTCACGACGGCCTACCGATGCAATCTCGCTGGCAGCTTGTCCAGCGCATCAATTGGGAAGGCACCCACGGCCTCATTCCAGATGGCTACGCTCTGAAGTGCTTGGACGGAGACAGGCTGAATTGCGATCCGGCGAACTGGGCGATGGTCTCGCGTGGCGTGCTGTCTCGCCTGAACGGCGGAAGGCACAAGACACGCCTCGCCTATGACGCCGCGCCTGACGAATTGAAGCCAACCGTCATGGCCCTCGCCAAGCTTGAGCAGGGTCTGCACGAAACCATCCGACATCGCCACATACGACAGGAGTCCCACCATGGCTGACCGCATGACGACGGCCCCTGTCACCGTGCCGGCAGAAGTGCTGGATAGATGCTGGGAAGACCTAGTTGAGAAGGACGACCGCACGTCCCCCGAGGATTACCCGGATCACGCCCTCATCACGCGCGACGAATTGGCCGGGTATCTCGCCCTCGCCGCGCGTCCAGCCATTACGGCCGGGACGGATGCGGGGGCGGTGAAGGTCAGCAACGCTGAACTGGCACAGATGGCGCTTTGTCAGGTGTCATGGATCGAGGAAGGAAAAGCAGAGCACCCACATCGTCTTGATGCAATCCGAGAGGCATTGGTCCGCCTCGCCGCATTGGAGCCAGCAATAACCTGCAAGGGTGAGCCAGCCGCATGGATGAATGGGGATCATCTAAGACAATACAAAGCGAAGGAGTGCGAAGGCATATTTTGGGCTTCGCCAGAGCGCAGCGATTTCTACGACACGGCGCTGTTCGCCGCCCTCGCCCCGGAGACTGCCGAGGCGATAAAATGGCCTGCCCCGAAGGTCACAAACCCGGATATCGCGAACCCAACAGGCACGCCATATCTGGATTGCCTCCTGCATCGCCTTCTTGATGCGCAACAGGAGGTGAACGAACAGGCTAACGCCACCATGTCGCAGCCCCTCGCGGACGTAGCGGCATTGATGGACGAATTAGAAGCGGCCATTCGGAAATTCGGGGGCGGTGCCACCCCGGAGACTGCCGAGGCGGTGCCGGTCGCGGCCCAGCCGGGAGAGGCCGTGCGGGAGGCGCTAAAGCCATTCGCGGAAGCCGCCAATAAGTACGACCCGCCGGAGGATGACGACCACCTAATGGCGTGGGGTTGCCATTTCACTCTCGGGCAAATGCGTCAGGCTCGCGCCGCCCTCGCATCCGTTCCAGCCCCGGCCGGGGATGATGCGTTGCGGCGGTTCGCGGAGAGTTTCAAGTTCACTGTCACCGACAGCTTCTACAGCGAAGCCTACCTGACCATCAACGAACCGGACAGCGTGAGCTTTCGCATTGGCAACGGCTCGCAATTCTCAAAGTTCATTGCCACTCTTGAGGCTCGCCGTCGCGCCGCCCTCTCCCAGCCCAAGGAGCCCCGCACATGAGCGCGCCCGGTGGAGAATATCCCGGCATCGCAGCGGCCTGCCAACTCATCGCACTCGACAACGGCGGGATCAACCGCAGTCGCTCAGTCGCCAAGCAAGGCAGCGAGATGCGGAAGTGGCTGGCGAAGCAGCCAGCCGAGATGGTCGAGCCGATCGACGCATGGCTTTCCAGCCTGTCAGAGGCCGATCTGGATGAGGTTTGCTGCGGCTGCGCTGATGATGAGGCGCATGTGGCTTTGCTGATGGCTGCACCGCCGTTCACGGACGAGCTTCTCAACTCCTACTTCGATGAGGTCTGCTGATGAGCGCGCCCACCACACAGGCAGGCACGGTGCCGGAGGATATTCAGGCCACCCCCGACCTTCCAAGCATCCTTGCAGCCAAGATCATGCAGCTGGATTGGGCTCGCGGCAGCACGGCAGACGAGCAAGCAGACCGCTACGGACAGATTCAAGAATTGATCTTGGTCGAAATCAACATGGCCGGCTTTTCTGCGCTCGCGAAGACCGCCGCGTTGCAGGCAGAGTTGGGGCGAGTCATTGCCGACCGGTGTATGTTCGCTGAATGGTTCAACAAGGCGAACGCCGAACGTCTGGCCGCCGAACAGCAACTCTCCGAGCTACGGGCAGAGATGGAGACGGTGCGGGAGGCTATCTCGCGCATCATAACCACGAAGCGGATGTTCTCCAGCTTCAATTGCCAGACGAACGGGCATTTTCTTACCAACAACGGCGAGACCGAGTTCATGACGGTGAAGGAAAGCCGGCGCCTCGTGGATGGAATCTGGATGGAGCTTAATGGCGTTTTGGCGACCATGCCCGCCGCCCGCTCCGCATCCAGGGATGGCGTCCGATGAGCGCAATTCTCATGTCCGCCGCCTTCGTAGCATCCATCTATGCGCTTGGAGCACTTATAGGAATAATTTTAGTCTGGTGTTTTGAGAGCAGGGAGCGATCCTACCTTCTTCTTGCAGCCTTCATAATCATATCCATAGCCGGAGGCGCAATAATCATCAGTAATTCGGATCGGGAGGACCAGCGTACAGCCACGCAGTCCGCATCCAGGGAGGGAGTCCGATGAAGCTTGAGAACCCACTACCTCAAGCCCAAGCTGCTCTCGATCGGATGAAGCGGGCCAACGATCGTGGCACCGGATGCCACCTCACCACTGAAATGATCCGCGAACTCAGCCTGACAATAATCGGACAGTGGTGGGATGACGACAAACCCTACATGGCCGGGAGCCCGACCGATGGCGAGTGAGCGCAAGTCTGCCTGTCGTGCGATCAGCCGTAAGAAGATCGCCGTGACCCGTTCTGTGAATTGGACTAGGGGATCGGAATACAAATTCAGCGCCGAATACCCCGGCTTCCCCGGCTACTGTTGGGGAAGCACGGCTCGGGACGCGCGCGAGGAAATGATCCGCGTCCTCGTTCAAAACGGGTTTGTTGACCCGCGTCCCGTTGAGAAAGGGGGCGTCCGATGAGCGATCGCAACGACCTGATCGAGGAACTGCGCGCTGTCGCAGAGGACCGCCACGGCGCGAAGAACACGCACCTCCTGTCTTGGCTGGAGAAGGGCTATTTCCACTGCCAGCACGGCCCGGAGAAGTGGTGCCAAGGCGACTATCTCGATAGCGCCAAAGCCTACATCGAAAGGCTTGAGGCGATCTCTCAGAACGCCCTCGCCACCATCGCCCGCCTAGAGGCAGAGGTCGAGGCGGGGAAGCGCGAGCGCAACGCAACGGCTGCGCGGTTCGCCCGGCTTCACACCATCGCCTCGAAAATCCGGTGGTCCGATCTCGGCTTGCCAGCCATGAACGTCGCCTCGACGCAGGAGGGGCTGACCGAACTATCGCAGTTCCTGCTTCAGGACGCCTTGGAAGCTTGTCTGGACCGGCAGGGCTTGCCCCGCACCGAAGGAGAGCGCGCATGAGCGAGAGGCTGACGGTCGGGCAGAAACTCTGGAAAGTGCCGGGCGAACCTCGCCAGCGCAAATACGCTGGGTGGGTAGAGATCGAGTCGGTTGGCAGGAAATGGGCGACGACGAAACAGCGCGACCGTATCCATATCGAAACCCTCCGTACACAAAGCGGCTACGGCTACCAAGACAGGTTCTACCTTAGCCGAGAGGAATACGAGGAAGAGTTCCGTTTGGCTTGCGCTTGGAGCCTTCTGGAAGGAAAATTCAGGGCTCTCGGAGCGCGACGGCCGAGCACAACAATAGAGAAGATCGAACAGGCTATATCGCTTCTTGGCTATGACGTGGCCGAGTTCCGAGCCGCCCTCTCCCGTGAGGAGGGACGGTGATGGGCCTCCTCACGCCAGACCAAGCAGCGCGATATCTCGCCATCTCAACCCGCCAGCTTCGGGATCTCACCCGAGCAGGCAGCATCCTCTACGTGAACATCGGTCAGCGTGACCGAGAAACGCGGCGATACACAGCGGAGGACCTGGAAGCTTTCATCGAGGCTCGGAAATGTCAGTCTACAAGCGTGCAGGCGCGGAAACGTATTCCTTCGATTTTCGCTGGCGAGGTCATCGATTTCACGGCTCTACAGGGTGCGTTACCAAACGCGATGCCGAGAAGTGGGAAAAGGCCGAGAAAGAGCGGGTCAAGGCCATCCAAGCCGACCCAGGCAAGACCCTGACGTTCGGGCGGGCTGTCACGATGTACTGGGAAGAGGTCGGGCAGCATCGATCCCGTCCTCAATCGGTATCCAGCATCATGGGCTGGCTTCAGAAGCACATCGGCATCGACACGCCCATCACCGAGATCGACGGCGCTCTCGTCGCCCGCCTCGTGGCCCTAAGGCGAGGCGATCGGCGAAAGATGAAGTCGGATGGCGGCGTCATTCTCGCCCCTGTCGCCGCTGGCACCGTGAACAGGAACATGCTGGAGCCTCTGCGCTCTATCATGCTTCGCGCCGAGAACGTATGGGGCATACGGGTGCAGCGGATCGAATGGAACAAGCTGCGCCTGAAGGAGCCGCAAGAGCGCGTCAGAGAGGCGAGTGAGGCCGAGGAAAGCGATATTCTGTCGCTGGTCCCTGAAGGCTACAGAGAGGCTGTCCAATTCGCCATCCTTACGGGGTGCCGGCGCGCTGAACTTCTGGGTTTGACGTGGAAGGACGTAAATTTCTTCTCCCGTGACTTTCGGGTGACGGGCAAGGGCGGCCTATCTCGGACAATCTCGATGACGCAGGAGGTCTTTGATCTCCTGAAAGGTGAGTTCGGCAAGCATCCCGAATCAGTCTTCACCTACGTAGCCTACTCAGGACGGGATGGCAGAAAGAAAGGGCTCCGGTACCCAATCACGAAGTCAGGGCTGTCGAATGCCTGGGGCCGCAATGTTCGGGGGAAGGTGCCGAACTTCAAATTTCACGACACGCGTCATACAGCCGCGACCCGGCTGGTGCGGGCAACGGGGTCCATAAAACTGGCGCAGAAGCTCCTAGGACATGCGAAGATAACGACGACGACGCGGTATGCCCACGTCACCCACGAAGACCTTCGACAAGCCCTAGAAGCCGTATCGACTGCGAGAAGTCCCACGCAAAACGCCACGGAAAACGAACAAGTCGCCGCAACTAGCGAAAAGAAAAGGAACTTCTAGATGAGGGCGCCCGCTTCTCAAGCGGGCGCCCCGAATATCGAACAAGAAGAAAGAAAGGCGGCTTCCCGCTTACTTCTTGCCAGCTGCCGCCGCAACTTCGGCGGCGAAGTCGCTCTGCTCGCGCTCGATGCCTTCGCCCAGCGCGAAGCGGACGAAACCGGTGATCTTCGCAGGAGCGCCGGCTTCCTTGGCGACGGCTTCGAGAGCCTTCTCGACCGTGAGGTCGGGATTGATCACGAAAGCCTGCTTGAGGAGAACGACTTCCTCGTAGAACTTGCGCAGACGACCGTCGACCATCTTCTCGACGATCGCGTCCGGCTTGCCGGACTGACGGGCCTGCTCCGAGAACACGGCCTTCTCGCGCTCGACCGTCGCGGCATCGATTTCCGTCTCGACCAGAGCGAGCGGGTTGGTAGCGGCGACATGCATGGCAACCTGACGACCGAATGCGTTCAGCGCCGCCTTATCGCCGTCCGACTCGATCGCAACCAGAACGCCCATCTTGCCGAGGCCTTCAACGACCTGATTGTGGATGTAGGTCGCCACGACGCCGTTGGACACGCTGAGCTGCGCCGAACGACGCAGGTTCATGTTTTCGCCGATCGTGCCGATCGCGTCCTTGATGGTGTCGGCGACCGACTTCTCGGATGCGGGATAGGTCCCGGCTGCAACCGCGTCGACCGTGCCGTCCGTCGCCAGAGCGACCTGGGCGACGTTGCGAACCAGCGTCTGAAACGCATCGTTACGAGCAACGAAGTCGGTTTCGGAGTTCACTTCGACGACGACGGCCTTGTTGTCGCCGGCCGCGACGCCGACAAGGCCTTCAGCCGCGGTGCGACCCGACTTCTTGTCCGCCTTGGCAATGCCCTTGGCGCGCAGCCAGTCGATCGCGGCTTCAATGTCGCCATTGGTTTCGGCCAGCGCGGTCTTGCAGTCCATCATACCTGCGCCGGTCTTCTCGCGCAGGTCCTTCACCATCGAAGCGGAGATCGTCATGAATTGGCCTCTGTCTTAAAAAATTGGCGCACCAAACCTCTGAGGAAGGGTGCGCCGTTTGGTTCGGCGGCGCGCAGGCACCGCCGGGATGCTCGATCGTTCGGTCGATCAGGCCGCAGCGGAAGCTTCGGTCTCGGCCGAAGCCTCTTCGAGCGCGGGCTCGATCGGCGCTTCTTCCATCGCGCCGATATCGACGCCCATCGACCCCTGCTGACGGGCGATGCCGTCGACCGCAGCGCGAGCGATCAGATCGCAGTAAAGCGAGATGGCGCGCGCGGCGTCGTCATTGCCCGGGATCGGGAAGTCGATGCGGGAAGGATCGCAGTTCGAATCAACCACGGCGACGACCGGAATGCCGAGACGCTTGGCCTCGTCGATCGCGATCGACTCCTTGTTGGTGTCGATGATGAAGATCATGTCCGGCACGCCGCCCATGTCCTTGATGCCGCCCAGAGCGCGGTCGAGCTTGTCGCGCTCGCGCTGCAGGTTGAGGCGCTCCTTCTTGGTGAAGCCCTGGGCTTCGCCGGACAGAAGCTCATCGAGCTTGCGAAGACGCTGGATCGAGTTCGAGATCGTCTTCCAGTTCGTCAGCATGCCGCCGAGCCAGCGGGCGTTGACGTAGTACTGAGCCGAACGGTTCGCCGCATCGGCAATGATCTCGGAAGCCTGACGCTTGGTGCCGACGAACAGAACGCGGCCGCCGCGCGAGACGGTGTCCGACACCGCCTGGAGCGCGCGGTGCAGCATCGGCACGGTCTGCGCGAGATCGATGATGTGGATGTTGTTGCGTGCGCCGAAGATGAAGGGCGACATCTTCGGGTTCCAGCGATGAGTCTGGTGTCCGAAGTGGACGCCCGCCTCGAGGAGCTGACGCATGGAATAATCAGGCAGAGCCATGGAATTGTCCTTTGACCGGTTGAACCTCCACGGACAGAAGCAGGGAAACACCTGCCACCGGCGAGAAAGAATGGTCGCTTGGGACCGTCGATCCTCGAAATCCGTGTGTGGAATAGGCGGGCGCTTACACCATCCCGCCCTGCTGAGCAAGATAGGAAGGCCGAAGCCGGATTGCGAGAGCCCCTGTCATCGCGTCGTTGGGCAGGAAGCCTCCATCAGACTGAGGTGCGAAAGGTGCCCCTTGAGCGCATAGCTGCCGAAGTCGAGCTTCAGGTCGTCGGACACCCCGTTTTCATAAAGACGATAGCGCGTCTCGAAGATCGGCATTCCGTCCTTATCGCTATCCTTGTTGTAGTAGGACTCGATGATTAGCCAGGATTTCAGGCCTGCCAACTGGGTCGCGACCGCCTCGCTGGGCTTGTCCGCCGGCTTCTCCACGAAGGGGGCGATGAGGGCCGTTGTCGTCAGACCTTTGTCGGCTTCGTTGTCGCCGTCGAACAGGCGTGTTTCGAAGATGCGTTGGCCCATTTGGGCCTTCTCGATAATCTGAGCTGTATGATGCAAAGGGAAGGTCGCGAGTTCGATCTCGACCTCCCGCGCCACGGGCTTTTCGTAGGCGATACGGGTTCCGCCCGGGCCGTTCTCCGCTTTGCCCTGAACCGTCTCCTGCTCGGCTCCGTCGATCGTGTTCCGCGTTTCGAACTCGAACCGATCGCCTTTGACCGTCTCCCGCGACAGCGTGCGTTGATCGGTTATGGTCGTCTCGGTTTCCTGCTGGAAGCGCACCAGAAACCGGTAGTCGAGGCTCAGCGCTTCGCAGGCATCCTGCTTCAATTGCAGGGCGATCCGTCCCTGCGCTCCGCTGATGTCCGAGTCCGAGCGATCGAGTGTCAGATCGTAGACCGCCTCATGAGGACGCAAAGCAGCGGCTGTCGCCGGCAGGAGCGCAGCCGTCTGGAGGACGGCGCCGAGGATGAGGGGACGGATCCACATGCGGTTCGAACTTTCGCTAGAGATTGCCTTCGGCGCGTATCGAAGGCTCGGCCAAAACCTGCTAGCGGTCGCTTCGAGGCATCAACCGATGAGGATTCGCATGACCAGCACGATCGCCAGCCGCTTGGCCGACGCAGGTGTCCAGCTGCCGCAGGCCGCCGCACCGGCTGCCAATTATGTGCCCTGGGTTCGGTTTGGCAACCTGCTTCAGACCTCGGGTCAGTTGCCCCTGGCGGAAGGAAAGATCGCGGTTGCTGGCAAGCTCGGTGCCGGCGTTTCCCTGGAAGATGGCCAAGCTGCCGCGCGGTACTGCGCAATCAATATCCTGGCGCAGGCGCAAGCCGCTCTTGGAGACCTCGAATCGATCGGCCGCCTCCTGAAGCTCACGGTCTTCGTGGCGAGCGATGCGGCTTTCACCGATCAGCATAAAGTCGCCAACGGAGCGTCGGATTTCCTCGTTCAGATCCTGGGCGATCGGGGCCGTCATGCACGCTCGGCGGTGGGTGTTCCCGCGCTTCCGATGGATGCGGCCGTCGAGATCGAAGCCTTGTTCGAGATCGCCTGAACGACATGGCCGGGATGAACGCAGACTGGCTCAAGGATCGCCCGATCGCGCATCGGGGGTTGCATGACGGGAATGCTGCCGTCTTCGAGAACTCGATGTCGGCGTTTCAGGCCGCGATCGACGCCGGATACGCCATTGAGTGCGACGTGCATCTCTCGGCCGATCGGGTGCCGGTCGTGTTTCATGATGAAAATCTCGAGCGGCTGACGGGTAGCTCGGGATCGATCCGCGCTCGCTCGGCCGATGCCCTATCGGCGTTGCGTCTGGGATCCAGCTCCGACACGATCCCGAGTCTCGCGGACCTGTTGGCCCTCGTGCGTGGCCAGGTTCCCCTCATCGTGGAGTTGAAGGGCATCGATCCAGCCAGTGATCAGGGGTTCGTCGGGGCGGTCGCAGCGGTGGCCCAAGATTATAATGGCCCCCTCGCCTTCATGTCCTTCGATCATTGGCTGCTGGAGCAGTCCGATGATCTCGGCGGGCTCTATCCCCTCGGCTTGACCGCCGAAGGGATCCGCCCGGAAATTCTGGACGCGCATCGGCGGATTTTCGACGGTCGATGCGACTTCACGTCCTATAACGTTCATCATCTTCCGAACGCATTCGTGGATTGGGTTCGTACGGAACGCGGCGCTCCGGTCATCAGTTGGACGGTGCGCACACCGGACGAGGTGGAGCGCAGTTCGCTCCATGCGGATCAGATGACATTCGAGGGATTTACGCCGCCGCGCTGACTTCCTCCAAACGTGGAGGTCCTATGGACGATGGCAGCGACGGCGTCGATCAGACGCCAGGCAGCATGACGCTGAGCGTGATCGACGCCATATCGAGCGTCGATCCAGAGCTGTGGGACGGGTTGGCCAAGGTCGACTCAGCCCGCACGATCAACCCATTTATCTCTCATGCATTCCTGTCCTGCTTGGAGGATGCCGGCTGCGTCGGACCGCGCTCTGGGTGGCAAGTGCAGCACCTTGCCCTGTCCGATGACTCGGGGCGGATCGTCGCGGTCGCGCCCGCCTATCTCAAGAGCCATAGTCAGGGCGAATATGTCTTCGATCATGGCTGGGCCGACGCCTTCGAGCGGGCGGGTGGGCGATATTATCCCAAGCTCCAGATCAGCGCACCCTTTTCTCCGGTGACCGGCCCAAGGCTTCTGGTCGGCAGCGGCGACGAGACAGGACTTTGCCGGCATATGATGGCGCAAGCCATCAAGGGCTATGTCGCGGCGGCGGGAGTCTCGTCGGCTCATGCCACCTTCCTGACGCCGGACGATCTCGCCGCGCTGTCGGACGACGAGTTTCTGCATCGGACCGACCAGCAGTTCCACTTCGTCAATCGCGGCTATGACAGTTACGACGAGTTTCTGGAGACCCTGGCGTCCCGCAAGCGCAAGGGCCTGCGCAAGGAACGCCGGGACGCGCTGGACAACGGCATTAGCATCGAGCGCCTGAGCGGACGAGAGCTGACCGAAAGTGCGTGGGACGCGTTCTTCTCGTTCTACATGGACACGGGAAGCCGGAAGTGGGGTCGGCCCTACCTCAACCGTCGCTTCTTCTCGCTTCTTGGCGAGCGCATGGGCCCAAGCGTCGTTCTGGTGATGGCGAAGCGCGAAGGGCGGTATATCGCCGGTGCGCTCAATCTTGTCGGCGCCGGTCGCATCTTCGGTCGCTATTGGGGATGCATCGAGGAGCATCCCTTCCTGCATTTCGAAGTCTGCTACCATCAGGCGATCGATTACGCGATTGAGCACAAGCTGGAGGTTGTGGAAGCGGGCGCGCAGGGCGAACATAAGCTCGCGCGCGGCTATGAGCCCGTCACCACGCATTCCGCGCATTACATCGCCCATTCCGGTTTGCGCGCCGCTGTCGAACAATATCTCCGGCGCGAACGACGGGATGTCGAGCGGATGCACGAGCTCCTTTCGGATCATACGCCCTTCCGCAAAAACGACGATGGCGACCACGGCGGCAGCTAGACCTGATACGCCTCGCAATTAAGATCGGCGGATCGTAACCCGAGGATTCGAGCTGGCCATGATGCCTTATGACGACACTAATATTTTCGCGAAGATTCTACGCGGAGAGATTCCCAGCACGAAGATCTACGAAACGGATGCCGTTCTCGCGATCATGGACATCATGCCGCAATCCGAAGGGCATTGCCTCGTCATCCCGAAGTCAGCGTCCCGCAATCTCCTCGACGCCGAAGACGCAGCGCTTCAGTCCGCGATGGTCGAGGTTGCTCGTCTCGCACGCGCCACGAAGTCAGCCTTCGGTGCGGACGGCGTTTCGGTGATGCAGTTCAACGAAGCGGCGGGCGGGCAGACCGTCTTTCACCTGCATTTTCATGTGATTCCGCGCTACGAAGGTTCGGTGCTCAAGGGGCACGGCGCATCTGGGATGGCGGACCCTTCCGTTCTCGCCGAACAAGCCGAACGGATTCGCGAGCACCTGGCTTGATGGATCAGATGATACCCATCATCCAGGGCAAACCGAGGAGGATGATCTCGGCGACGAGGATGGCAACGAGCGTCTGACGCCCGAGCCAGAGGTAGGCACAGAATCCTCCTCCCAGAGCCGCGATCCGGATCCAATCCGGGATCGCGGCCAGCGATGACCCACCGGGAAATAGCACAAGCCGCGCGATCACGGCGGCGACCAGCCCCGTCGCAACAGCCCTTGCGCCGATGATCAGCGGCGATGATTCGCTGATCCGTCCCGACGACAGGACACCCAGCCAACGCCAGATGTCGGTCGGCAACCATCCCGCCAGAAGAATGAATACGAAGGGCCACCATGGGGCGGCCATGGCGCCGTAGTTGAGATCGAGGCTCATTCAGGGGACCTCGACGCGATGAGACGACCGATCACAAGGGACAAAAGCCCGGCCGCAATCCCGGCGATCAGAATGTCGAAATCGGGCGCAAGCCGATTGGCTGGAACGATGGCGACCATCCCGAGAAACAAGGCCAACCGGCCGGTCACGTCACGAGCGGAGCCGTAGAGCGATGTGAGAAAATAAACGGGCGTCAAGAAAGCCAGGGCGCCAGTGACGAGCGCCGGAAACTGACCCATCAGATTGAAAGCGAACGCGACGATCAACGTGTTGATGACAGTCAGCGTGATGCCGAACCCCGCGAAAAACGCTGTTCGGTAGCGGCGTGGAATATCGGGAAGGCGCTCCATCGCCACGACCCAGGCTGTGACCGCCACAAAATGGGACAGGACAAGAAGTGTGCTCGTTCGTGTTCGCTTCGCGCGAAGGTCCGGCATCAAGGACATGACCATCGGCATCAGCCGCAGGGAAGACAACCCGACGGCAAAAGCCGTCGCCACCAACGACAGGCCTGCGGTGATCGAACCCAGAAGGATGAGATTGGCCGGCAGCGCCCAGATCGAAAAGACCATAAACGAGGCCTCGAACCAGTTGAGCCCGGCATCGCGCGCCAGACCGGCGAAACCCAGATGTGCCGTCACCAGAATCAGCGCCGGCGCAGAAGCGATCTGGCGAATTCCTCGCCAGACCCAAAGCCGCGTCTCGTCCTGTTCGTGCTCTTGCAAACGGTCCATGCCATCGCCCGATTGAATCAACAGGGCGGCGACATGAAAAAGGCCGCCCGGAAGGCGGCCTTTCCTTAACCCATCAATTCGGCTTGCGGGGAATTTTCGGGACGGTTCCGGCCCTTTTGCCACCGCGAGACGAGGGCTCGTCAGCTGGACGAACGGTCTCCTGTGCCTCGCCGGACTCCGCGACATCCTGATTGTCGTCGAGTTCGAACTCTTCGTCCTCGTCTTCTTCGATGACGTCTTCGCCGTTCGGTCCGACCTTGGCTCGCTTTGCGCTCGCCTTGCGAGGTTTGGTGAAGGATTCGTCCGCAATGGCTTCGAGCGCGAGCTTCTTGGCACCCGCCTCGTCCGTCACCACCGTGACCTTGACCGTTCCGCCGCGCTTGAGCTTGCCGAACAAAACCTCGTCAGCCAGAGGCTTCTTGACATATTCCTGAATGACACGGCCGAGCGGCCGCGCACCCATGTGCTCGTCATAGCCCTTCTCTGCCAGCCATGCGATGGCATCGGGATGAAGTTCGAAGGTCACGCCGCGCTCCGAAAGCTGCGCTTCCAGCTGCATCACGAACTTCTGGACGACTTCGTGGATCACCGGCGTGGGCAGCGGGCCGAACGGAATGATCGCATCGAGGCGGTTGCGGAATTCCGGTGTGAACAGGCGGTTGATCGCCTCCACATCGTCGCCCGTCCGTCTGGTCGAGCCAAAGCCGATCGCAGCCTTTTGAGACTCTGACGCGCCCGCGTTGGTCGTCATGATCAGGATGACATTGCGGAAGTCGATCTTCTTTCCGTTGTGATCCGTCAGCTTCCCGTGATCCATCACCTGCAACAGGATGTTGAACAGATCGGGATGCGCCTTCTCGATTTCATCGAGCAGCAACACGCAATGCGGATGCTGGTCGACCCCGTCCGTCAGCAGGCCGCCCTGATCGAAGCCGACATAGCCGGGAGGCGCGCCGATCAACCGCGAGACCGTGTGGCGCTCCATATATTCGGACATATCGAAGCGCAGGAGCTCGATTCCGAGTGCGGACGCCAGTTGTTTGGCGACTTCCGTCTTGCCGACGCCGGTCGGGCCCGAGAAGAGGTAGGAGCCGATCGGCTTCTCGGGTTCGCGCAGGCCCGCGCGCGCCAGCTTGATCGCCGTCGTCAGGCTCTCGATGGCGGCGTCCTGACCATAGACGACGCGCTTCAACTGCTCGGTGAGGTTCGAGAGAACCTCTTCGTCATCCTTGGACACCGATTTCGGCGGAATGCGCGCCATCGTCGCGACGGTCGCCTCGATCTCCTTGACCCCGATGCTCTTCTTGCGCTTGGGCTCGGGCAGCAGCATCTGCGATGCGCCTGTCTCGTCGATCACGTCGATCGCCTTGTCCGGCAGCTTCCGATCGTTGATGTAGCGGGCCGACAATTCCACGGCCGAACGGATGGCCTCGTTCGAAAATTTCACATGGTGGAAATCTTCGAAGTAAGGCTTCAATCCCTTCAGAATGGCCACCGCATCCTCGACGGAGGGCTCGGCTACGTCGATCTTCTGGAAGCGACGGACGAGCGCCCGGTCCTTCTCGAAGAACTGGCGATATTCCTTATAGGTGGTCGAGCCGATGCAGCGGATCGCCCCCGAAGACAGCGCAGGTTTGAGAAGATTGGACGCGTCCATCGCGCCGCCCGAGGTCGCGCCTGCCCCGATCACCGTGTGGATCTCGTCGATGAAAAGAACCGCGCCTGGAAACTCCTCCAGTTCCTTGACGACCTGCTTCAACCGCTCCTCGAAATCGCCACGATAGCGCGTACCGGCCAAGAGCGTTCCCATATCGAGCGAGAAGATCGTGGCATCCGCCAGGACTTCCGGAACGTCGCCTTCAACGATTCGCTTCGCCAGACCTTCCGCGATCGCCGTCTTTCCGACGCCGGGGTCGCCGACATAGAGCGGGTTGTTCTTGGAACGGCGGCAGAGAACCTGAATGGTTCGGTTGATCTCGTTGGCGCGTCCAATCAGCGGATCGATCCGCCCGGTTTTCGCCTTCTCGTTGAGATTGACGCAATACGCCGTTAGAGCGTCCTGCGTCGACTTGCGACGCCCCTCGTCCTCATTCCCCATGACCGACTGCTCGTCCTCCGTTCCGCGCACGGTGCGGCCTTCGGACGCGCCAGGACGCTTGGAAATTCCATGCGAAATGAAATTCACGGCATCGTATCGCGTCATCTCCTGCTCCTGCAGGAAGAAGGCGGCGTGGCTTTCGCGCTCGGCGAAGATCGCGACGAGAACATTGGCGCCCGTCACTTCGTCCCGGCCCGAGGACTGAACGTGAATCACGGCGCGCTGGATCACACGATGGAAGCCGGCGGTCGGCTTGGAATCGTCGTCGCTGCCGTTCACCAGATTGGCGAGTTCGGTATCGATATATTCGATCAGGGACGAGCGCAGAGCGTCGAGATCGACACTGCACCCACGCATGACATTGGCCGCGTCCTTATCGTCCAGAAGGGCCAGGAGGAGATGTTCGAGAGTGGCAAATTCCTGATGGCGTTCGTTTGCGTAGGTCAGCGCTTGATGCAGCGACTTTTCGAGGCTTTGAGAAAATGTCGGCAAGCTTCACCTCAATTCTTTTCCATCACGCATTGAAGCGGATGCTGATGCTGACGGGCGAAATCCATGACCTGCGTCACCTTCGTTTCCGCGACCTCGTAGGTGTAGACGCCACACTCGCCCACCCCATGCTTGTGGACATGGAGCATAATGCGCGTGGCCGCCTCCCGGTCCTTCTGAAAGAACCGCTCGAGAACGTGGATGACGAACTCCATCGGAGTGTAATCGTCATTGAGAAGAAGCACTCTGTAAAGATTGGGTCGTTTGGTTTTCGGCTTCGTACGCGTAATGACGGACGTGCCCCGGTCGTTGCCGACGCCGTCGTCATCACCCGCCTGTAGGCGGACCTTCGATGTCGGAGTCCTTGTCCTCAAGACCATATCGTTCAATGCCGTCACCTTCGCCTTCGGCTGATATGTATGTGCACTCTGGCTCATTTTAAGACGCCATCCCGCCGCAGCCGAAATTCTCAACGCCACCCTTGCGATCCCAGACACCACAAGATTCGGGCTGTCGCCGCAAGAGGCGGTATCGCTCTACACCGAAGAACATAAAAAAAGCCCGGCTGGCGCCGGGCTTCGTGCATTCTCGCTCGTTGTTGGAAAGAGGCCTCAGGCCGCCTGATACGAAGCGTCCTGAGCGAAATTCGCCGCCTTGTTCAGGTTGTTCTCGAACGGCTTGAAGGTCTCGCGAGCGACGCCGGCGTAGATCTCGTTGATCTTCGAAGCCTGCGAGACCCATGCCTCGTAGCAGGACTTCATGTAATTCGTCTGGACTTCGATCGCCTTGTCGGGCGTCCGGGTCTGAGCGAGCTCTTCCAACATCTTGGTCGAGGTCTCGTAATTGCGCTTGGTGAAGTCACCGGTCTCGGCGGCGATCTGCTGGAAGCCCTTCGTCATCGCGGAGATCGACTTGAGGACGTTGTCCATGGCTTCCTTGCTGGCCTGACCAGCGTCCGCATACATGTTCATTGCAATGCTCCCGTTTCCAACCCGTCACCGCAGTTCGCTGCAGCGCATCCGAATATATTGCATCGCACAATGAATGCAAGCTGCAATCGGAGGTTTTGAGGAGAAAGGTGAAGCCTTCCGATTTCACATAAACTTTGAAGCGAATGCCCTCATGCGATCACAAGGTTCCGGCAACCATAAACGGATTGGTAAGGCCCTCGGGCGTATCTTTCCTCCACATGAGATCGCTACGCCACACTGTTGGTAAGGGTTCGACTGCGAAGTCGAGTCGCGGCATCTCGACAATTGCAGAGACGAGAGAGCTGCCCATGCTCAAGGCCCCTTCCCGGATCGATGTCTTCGCCAAGTCGATTGGCTTGACGGCTGGATCCCTCCTCGTTGGCGCCACGCTCATTCTACAGGCGCCCGCGGCGCACGCTCAGGCCAAGGACGACCGCTATTCGGCGATCGTGATTGACGCGAACAACGGCAAGGTTCTATTCTCCAAGAGCAGCGACGAACGCCGTTATCCCGCTTCGCTCACGAAGATGATGACCCTCTATATGCTGTTCGATGCGTTGGAGAGTGGCCGTGCGACGCTTTCCACCCCGATGAAGGTCTCGGCTTACGCCTCCGCTCGCCCGCCATCTAAGCTCGGGTTGAAGCCCGGAACCACGATCTCCGTGGAGGAAGGCATTCTGGGTCTCGTCACGCGATCGGCCAATGACGCGGCTGTGGTGATCGGCGAGTTTCTCGGGGGCACGGAGAGCCAGTTCGCGGAGATGATGACGTCGAAGGCTCGCAAGCTGGGCATGACGCGGACGAATTTTCAGAACGCCAACGGTCTTCCCAATCCCGGCCAGATGACGACCGCGCGCGACATGGCGACGCTCGGCATCGCCCTTCGTGAGCATTTCCCGCAATATTACAGCTACTTCAGCCGTCGCTCCTTCAACTTCCGTGGCCAGGTGATCGGCAATCACAACCGGCTTCTCGGACGTGTTCAAGGTGTCGACGGCATCAAAACCGGCTATATCAACGCATCCGGCTTCAACCTCGTCACCTCGGTCGTTCGCGGCAACAAGAAGCTGGTGGCGGTGGTCATGGGCGGGCGCACGGCCCGCTCGCGCGACGATCACATGGTCGAGCTCGTCAACAAATATCTTCCTGACGTGAGCACGCGTGGCAGCGAGCCTTTGATCGCGGCCTATTCGCCGGCTGTTCGCGGTCCGTCCGTATCGTCACACGTCGCCGAAGTCCCGCAGAGCGTCCCGTTGCCGACGCGCCGGGCCTCGTCCATCAACGAGCGTGTGGCGCAGGCTTACGGCTCCAACGCGGCCGGGGCGATGAACGCCATTACGGCGCCCGAACGATCCGCGATTGGCCGGGATGCGCTGCGAGCCGCCATGGGGCAGAAAGGTCAGGACGCTCTCGAAATTCCGACCTCGAATGCCTTGGCGGGGGCGCCGCGTCCGCGCGTGGCCATTCCGGGAGCGTCCGTTCCACCTGTGGCGACGGCATCCCTCGCCTCCTCAGGCTGGATCGTCCAGATCGCGGCCACGCCGGCCGAGTCGACCGCGTTGGATATTCTCGCCGAAGCCAAGCAGCGTGGCGGGTCGGCGCTCGCCCGCGCCAAGCCGTTCACGGAAGCGGTTGCCAGCGGTTCCCAGACCCTCTATCGAGCGCGCTTTGCGGGTTTCGACACGAAAGCCGCCGCCAACGCGGCCTGTGACGTTCTGAAGGCCCGCTCCTACGCCTGCTATGCAATCGGCGCTGATTGATCAACGCTGAACCGGCTCGGCCGCGATCCGTATTGGTTTCGCAGTCGATCGCTCACCTTATTTCGCCCGCCAGTTTGTTACGAGTCAGTTCGAGGTTCCCATGTCGGTTGAGCAGGAAATCCTTGGTTACACGTCCGCCGGGGAAAAGGCCTCGAACGTGTCTTCGATCGGTCTTCACCCGCTCCAGCAAGCGGCCTCGCGTCTGGGCGACTATCGCGATGGCAAGACGCGGGTTCGCGCGAAGGACTTGGTGGGTCTACTCCTGTGCCATGGCGCTCGGGCTTGGCGCGCCGCGCAGCCCGAAGGCCTGATCTACCTCAAGGTCGACGGACCTGCCGGCACGCCAGCCGTGCGCATCTCCTGTGGGCGCAGCCCGCGCGGTTGAGAACTGGGGGACGAAGCTTCCAGTTGATCCCGCGCGGATTTGGCATCGGCTCTTCCCCTCAGAGCAGGCCGAGATCGGCCAACTCGCGTTGAAGCTGCTGGGGAAGACCTACGCCCTCCTCGGCCCCTCGGTCGGCCGGCGCATCGTCCGAGACGAGATAGCGCCAGCCCTGAAAGGCGCGCCTGGGCTGCCATTGCGTGGCGATGAACTCAGGCCTGAGAACGATCCGGCAACGCTCGATCCCGTCCTCGGCGGTGAATGGGTCGAACCGCAAGACGGGCTGACGAACCTGAACCTGCCCGCGAATGACCCAGTAAAGGGAGCCGCCGGCGACAATGTCATCGGCGCGTTTAGGCATGACTCGGGTGACATGGAACTGCTCTTCCGGCTGGCCAGCGAGACGCTGAGCGAGCAGACGATGTTCGACATGCGTCTGGAGGTCCTCGATTGTCTCGACCCCGACGCAGAGCTTGATCATATGAAGCGGCATGAAACCTCCATCCGCCTGACAACCGATCAGGTCAAGACCGCCTGACGTCGCTCCCACAACATGCTAGGGGGCAAGCGCTGCCACCCTTCTTCAGCGTCGGATCTCCGCCATGCCTTTCCAGCAGATCTTCGATGTCGAGAATCTTCTGGCGCTCGTCACCTTCAGTCTGGGCTGGGCCATCTACTCTTTCGCGGTGGACGGCACCGCTCTCTCCAGCCATGGCCTCAGCCGCCGGATGAACAGCCAGCGCGAGATCTGGATGTGGACGATGCTGAAGCGCGATCTACGCATGATCGACACGGCCATCATGACCGGGCTCCAGCAAGGCACGGGCTTTTTCGCCTCGGCCTGTATTTTCGCCATTGGCGGATGTTTCGCGTTGATCGGTGCGGCCGATCATATCGCCTCGGTCGTCACCGACCTTCCGCTGGAAGGCAATTTCGACCGGGCGCTCCTGGAAACGAAGCTTCTCGGCCTTGTCACGATCTTCATCTTCGCCTTCTTCAAATTCGGCTGGGCCTACCGCCTGTTCAATTACTGCACGATTTTGATCGGTGCCGTTCCGATGGCGCGAGAGGCCGAGGCCGATCAGGACGCGGCCGAGCGGGCTGTGCGTCGCGCGATCCGCATGAACCAGATCGCGGCTCGCCACTTCAATTCCGGACTCAGGGCGATCTTTTTCGGCATGGCCTATCTTGGCTGGTTTCTAGGCCCGAAAGTGCTGATGCTGACGACGACGATCGTCATCCTGATTCTTGCCCGTCGCCAGTTCTTCTCGGAAGCGAACGATTGTCTGGCCCCTGACTCGGAGGAACTTCGATGATGTCGAAAGAAGCCATCCAACAGGCCATCGCGTCGGCGGTCATGGAGCGGGGCGCGGACAAGACCGTCTGCCCCTCGGAAATCGCGCGCAGCCTCGCAGGATCGGATGAAAAGGTCTGGCGCCGGATGATGACCCCGATCCGGGCGGAGGCGGTCAGAATGGCGAAGGCCGGCGACGTTCGCATCCTGCGTAAGGGACGGCCGGTGGATCCGGACGATTTCAAGGGAATCTACAGATTGGCCTTACCGGATGGCGCGTGAGGCGCTGGGATCCAGGCATCGGTCTTCCCCGTCAGATAATAGGCGAATAGGCCCAGATATTCGCGTATCGCAAAATGCACCTTTTCCAGATTGCGCACCGTGGCCGTCGAAGGCCGGTATTTCATGTCGCCGCCCGGTGTCTGATAGTCGGTTGGATATGGGATGATGTCGAAGCCGGCTGTGCGGAAACAGCCGACCGACCGAGGCATATGAGCCGCGGAGGTGACGAGCAACCAGGTCTCACCTGGCTGCGGCGAGGCCAACTCCTTCGAGAAGCGCGCATTCTCGATCGTGTTGCGGGAACGGTCCTCCAGAATGAGGCGTTCGGGTGCCAGCCCGAGTTGGGCAAACAGCTTCTGGGCAACCGAGGACTCGGTCACATCCTCCTCGAACATCGCCGCGGCCCCGCCGCTGAAGATCACTTTGGCGTCCGGGTAGAGGCGAGACAGGGCGAGTGTCGTCGTGATGCGGTCAGCCGCGTCGTTGAGCTCCGGCTCGCCGCGTGTTCGGGCGACGAGCGTATCGAACGAGCCGCCGAGAACCACGATGCCGGTCACGCGCTCGGGCAATACCGGCTTGGGAAATCGGTTCTCGAGCGGAGCCAGCATGAGGAGCCCGAGTGGCGACAGGCTGAAAATGGCGAGACTCGCGAATCCGATCGCCAGAAGCGTGATGCCGGTTCGCGGCAGCTTCAGAGCGAGGCAGAGAAAGCCGACACCGAAAGCCAGAAGGATGGCGACAAGGGGCTGGACGAGATACCAGCCCAGTTTGGAAACCGCGAAAAACATGGGTCGGTTGAAACCTTTCAGCGTCAACGCAAGGATGGCACAGGCATCGACGCGCTGCCCCGCGATGCGATCCTGCGCGTGTCAGATCCGATCCCAAGCCGGTGCGAAGCTGGGGTTCACCAATCGCTTGCGCTGCTGCGTCATCGCGTTCAAGGATTGGCGGTCGGTATCAGACAGCTCGAACGAGAAGACGTCGAAATTTTCTTGTAGGCGCTCTTCATTGGATGTTCGAGGAATGGCGCCCACGCGAGGCTGATCGAGTTCCCAACGCAAGATGACTTGAGCAGGGGTCCGCCCGAGCCTGTTCGCGATACCCGTGACGGTCGGATGCTGGAGCAACTCGCCTCCTTGGCCGATCGGCGAGTAGGCTATCAGCGCCATGTCATTGCGTTCGCAGGCGTGCAGGATCGCCTCCTGGGACAGGAGCGGATGATATTCGACCTGATTGCAGACGAGCTGAGCCGAGCTCATCGCCGCGGCATCATCCATCAGGGTGCTAGGGAAATTCGCGACGCCGATATGACGCGTCAGTCCCTTCTCCTTCGCCTCGTTCAGCGCGCCGATGGAATCCTCCAGCGGGATGGCTGCGTTCGGCCAGTGGATCAGCAGGAGATCGACGGGCCCGACATCCAGCGCTTCGACAGCCTCGGCGGCCGACTGCGCGAGTCGATCTGCGCCAATATCTTCGAACCAGACCTTCGTGGTCACGAACGCTTCGCTGCGCGCGAGACCGCTGTTTCGAATGCCCTGCCCGACCTCGCGCTCGTTGCCATACATTCGCGCGGTATCGATATGCCGATAACCGGCTTCTATCGCTTTCTCCACCATTCGGACGCAAAGATCGCCGGTGAGTTTGTAGGTTCCAAATCCCAGGGCGGGAATACGAGCGCCCGATGCTTCGATCATCTTCATACGTGGATCTCTTTCGGCGTCAGGCTGTCCGCTATGCGGGTCGCCTTTGATCTTGGATTGAGATAGGCGAAACGGGCAGCGAACCAGTGGAAGCGTCATGACGACATCGCAAAACAGAGCGATCGGCCGGATCGAATGTCTCGACGTGGCGCGCGGCTGCGCGCTCATCGCGATGCTCGTGTACCATTTCACCTGGGATCTGGAGTTTTTCGGTTATCTGCCGCCAGGCTATGCTCAGGTGGGCGGCTGGAAGCTTTTCGCCAGAGCGATCGCCTCCAGCTTCCTGATCCTCGTTGGCGTCGGTCTCGTTCTGGCCCATGGCGAGGGCATTCGCTGGCCATCGTTTCGCAAACGCTGTTTTCAGATCGCCGCGGGTGCAGCCGCCATCACAGCGGCCACGCTGGCCTTCACGCCCCAAGGCTTCGTGTTTTTCGGCATCCTGCATCTCATCGCGTTAGGAAGCCTGCTGGCGCTTACCTTTCTACGGCTGCCCTTCTGGCTGACGGCAGCCATGGCCGCAGCCGTCATCGCGCTCCCCCTCATTTTTACGACCCCGTTGACGGACAGTCGATGGTTGGCGTGGATCGGCTTTTCAGCGCATCCACCGCTTTCCAACGATTTCGTTCCTCTCTTTCCCTGGTTCGGGCCGATCCTGATCGGCATGGCGATCGCTCAGGCCTTCGCTCGGTTTGGCATCTGGAAGAAGCTGGAGGGACTGAATGGCGCGGTCCGCCCCTTATGGCCCCTTTCGAAGCTCGGGCGACATTCCCTTCTGTTCTATCTCCTGCACCAGCCGATATCGATCGGTGTGGTCGCCGCCGCGGCCTTCATCGCCCCGCCGGATCAGACTGCGGCCTTTCAGCAAAGCTGCCGCCAGACCTGCGAGAGAGACCGGGATGCCAGTTTCTGTGTGGCTTATTGCGGATGCGTGCAACAGAAGCTTCAAGAGGCGCAGCTGCTGGATCGGCTTCTTCGAAGCCAGTTAACCGAGGCCGAAACGGGCCGCGTCAGCGAGACCGTCAATTATTGTTCGTTCAACGCGCAGCCATAGGGCGTCGTTGCGCCCGCATCGCCCCGGGCGCGCGAACTCAGCTGGAAGGAGAAATTCCGAGTTCGGCCATACGCGTCAGGCAGGCTTCTTCCGCCTGATCCAGTTCGGCCAGTAAATCCTCGATATCGCGGCGCTTCTGTTCAAGTTCCGAGCGCTTGTCCGCCACACGCTTGACGATGGCCCGCAACTGTCCCGCTTCGCCCGGCGGCGTCTTGTACATCCCCATGATCTCGCGGATCTCCGCGATCGAAAATCCGAGGCGCTTTCCGCGCAGGATCATGCGCAAAAGATGACGATCCGAATGGCGAAACAGACGCGTGCGCCCGCGCCGGATCGGCGCGATCAGCCCTTCGTCCTCGTAGAAACGGATCGTCCTCGTCGAGATGTCGAACTCGCGAGTCAGCTCCGTGATCGTATAATAATCGCGCATGAAAATCGTCCGAATGAACCCTTTGTCTGACGTGGGGACGCGGCCGAGTCAATCCGCAGGCCCCGTGTCAAGCCGCTGTGTTCGGCCCGATCGAGCGCACTTCCGTTAGAGACGTCTTGCGGTCCGATCAATCGTTGAGATGAAGGAAGGTCGGGTCGAACTGTCCGAGACCAGCCAGCCGATTCCAATCCAGAATGTCGATGCGACCACGATCCCAGACCACAAGACCCTCCGCACGAAGCATTTGCATGGATCGGTTCACGCTCACGATGCTGAGCCCGAGAACTTGACCCACCATTTCCTGTGTCATCGCAAAGGGAAAGCCGGAAGCGTCGGTCAGCCCAACCGCATCGAAGCGGCACCACATCTCGCAGATGAAATGTGCCAGCCGCTCGGTTGATCCAAGGCGCGCGTTGCGCACGATGATGGCGCGATAGAGAGCCGCGTCGATCAGCGTCTCACGCCAAAACCGAGCAGTCAGATCCTTGGATCGTTCAAGCGTGCATAAAATGGCATCGTGGCTGATGAACGCCACCCTACAAGGGGAAACGGTTCCGATATAGTGATCCATCTGCTTGAGATGGAGACTCTGGAGGTCCGGCATATCACCGGGAATATGAACGGATTGGATCTGCCGTTCGCCGGCCTGTGTGAAGTTGGAGCGGATGATCAGACCATCGATCAACAGGCAGCATCGGTTCGGCCGATCTCCCTCGTTGAGGAAGTCGGTCTTTGCGGGAATGTCGACAACATCCCAATGCAAACGCGACAGCATCACCTCGTCCATCGTGCTGAGGGAGCCTGCGGCGCGCAACCGTCTCGCCAGCATATCATTGGCATCATCGGATCGATTGATTACGGTACTCACGTTCTCGCCCCCCATCTGATTTTCTCCGCCCTCGCGGCGAGCTGGTAGCACAGGGCCTGCCCTGCCAGACCCGTTTGCCTGAGCGTCGAGGAACATCGTCTGGCCTCGAAACGGCAGCGGCGTCCCGCAGGCGACACGTCCGCTATTCAAGTGGATTACATGTCCGCTCGAAACCCAAATGGAAGGCAGGTGACATGGAGTTTCGTAAAGCGACCTATATGATAGGCAGGCCGAACAGAGAATTTTTAATGTCCGGAACGACCCGACAGGATCAGGGGGCTTGTCGGGGCGCAATGAACTCGCGCAGTGAGAGAATACCGAGCGCCTTGTGCGGGTGAGCGGTATCGTCGTGTTCGAACCAGATCGGCACGGTATCGATGACGGTTCGAGCATTCGGAAGGCACGAGACGTGGACATAATCGCGCTCGATCATGCGCGCGATGGCCTTGGCCATGCCGTTGAATTCCGGGTTCTCCACGGGCGCGACCCCAAGGTCCGGTCCGGCGTCGCGTGCCAAGTGCTTGGTTCGCCGGCGATAGTGCCGGAGCCGTCGTCGCTGAGCCATTCGATCATCTACTTTAAGCGGTTCACGCGGCGGAGGCGCGCTTTCACGGC